>JBHAST010000036.1:0-20812 GCA_041831495.1 bacterium | reverse complement strand
GCATTATGAGCCGCTTGCCGTTGGGAAAAACCAGGGGAATCACTTTGAAATCAGGCTGAGGAAAAGAGAAATGCTCCCTACTGAGCTGAAAAATGAACTAGAAAGCAAACTTGAAAAAAGTAAAGAAAGCTGGTTTCCAAATGCCTTTTGAATCCAAAGATTCGGAAAAGGAAACCCTCCGCCCTTCAGGCACCTCCCTTACTAGGGAGGACCAACGCGAGCACGGCAATCCAGACCAAAAGTCCCCCCTTCTTTAAGGGGGGGATATTAAATAAGAAAGCAAATCTCCCCTAGCCCCTCTTTTTCAAGAGGGGAAGTGCTGAGAAAAAACCTCCCCCTTGATAAAGGGGGATTGAGGGGGATTTGAAAAAGGACAAAAAGTCAACCCTCGCTCTCCAAAAAACAGGAGTTATTGGACAAAAAAACCCTTCTTTTTCAAAGGAGGGGTTGGGGTGGATTTACAAAGTCAACCCTCGCTCTCCAAAAAACAGGAGTTATTGAAAAACCGCACGAAGCACAAAACAATAGTCAATATTGTACTGACATAAAAAACCTCCAGTATCATCACATAAGAACGACCGAGCAGTATCTGTACCACACTCGGAAGAAGACCACAGACAATTAGAAAGTGCCTCACAATTGAGCTCACCGCCCGATCGGCAGTAGTCGGTATACTTCCTAGCCCCATTAAATAAAAGATAGAAGATATGTCCTCCTTTATGCCATTTTTCTTCATGTCATTTTTCTTTTTTATATTCACCAGGAAGGGCTTGAAGCGTTGCTTCCAAGTCATCTTTGCTAGGAAGTTTTTGTCCAAGCTTCTTCATTTCCTTCTGCTCTTCTAAAGCTGCTGCATGGTTGAAATACTGCAAGCCTGTTTTTTGCTTGTAAAAAGCTCTTGGTTTACATACATCCTTTGGATCTGAAATATACTCTCGATTATTTGGTCCAACTTTGGAGCTTTCTCGGTAGGATCTGGACCATTTACGACCTGCAATCTCGATGGCATTGTGATGATAGCGGACATTATCATAAAGTTTTTTGAGGTTTTCATCGGTTCGTAAGGAGTTTTTTTTCTTCATAAAAGCAAGGATAGCTTTCATGCTTTCCTTGTCCTCAGCAGTCATATTGGGTTTATTGAGGAGGTCGGCTTCGGTGACAGCTCCGAGGGGTTTTTCTGGAAGCTTTCCTTGAGTTTCTGCAGGAAGAGATTGTTGTGACTTCTTTTGTTGCCCCTCTGGATTTAAGGCTGATTTCGAATCTGGTCTTCAATCAGGCTTTTCACCTTGTGGCTGTGATTTTCATGAGTTTCCTCAAGCTGGATGCTGCTCTCACATTCCTCCCTGTCCTTTCTTTTTCCCTCTCTTTTTCTTCCCTTGATTTTTGCCTTGAGGAAGGGAAGAATCTGGTTTTTTTTTGCTGATTTCTGGAGTTTGATCGCCCTTGTCCTGAGGAGTTCCCTCTACTTTCTGCTCTTTTGGCTCAGGTTTTTCAGCTTTTGGGTCAAGGTTTCCCTCTCATTTCTTCTGTTTTGGCTCAGGAGTTCTTTGTACGTTATCTTGTTTTCAAAAAAACAGCTCCGCCACTTCTTGATCAGAAAGCGTTCCTTGGGGATCTAAAATCCTTTTCCGCCTCAGAAGATCTGCCATCAAATGCTTATGCTTCTGAATCTGCTCTGAAAGCGTTTGGATTTTCTTGATAAGGTCTGCATTTTCCTCTCTCAAAAGAGCATTGATCTGCTGGTCATAGACTCTGATAAGAAGTTTGTAGTTTTTCTTTATTTGAGGAGAAGCATGCGCCAATAATGCCATAAGTTTTTCTCTCTGCTCTTTCTTGAGCTCAAAAACTGGCTTTAGGATTTCTTTTCCTTTATCCCTCAAGCTCTGTAATCTCTCCTGTTGTTTTTCCAACCGTATATTTCCCTCGTCTTTTCCTCTAGTCTTTCTAGTCATGAAAAATGAAAAATAAAAAATTAAAACAAGATCATTATATCCCCCCCCCCAATTTGTCAAGTTTTTGTGGACTTTTTTTTGGAAGATTTAAAAACCCTTTTCAGCAATGGGAAAACTCATCAGTAGTATCCTGAAAAATCTTGCTCTACAAAAAAACATTTGAAAATCAGAACAAAAATCCTACACTAAGAGCAGCTTTAGTTTTTCATACCTTGCAATGACAAGCACCGCAAAAATGAAACTTGGAATCGGAGCCCTCCTTTTGGCAATCATCGGAATCGTTTTCGCGAGCCTCTACCCTTTTGATGAGGTGCAAGCCCCAGCAAATCCACTCCAAGAAACCACGCCCCTTACTGAACCAGAAACGGAACCAGGCATTGATCCAGAAGTCAAAAACGAGACTTTTGTTCCAAGCTGTGATGAGAACTCAGGAGAGCAATGTGCAGTTAACGAATTCCCCAAGGAAATTTCACGAGAAGAAGCTAAAAATCTGATCCTTGAAGGTAAGGTCAAAAACCTTTTTCAGGCACATAGTTTACAAGTAGAGTTAACGACTGATGAAGGAAGTTTCACAACCCAAGAACCAGTAATTGATGAGGTTTTTAAGGTCTGGAAAGAATGTGGAGAAGCATGTAAAGGCATTCCACTTGCTACTGAATAGTCAATTCTCAAGCCGAGACTTTCGCTAAACTTGCATTCAAAAAGCAAATCCTTAAACTACATCAGATTTATCTTTAATTCTTATCATTCAAGTTATGAGAACAGCCTTAATCATTGCGATGATCCTCGTAGGAATCGTTTTTATCGTGAGCGTATTGCTTCAGTCTCCAAAAGGAGGAGGAATCGGTATGGGAATCGGTGGAGCATCTGCAGGAGGAAACGAATACGGAAGCAAAAAAACCATGGAAGGAAAATTTAAGAAAATAGCGTTGATCAGCGGAATCCTTTTTGTGATCATCGTCTTGTTTTTACCTTATGTGTAATCATGCGATATCGTGTCTATGAGTCAAGTTCTCCAAAAAAAATTCTGACTTATTTCTTGTATGTAGTATCTGCATTTTGGGTATTGATGACCCTAATTCTTGGCTACCAATTCCTCAACGAAAATGGGGAAAAGGTAAACAAAAAATGAGGAACTTTTGTTGAAGCAATTTTCAATCAAATCTCTTATTTGCCTTATCTCAAAAATGACTGACAAAGCGTTTTTTATCAGTCTTTTTTGTTTGATGCTTGTGCAGACTACGCAACGTTGAATGAAGAAGGACTTGAGGGAAAGAACTGTAAGATCATTACTCAGGATTATCAGACCTATTTCGTTAGTCCCAATGGAACGGGGAAAACCTGGTCTGATGGAATGCCTTGGGGACTAGAAGATCTCTTCTTTACCTATGATAAAGTGATCCGCCAAAATATCTGGAATATCAAGCCACTTACTGCCTATCAAGAGATTAAAGTAGAACAGGAAGCTGAAAGGATCAAGATCACATTCCCAACCAGCACCACGGATAATAACTACTTTTTCACCTCAGCGATTTTGCCAAAGCATATCCTAGAACATGCACAATACAATGATTATATCGGTGCTTTCGCAGCAAATCCGATCACCAGTGCCTGTGGAAAACTCCAGCCAAAATCTAACGACCCTCAAAGTCTGGTTTTCAACCTTATGCAGTGTGAGGATACCAATCTCGCCTTTTACCAGATCAAGAATTATGAGGATTTTGAGTCCTTTTCCAAGTCAGTACTTGAAGAAAATAGCACCATCATTGACCTCTACGCTAATCAGCTAGAACTTCCTGATTACAAAAGGCAAAATATCGTGAAAAGCGAACTCCTCAGCTTCTTTTTCAATACCAAATCTCCAAAAATGAAAGTCAGACTCAGAAGAGCGCTTGGAGGGCTTATCAATGCAAAATTCTATGTCGGAGAAGAGTATGGAAAATTCTTCAAAATGTACAAAGAAAATCTGCTTTCTCATTTCTATTCAGATGGAAGCAATATTCAGGAGTTTATCAACCGCGTTTCGCTTACCGAGAAGGAAGATGGGGTTCAGCAGCAGGATTTGGAAGATAGTGGCGTTCAAGCCTTAAAAAAATCTATCAGTATCAATGGAGTAGAAAGGAAATTTGTCTTTTATACGCCAAAGACTGAAAATACCTTCAACCTAGAAATCAAGTTCTCAAACCAATTTGAAAGCATCAAAATCAAAGATGCGAAAAATAATGAGTTCTCACCAAAAAACTACAAAAAGACTGACAAAAAGGTCATCTATCCTCTAGAAAACGGGAAAAATCTGAATGATGGACTCAATCAATATACTATCATTGGAACGATCAAGGGAAAGACCTATACGATCGCAAATATTGATCTCTATGTCCTCGCGAACACTCAGCAACCCAAAGATGAGGGAAATGAACGAAAAATCAATGTCGTATACTACAATAACCTCGCTTCAAACTTCGCAGTAAAACAGCTCAGAAAGATTTTGGAAGAGGCAAAGATTATTGATAATTTTATGTTTGAACAGATCAGCTCTCCAGAGGCAATGGAAGCAAAACTGGTAATGGGAGACTACGATATTCTCGTTAATACGATCACTATTGGGATGAGAAAAGATATTCTCAAAATCTTAACAACCAATGAAGCTTTGGTAAACCCTTCAAAATATAGCAATCCGAACCTCACAAATCTCTTCAAGCAATATAGCAAAGGTCCTCAAAAAACCGAAATTGCAGAGCAAATCAACGCTATTTTTGCTCAAGATATGCCATTTGTAATCGTAGGTTATCCTTATGATTTCGTAAATATTAAAGAAAATCTGATGGATTCCGCATTTGGAACGACAGGCTTTATGTATGAATACAATCGAAGAAATCATCTCTACCAGCATGCAACCTTGATCCAATCTACAGAAATCAACTTTGAAAAAGCAAAGGATATTAAGGGGTTCCTCAAACATCTTCAAAACAAAATCTGACTCAGTCTTTTCTCTTTTACTGAAAACAAGGAAAATCAGACTGAAGGTAGTGGAGAAGAAAAACAAGGAGAAAGCAAAGAAGCTGTGCTTAAGGAACCAATTCATTCCAACATAAACCCTAGTGAAAATCCATTTGAAGGGCTCATCCAGCCTAACGAATAACAACTTCACTCCGCTCTAGGTCTTGAAAATCAAAAGGAAAACCCTATGCTTTCTGATGTTTTTATCACGCATTCAAAAATGCCTGTTTCTACACAGATCATCATCTATATTCAACTTGCGATCATCTTGCTGGTTTCTATCGGAATCCACGAATTTGCGCATGCCTATACTTCTTACAAGCTCGGTGATCCTACGCCAAAGATTCAAGGAAGACTGACCCCCAATCCCTTGAAACATATTGATCCAATCTGATTTTTGATGATTTTTATTATTCATTTTGGGCGAGGAAAACCCGTGCAAATTGATCCCAGCTATTACAAAAAACCCTATAGAGATGAACTTTTTACCGCACTTGCAGGGCCTGCGAGCAATATTCTGCTGGGAAGCTTAGGGCTCCTTATCATGTTTATCTATGGGTGGATTTTTTGACTCCAACTCCCTGAGATTTTTGCAGGGAAAGATCTTGTAAGTCAGTTTTGGTTGCTCTTTTCTACGATCAACTTTGGATTAGCAACCTTCAATATGATTCCTTTGCCTCCACTAGATGGATATAGATTGATCAAAATACTTTCACCTAAAGCAGGTTTTCGACTTGAGAAAAACATGCATTATATCGCGATCGGATTTCTCTTACTTGTGGTCGTTGGTCCCCTTTCTGGAGTCTTAGGAAGCTATATTTCTGGAGTGTCAGAATGGCTTTTGAGAATTTTTTCTCTCCCTTTAAAGGAAATCTTTTACTAGCGCAGACAAACTCATAAAAAATCAGACTTTTTACCTTTTTTCATCACTTCTAATGCTAGATAAATTGCAAACCATCATTACCAAATACGAAAGCCTCAGAGAACAGTCGCTCCAGCCCGAGATTTTTGAAAATATGGAGAAAGCCAAGAAAATCAATAAAGAACTTTCAAATCTTGAAGCGACTTACAATCTCGCTCTTGCCTACAAAAAAGCCTTGGAAACCGAGCAAAATGCCCAAGAGATGCTCGCTAATGAAAGCGATCCTGATTTGTTAGAAATGGCAAAAGAAGAGCTAGAAAATGCGAGAGAGGAAATTGAAACCCTTGATCATCAGCTTAAAATCGCACTTCTGCCGAAAGATCCGAATGATGACAAGAATATCTACCTTGAGATCAGACCTGCTGCTTGAGGTGATGAGGCAGGACTTTTCGCTTCAGAACTGCTCAAAATGTATCTCACTTTCGCACAAAAAAAAGGACGAAAGCCTGAAATCGTGGAGGAGCAGCTTTCTGATATCGGTGGAGTAAAATTTGTGATGGTCAAAATTGCTGGAGATTCGGTGTATTCGCTGATGAAGTTTGAATCAGGAGTGCATAGAGTGCAGAGAATCCCTGATACCGAATCCAATGGAAGAGTGCATACTTCTACGGTTACGGTTGCGATTATGCCTGAGGCGGAAGATGTAGATATTCAGATTGATCCGAAAGATATCGTGATGGATACCTATGCAGCTTCTTCTTCTGGAGGACAAAATGCCAATAAAAACCAGACAGGAGTGAGATTGCACCACTTGCCAAGCGGACTCATCGTTAATATCGGAGATAGTAAATCTCAGATGCAGAATAAAGAAAAAGCCTTTGCCGTTTTGAAATCAAGGCTCTATCAGATTGAACTTGAAAAAAAGCAAGCCGAAGAAAAAAATCTAAGGGGAAATCAGATCGGAACCGGAGATCGTTCAGAGAAAATCAGAACCTATAATTTCCCTCAAGATAGAGTAACCGATCACCGTATCCACGAATCTTGGTCAAATCTGCCAAATATTATGATGGGAAACATTGATGATATCTTGGGAAAAATGGTGATTGAAAATCAGACCCTTTTGCTCAATCAAGAAATGGAAGGCTAAATTTTACCCCTAAGCTCAATAGCAATGAAAAAGCTCTTAGGAATCCTCTTTTTTACGGTCATTTTAGCTGCTTGTGAAAAAAAGACTCCCCTCCCAGAAGAAAAACCTGAACTTGCTCCGATATGCCCAGAGGGTTTTTACTGGATTGATTCAGCAAAATCTTGCATTCTCAGCGAAGATGCAGCACTAGAATAATCTTCTAAACCGATGGAATGCTATTTTTACTGCCTTTCGTTCCTTTCAGCTTTTTTCTTGTTTTTCTTGGTGGCTTTTGTATAGTTTCGTTGTTTTGTCTTTCTTTTTTTTCTCTATGCACTATGAATCGCTCGTTCTTACGCTTCTTAACGATAAAAATCTGACTTCTGAATCCTTAAAAGATGCTCAGAGGGCTTTTTCAAAAGCACATCAATTAGCGACTTTGCCGAGCAAATCACAAATTCTTCAAGCCTACTTTCAGCTCTTGGAGCAGGAAAAAATAGAAAAAAATCCAGATTTTGAGCTTTTGCTGCGTAAGAGGGCGATTCGTTCACTTTCTGGGATTGTTCCGATTCAGGTACTTACCAAGCCTTTTCCTTGTCCTTCTCGCTGTATTTTCTGTCCAAACGATCCTGAGATGCCGAAGAGCTATATCAAATCAGAACCATGAGCGATGAGGGCTTTTCTCAATCAATTTGATCCAATCAAGCAGGTCTATAATAGGCTTTATTCGCTCAAGCAAACCGGTCACAAGACTGATAAAATTGAAATGATTGTGCTCGGTGGGACTTGGGATTTCTATCCGAGGGACTATAAGCTTGATTTTATCAAGCAGCTTTATGACGCTTGCAATACTTTTGATCAGTTAGAGATTCGCTCTAATGAGAAATCACCCCTAGCCCCTCTTTGAAAAAGAGGGGAAATGCAAAAACAAGCTTCTTTCTCTACTAATGAAGAGATGCAAAAACAAACCACCTCTCCTTTTTCAAAGGAGACAGTCCTCAATAAAGTCGGGAAGGAGGTAGAGGGAGAATGTTCCAGTAAAGAATCTCTTGAAGAAGCATCACGAAAAATAGATGAAAAGAAGTATCATTATCTTAGTATTAGAGGGGCTGTAGGTTTTTTTGATGCCTTTGAAGCAGAAAAGTATATTAAAGAGCAACATCTGATTACATCAGGCTCATTACCATATCATCTTGATGCAAAAAAAAAGGCTCAACTCCTCAGAAAAAATCCAACCTCAGCAGAAAAAAAATTATGGACAGCCTTTTTGCAAGATATTGAACTGAATGTTTATAGGCAGAAACCGATAGATCACTTTATCGCTGATTTTTATATTCCTGCTTGCAAATTGGTTATTGAATTGGATTGAAAAGGGCATCAGGAGCATGATCAATCTGCTTACGATCTTTGGAGAGATGAAGTGCTTGAAACCTATGGATTAGTTGTTGTAAGGATAAAAAATGCTGATTTAGAATTTCATTTTCATCAGGTTATTGAAGAATTAAAAGACCTTATTTCCGAAACTTCAACACTCAAAACTAAACTTGAGGAGGGCTCCCCCTCTTTTTCAAAGAGGGGGTTGGGGGGGTGATTCTCCAAAGAAAGCCTCTTCTACCGAATGGAAATACGCCTTTGAAATCACAAATCAAGATCAGATTCAGCTTTCAACTTCTTTGGAAGAAGCAATCCAGACCAACGAAACTGCACAGCATAGAATCATCGGTCTGACCATAGAAACCAGACCTGAATTTGTGACCGATCAAAATTGTCAGGATTGGAGGGCGATGGGAGTAACGAGAATTGAGATGGGCGTGCAATCCACAGATGATCAGATTCTTGATCTCAATAAAAGAGGACATCACCTCGCTGAAGTAGAAAAAGCCCTCCATAAGCTCAGGCAATATGCTTTCAAATTTTCTATTCATATTATGCCGTGATTATACGGTTCTACTGTGGAAAAAGATCTTCAGACTTTTCGTGATATTTATGAAAATCCTTATCTCAAACCTGATGAAATCAAGTTCTATCCGACTTCGGTCATTCCCAATACTGAACTCTATGATCTGTATCAGCAAGGGAAGTATCAGCCGATCACGACAGAAGAGATTTCTGAGATCATTACGACCACGTTTCGTGAGATTATTCCGCCGTATACGAGAATTAAGAGGCTAATTCGTGATATTCCTGCGACAGAAATTAGTGCAGGTTCTAATGTAACCAATCTTTCTCAGCTGATGCACGAAAAGCTTTTGAAGACCTATCAAAAAGCTGACTCAACTACTCGCTCAGCGTTTTATGCGAGATTGTATGAAAACTTGCAGGTTTTTAGTGATGAAGAGGAGTTTTTTTCAGTCATTGCGAACGGAACGAAGTGAAGTGTGGCAATCCAAAAAAACGATCCAACTGGATTGCTTCGCTTCGCTCGTAAAGACGATCAGACTGCTTCTTTTCAAACTTATCTTCTTGGACAGCAGCCAGAGCTTTCAAGTTTTCGTCATTTCGTGAGTCTGGATACCAGAAGTAGAGAGATGAGAAACAAAAAAGAAAAAACTGACTTCCTCAATCTTGTCGTGAGAGCTTACGAAAGTTCAGTTGGGAAAGAATATTTCATCAGTTATGAAGATGGGCTTGGGTATCTCTATGGTTTCACGAGGTTGCTCTTGCCTTGGGAAGCAGAAAGGATTGATCTTGCAGGGCTCGGCTTGAACACCGCTTTGATTAGAGAGCTTCATGTCTATGGAAGTCTACAAGGACTCAAGCAAGATGAAGAAGGAAAAGGAAAAGTCCAGCACACTTGACTAGGAAAGCAACTGCTAAAAGTCGCTGAAACCATCGCTCAAAAGTCAGATTTTTCTCGTTTGTCAGTGATTTCTGGAGTAGGGGTGAGAGAATATTATCGCAAGCAAGGCTATGAACTTGAGGGAACCTATATGGTCAAGGAGCTTTAGACATAGCAAAATAAATCAAATTCCTCATAATAAGAGGAAAGATATGAGCATCTAAGGTCAAGGAGATTTTAGAAAAGAGGGGAAGACTGATGAAGCCTCCCCTCTCTCTTTTTAAATTCTGTTTTTTTATGATTGTATTTGATTATTCCCATACTCCTTCTATACATGTTCCTTGAGCATACTCTGGTTCTCCTTCTGCTGAATCACATTGGTATATTGCACCAGGTCCAGGAATACAAGTACAAGAACAAGTAGCTGTTTCTCAAAGAAGAGTTAAAAAGGATGGTGGCATAAACACCCAACCATGCTCTGGAGGAGTACATCGCGATGAGGATGCACACCTTCAAGAAAATTTAGTACACCTCCATTTTTTAGCTACACATTTACCATTTTGATACTTAAAGCCTTCAGCACAAAGATATTCACACTTTGCAGAGGTATTGCTTGCTACGAGCTTCTTTGGAGTATTGGCTGTTAGTCCCAGATTATCCCCAGGAACAAGTACTGAATTTGCAGGTGTTATTCCTGTACACTGGTAACCAGCCCCCATAGAAGTACAAGAACCTCCGACATTAGTATACCCATCCGCACACACATATTCACATTTCGCAGAGGTATTACTTGTTACAAGTTTCTTTGGAGTATTGGCTGTTAGTCCTTGATCATCTCCAGGAATAAGTTCTGAATTTGCAGGTGTTTGCCCAGTACACTGATAATTTGGAACCACACAACTTTGAGAAAGCGCATTATAAACATAACCAGCTGCACATACATATTCACATTTCGCAGAAGTATTGCTTGCTACAAGTTTTCGTTCGGTATCCACAGTAAGTCCTGTTGTTTCATTTGAACTTGCAAGCACCGCATTAGAAGGAATGGTTCAGAAGCAGGTTTTACCCCCCCCCAATTCTTTTTTCCTAGTTGCGGTACAGGTTTTTACGATATTCTTGTCAAAAGGTGATGGACACTGCCAAGTTACACTAGACCCTTGAGCTGGAAAACGAGGCTCGGTTCCGATCACATCTTGCCCATCTGCACAAAAGTTTGAAAAAGGTCTCCACGTAGTTTCTCCTGCTTCATGAGCCGTAGCACGATCTCCACACTGAGGCTGAATCACACAAGAAGCTCCTGCATCACAAACGCCTGCACAAGCCTTATGATTGCTAAGAGAAACTGCTCCTGCACTGGTACATCCACAGAGGCAGGCATATTTGCTATTGTTAGGACACGGATATTTATACACAGCCCCATTCTGAGCTGTCGTACAAGCATTTTCTCTTCCGAGCTTTACAGCTCCGCTTACGGTAAGTTGAACTGAAGATCCTAAAAGATTATTATCAGTCCCAACCATCATTCCCTGATCAGCATTCACGAGGAAGGTGTGCTCTTTGGCAGTATTCGTTGTCCCCTGAGCATTGAAGACAAAAACTCCATCATGATTAACGGTAATATTTGATCCTACCGTAAAGGCTCCTGGCTTATTGATGGTAACTCCGCTACCAGCCTGAAGAATTGCGTTTCCAGCGTTAACTCTTACATTTTCTAGACCAATGGCTACCACATTTGGAGCAGAAATCCTTACTCCAGAAGAAGCTAGAATAATAGTTCCAGAGGTAGAAACCTCCGTAGCTGTAGAACCCACAATCAAACTATTGACCTTCGTTCCACTTGCTCTATTCTTTTCTCCTCAGAGAATAAAAGCTCCAACTCAGGCTTCATTTCTATTTTCTGAACCTGCAATGATTGAGGTATCAGAATTCACGGTATTTTTGAGTGCACCAACTCTATTGGTAGTTGCATCTACGGTTCCGATACCGAGTACTCCTGGTTTTTCTACTTTCATTCCTGCTCTGGTTGAAGAGATCGCATTTCCCTGCAACTCATTAAGATGCACCTCCTGGATTTCTTGCACAGCATTAAACTTGTCCGTATCAATGACAAGTGATGCCGTATCACTCTGAGCGATTACCCAGACAAAGCCAGAAAGTACGATCAGGCTTCCTACGATGATAAAAAGCTTCTTGAATGGCGGTTGTTTCATTTTGTTTTGAGTTAAAAAAATAAACAAAAGATTCTTTATGTCCTAAGTATAAGAATATTTTATAATAATGCAATTTTTTTTTGAGAAAATCTCCCTCAATCCCCTCTTACAAAAAAACTTTTCCTAGAAATGATTAGCTACAAACTGAGAATACGTAGCTTCCAAGGCTTTATCAAGCTCTGCAAGGGTCTTTGCAAAGGCCATCGCATTTTCCGAAACTAGAGAACGATGCTCCTGATACCAAAGCAATACTTCTCCAGAAGAAAGCGAAAGTTGAGTCATCAAAGGTCCTTCATATCCAGAAAAAGCCAGAGTAAGCCCCGAGAGATAGTCTAAGACTCAATCTCTTAGCTGAGAATCTCACTTTCGTGCAGGAACGCCACTCCCCTGCTGAGTAAACCCCTGTAGGCCCTCCAATGTTGCAGTATAGATCGCCAACGGAGAACGCCCTCCAGAAAGAAATTCTTCCCCTTGATAATAGTCCTGAAGCAAATTCACTGCCCCCTCCTGCAGAGAAAGCAAACCATTCGTATAATCCTGAAGTTCCTGAGGATTCGCCTTTTGACAGCCAGCAAAGAACAAAAGTCCAAATAAACAAAGAAAAACTGCTACTTTTTTCATATTAAGAACAAAAAAGTTTAAATCTGAATTCAGCTTTAGGTGTAGTTTTTTTTCCTCAACTTTCAAGCAGAAAAGCTAACGTACTTTGTATAATAACTGAGCTTTTTTTTGTAAGCCTTGCTTTTTGGGCTGATTTCCCTAAAAAGGAGTCAGATTTATTTTCTTTTTTTTTTCTTTATGGCAGAACTTCGTCCAAGTGGATTTCCTGAATATAGTCCAGGTCAACAGCTCATTTTTGATAAGCTCAAGGCAACAATTGAGAAAAATTATCAACAGTTTTGATATACACATATTCATACGCCTGCGGTGGAGAAGAACGAAGTCTTGCTTTCTAAAAACGGAGAAGAGACAGGAAAACAGATTTTTGGGCTGTATGGAATGGCACAAGGGAGCGAGGATTTGAAGGATTATGGCTTGCATTTTGATTTGACGGTTCCGTTTGCAAGATATACGCTGGACTGGGAGCATCAGCTGACTTTCCCCTTCAAGAGATATCAGATTCAGCCGGTTTGGAGAGGAGAAAGGGCACAAAAAGGAAGATATAGAGAGTTTTTTCAGTGCGATATTGATGTGATTTGGAAAAGAGAAAAGTCGCATCTCTACTATGATGCGGAGATTATTGCGACCTTAGGGCAGACCTTGAGCAAGGTGGTAGAGGTTTGTGAGCTCAATGATCATGCGGTATTTCATATCAGCAACAAAAAGCTGATCAAAGCCTTCCTCGCAAGCGTAAGCTCAGATGAGGAGCAAGCAAAAGCGATTTCCAACCTTATTGATAAATATAGCAAAATTGGACAGGAAAACTTCGTAGCAACCTTGGAAACGGATTTGGGGATTTCAAGCGAAACAACAGCAAAAATTCTGAATTTTATCTCTTTTCAGGCGGATGATCTCGAGCAGATTGAGCAGATTTCCGCTTTTGATGAGCGTGAGCTGTTTCAAGAGGGATTTGACGAGCTCAAGACCGTTATTCACTACCTCCAGCAGATGAAAGCGGCAATGTGTCTGAATTTTCAGCGAGTCGTGGATCTGAAAATCATTAGAGGGCTTGACTACTACACGGGGACGATTTTTGAAGCGGTGCTGAAAAACGATGAAAACCTTGGTTCTATCTGCGGTGGTGGAAGATATGAAAATCTGACTGGCTACATTGATCCCAAGAGAAACGAGTATTGCGGAGTAGGAGGAAGTATTGGGATCAGTAGAATCCTTGGAAAAGTCTTTGAGCAACAGGCAAAAGAAAAGCAGACCATTGCTGACTATCTCTTCTTGCATTTTGAGGAGAATTTGGAGGGAATCCTTGCTTTGGCGGCGAAATTTGCTGAGAAAGGTCAGACTTTTGAAATTTTCCCAAGTGCTGAAAAGCTCGGAAAACAGTTTGCTTATGCGGATAAAAAAGGAATTCCTTTCGTAGTGGTGTACTGAGGAGGAGAAAAGGAACAAGGCATCTATAAGCTAAAAAATATGCAGACCGGGGAAGAAGAAACGATCAACTGTGATTAGTCTTTCTTTTCAGTATCCCTTATCAAGGCTTGCTTTTCAATTTCTAGGGTATTGATCTGTTTTTCAAGTTTGAGGACTTCTTCAGGCATGGTTGCACGCCTCATTTTTACGCTTGCAGCAGCTTCATCAAGCAGATCAATTGCTTTGTCAGGGAGTTTGCGGTCAGAAAGGTATCTCATCGAGAGATCTACCGCAGCAATCACCGCATCATCAGTGATTTTTACGCCGTGGTGGGTTTCATAGGCTTTTTTGATACCGCGGAGGATCGCTATCGCATCTTCTCTACTTGGCTCATTGACCATAACGGGCTGAAATCTTCTTTCAAGTGCCGCATCTTTTTCGATATGCAGACGATATTCGTTAATCGTGGTCGCACCAATCACTCTGATTTGTCCTCTTGCAAGTGCAGGTTTGAGCATATTCCCCATATCCATAGAACCTTCAGTTTTCCCAGCCCCTACGACCATATGCAGTTCATCAATAAACAAAATGATCTGTCCTTCAGATTTTTCTACTTCTTTCAAAATCGCCTTTAATCTCTCCTCAAAATCTCCTCTATACTTGCTTCCTGCCATCAAAGCGCCCAGATCGAGTTCAATGATTTTTTTGTCTTTCAAGAGATCGGGCACTTCGCCTTTGACAATCTGCTGAGCAAGCAGCTCAATAATCGCCGTTTTCCCGACTCACGGTTCGCCGACAAGAACTGGATTATTCTTGGTCCTACGAGAGAGAATCTGCAAAACCCTCCTTAGTTCCTCATCTCTCCCAATCACCGGATCAAGCTTGCCTTTCTCAGCGAGGAGGGTAATATCTTTCCCATATTTAGAAAGGACTTCAAGACTGACTTCTGGATCGTTGGTCTCCACCCTTTCCCCATTTCTCATCTGAAGAATGGTCGTTTTGGTCGTTTGGTAGTCGATTCCGAGCTTTTCAAGGAGCTTTTTCACGGGATTTTCAACTTTGAGGCATGCCAGAAAAAAATGCTCGGTCGTGATGTAGAGATCGCCGAGGGCTTTCATTTCCTGTTCGCTTTGCTCTAAAATGCGGTTAAGCTCCGAACTCAGTCCGATTTGGCTTGCTCACTGAATTTTTGGAAGCTGATCCAAAAGGAGTATCGTTTCAGCTTTGAGCTGGTCAAGCGACTTTCCAAGCTTTTTGATAATCGCAGGGAGGTAGCCATCTTGCTGCTCCAGCATGGCAAAAAGGAGATGTTCAGTTCCAATCTGACTATTTTCTCTCTTGGTGCAGAGGCCGTTGGCTTCCTGAATCGCTTCGCTGGCTTTGATGGTAAGTTTATTGAAGTTCATGTTTTTTCCAGTGTATGAAATAAATAGCACTAAATTATTGCAAGTGCTATAGTAGAGAAAAAAATCTGAATTTCAAGAGAAATTTTAGTTCAGATTTTTTGCTTTTTCATTCATATTTCCTTATACTTATTGTAGATTTATTTCTATTTACAGCTTCAATGTTAGAAACTCTTTCTTCAAGTCCTATTCTTTCTCAATATAAGGTTGGTAAGACCACGATCCTTTTTACACAAAAGGCACTCTCTCATATTTTGGATCAGCATAGTGAAGAGAAAGGTTGTGAAAAAGCTAGACAACAAAAGAAGATTTATTTCGCAGATCAACAGGAAATTGAATCATTGGCAGATTCCTTACTTCCAGAATTAACTTCAAAAATTGAATTTCAGAGAAGCAATGGTATTCGTATTCCTTATTCTAAAACAAGAACTCAGATTTCTTATTTCCCTGTTGCTCAAAATTTCATAGTTCAAATAAAGCCCCTTGCTCCAAATACTTTTGAAATAGTTTCTTTCTATAAAAAAAGATAAAGAATGATTTCCTTGAGGAAGTCGGTTTTTTAATCATTAATCACTATCATTTTAATCACAACTTCGAGCCCAAGGTCGTCGTTCTTTCTTAACTTCTTGGCTTAAATCCTTGCTATCTATACCTTTTTCCTTTTCCAAAAAAGTAGTAAAATCGTCAATCCAAGAAGCTCAGATATGAAATTCTAATTCAACAAGCATTCATAAAAAATCATACAGATTATTTTCAAAGACCTCCTCTGGCATGCTATCTTTAGCTTCTTTGATAAAATCAAGATCTCAAACGAGAAGTTCAAGTTCGCTTTGATTTTTTAGTATAAGCATGTAAGTATCCCAAGCAAGTCTAATATTGTATTGTTGAGCTTTAGAAAGGATATCAAAAGCTTGTTGAAAAAAATCTTGTAAATTTGTTACTTGCTCTAAAAGCTTATATTCTTTGATTTGTTGTCTGTCATTTGATAGATTATGAGGAGAAAAACAAAGACGATCCTTACTGCTCCCCAAGGTCATTAAAATACCAAAAGGTAAATTCTCGTTCTCTTTCTGAAGGAGTCTATAAGTAGTCCATGTGGGAATTTTTTGCCTGTTTGAGTAAGTGATAATTTGAAATCGCACGAAATGCTTTATCTGATGAAGGAAAATTCTTCACGGCAAAAGGAATGTTTTTTGTATGATAGCGAGTCATAATTTTAGAAATATCTCCTATATTTCATCAGCCCAAAAAAGATCATTTCCCCAATACTGAAACCAAAGCGTTAGATATTACTCCTCCATCAGCAGAATGTTTGATAGCATAATACTTAGGGCTTGGAGAGATGTGTTCTTTAACTCTAGAAAATAAATCTTTAATACTCATAATAAAGAAAAAACTAAAATCAACTCTTGCTACCCAATGAGCTTTTTAATAAGTTCATAGAGCTCTTTCGTTGTTTGCACGGTAAAATGAGCATTGATCCCTTTATTCTTTTTCCCGTGTCTATTGATCCAGATGCCTTTCATACCAATCCACTGTGCCCCATCAATATCTCTTTCAATATTATCTCCAACCATGAGCGATTCACTTGCAAGGACACCTGCCTTATGACAAGCTAATAAGAAGCCTCATGAATGCGGTTTTTCAGTACCTGCTTCTTCAGAAGTGATCAAAATATCAATATCTTCAGAAAGATTGAGTCTTTCAAGTTTTCTCAGTTGGGTATAGGTGATTGAATCGGTGATGATTCAGGTTTTTATGCCTTTTGCTCTAAGAAATTGGAGGGTTTTCTTGCTTCGAATTTCTTTTTTCATCGCAGGGTAAAAGTTTGCCCAGTAGAGATCATAGAGCTCAATAATGGTTTTGGGAAGGATCGCATTTTTACACTTGAGGTTCATCTTTTCAAAAAATTTCTGAAAATATAGATCCCTATTGTGTGAAGCGGCAGTTCCTGCGAGTTGCATTTTGACATCTTTCTGTGCGAGTTCAAACATGAGTTTAATGAGTTCAGTATCCATGTTTGTCAGTTTATGGATTCTTGCAAAGACCTTGGCGAGTGCTTTTTGGTGCGCGTATTCGTAGTCAAAGAGCGTATCATCAAGATCAAAGAAAACAGCTTTTATCATAACGTATTATTAAAGAACTAAAGTTTTATGCTCAGCTTGGTGTAGTCGGCAAGGTATCTAAGTCTGCACCAACACCAAGTCTGGTAGAAATCTCGGCATCTACAAATTCTCTTGCTCTTCCATACTTTTTCGCGGAATATTCCTGCAAGAGCGGAACGATCTTCTTATTTTGATAGTCCTTGGTATAGATAGAATTCATACTAAAGACCTTGGAAGTTGCATTATCAATATTGAGCTTGATATAGGACTTATAATTCGCAATCCCCACAATGTCCTGCGGACCAAGCAGAGGAGCGTATTCTTTTTCCATAAATTCAGCATCAGGAGCACCGATTTTGAAACTCATCATTGTTCCTACGTTACCGAAGACCGCAGCTTTCACATCAGATTTTCCACCACCGCTATCGCCGAGTCCTTTCGGAGGTTCAAGCTGTGCGATATATTGGTGTGCCATAATCAGTCCGAGTCTATACTTTCTAGCTTCGGACAAGATATCGGCGAAGGTCCCTGATACAAAGTTCTGGAATTCATCCACATAAAGATAGAAGTCTTTTCTGTCTTTCGGATCAAGTTTTGCTCTTCCCATCGCAGCGTTATAAATCTTAGAAACCAAGATCATACCCAGCAACTGTGCATTCAATTCTCAGATTTTACCTTTTGAAAGGTTTACGAGGAGGATTTTTTTGATTATTCATCACATCATCAAAATTGAAGGCTGACTTGGTCTGTCCGATGATATTTCTGATCAGTCTGTTCGTATTAAATGATACGAATTTTGAAGAGAAATAGGGGATAATCTCAGCTTTTTCTCTATCTCCCATCGCATTATAGGTTCTCTCCCATCGGTTTCTTACCACGGCATTGGTAACTTTTGCGACTTTCAGTTCTCTATAGGCTTCATCAGTAAAAAGTCTGACCACATCAAGCAAAGTCGGCCTATCTTCAAAATCCTCCAAAATCGTCAGACTTCCATACTTGAAATATTCCTGGATTCTCGGACCGAAGATTTCAGGTCCAAACATTTTGAGAAAGATTTCAGTCGCATCATTTACCGTTCTGTCAGCTTCATCAAGCGAGTTGATTTCGTAGAGATTTAGCCCCATTGGACGATCTTCGTTCCCTGCATCAAAATAGACGACATCTTTTGCTCTCTCCTTTGGCACAAAGCTCAGCACATCTTCAGCCAAATCACCATGTGGATCAATAAGGCAGATTCCATCACCATTCCAAAGGTCTTGTCTTGCCATTGTTTGCAAAAAGACAGATTTTCAAGTACCTGATTTCCCAATCATATAGTGGTGTCTGGTTCTATCTTCTCTTTTCATATACACGGGAGTGAGAATGTTTCTGTAAATGTTAGTTCCGAGAAGAACGGCATCTTTATAGAGCTTATACCCTGTGATCGTTTTTCCTGGGACGATTTCTTTCACAAATTTCTGTCCCTCTTGTTCAACGATTGGATTGTCATTGATCGTTTGTTTTCCTTCTTTTTCTTCAATAAGAGCATCGCGATGGGCAAGTTGATAATCCGCGAGCGGAGTCAGCTTTTCTTCTTCTAGAGTTCTACTCGCAACGGCTCGGTGGTTTTTGTATTCTTTTAAAATTTCTGAAAGGTTTCCTTTCTTATATTTCTCGGCGAGAATCCCAGTCATTACCTTTCCATTCCACTCTTCGTCAGAAAATTGAGGCAGGTTCGCTGGGGCAGGTAAGACCTTGTATTGCATCCATTCAATAACAGGTGAACGGTTGTAGATACTATCGGCAAAGTGGTAAAGCGAAGTCAATTCATTCGTTGAGAAGTAGGAATACTTGTAGAAGAACCCCGTAAGATAAAACTTGACTGCAATCTTCCAGAGCGGAATAAAAATCCCGGAAAAGATGTCATGTTTCGTGTTATCATCTTCCAATCCATTACTGTATTCATCATTATAGACATTATAAGCGGATTCCATGGCTTTGAGGTTCTGTCTTGCTTGACCTTCAACATCAGAGGAGGAAATAATAATCAATCCTGACCTATAAATCGGGTTTCCTGCTTCTTCACCGATTGCATTCATAGAGTCTTCTTTGGCTCTGACCATTCTCACCATTCCTACATTTTCTTCTTGCTTGTTGGAAATGAGTTTTTCACTTGGTCAATGAATCAAAAAGCTGATCCACTTGAGCGGATTGATCAGATTTTTCCAATGTCGCCATCTGGTCGTATAAAGATCAAGCCCTTTATAAAGCCTATCTGCAGCTTTTTGCCTTTTCGCATTGAAAGCAGGACCTTCAGGTTTGATAGTTAGGATCGCGGTTACCGTATCATAAGTAGAGATTTTACTCATCGTATCTATGATATTGTTGATTGGATCATCAGGCATCTGTTTAAAAGTCCTGATTGTATAGACTGGATCCTTTTTCGGTTCCAAAGGCATAATATCGTAATATTTCTTTTGAAACGGCTTTGGTTTGCTGACTTTTTCAAGCGAACAAGTCGGAAACTGTGCAGAAATCGCACTTTCTATGATGCTCTGGTATTCGGGATAGCTTCCTACGATGAAACTGAGCTGTCCTTGTTCGTATTGATAGATAAAGACGATCTTCTGCTTGCCAAAAAACTTATACATAATCTTTTCCCAAGTACTTAACTCTGAAATCTTATGAAGTCCGTTGTATAACTGCGACATTCTTCAGATTTTTTCTTTCATGTCTTTGGCGATCTCCTTTTCCTGTTCACGATCAGATTTTCCGTCTGATTTCGGTAAAAGCACTTTGATAAAGCTCATTCTCCTTGTGTGATAAAAGGAGTAAATGTATCTCAAGGTGTTTTTGATGATGCCAACGATCAGTCCAATACAGATGAGTGCTATCAGTCCATAGCCCACATAACTTCCAATCTGCCCTGCGATTGCAAATTCTTCCTGAAATGATGCTAAACTTCCGCTTTGAACAGTTCCACTTTGAATAGTGGCTGTAGGCGTGGTTTGCGTTTTTTGAACCGAAGTATTGATGATGCCTGCCTGCTCTCCAGCGCTTGTTTCTCCGAGTTTTGCTTCGTATTGTTCGGTATAGTTCGCTTCAATGTTTTTCAAAAATAAAGAAAGCTGATTGTAGCCTCCAATCTCCTGTAAACAGCTTGTCTTTTCACTTCCCCAAGCTTCGTTCGTAAGCTTGGAAAGGTTATTTTTCTGGGTATAGTCTTTTCTAAAGGTAGAAATCAGCTTTTCTTCACAAGGAGTGCTTGTGGTCGCACTTGGTGCTGCATGATGTTCAGTTTCTCAACTCTCAAATTGACTGATCAGGAGTTTTATTTCAGGGAAACCTCCGACTGCAGTTAAACAGTCAGCTTT
>JBHAST010000035.1:0-12483 GCA_041831495.1 bacterium | reverse complement strand
CTTTCGTTTTTGGTAATAAAAAAGGGAGTAAATCGGCTTTATTTGCTCGTTTACTCCCTAAGTGGTAGTTTGGTACTCTATTTTTCTTTCTGTGCGTCCTATGGTGCTTGCACCGCCTTTAATCAATGTTTGTTGTCCTACAATCGGATAGGTAGTTTTGCATATTGGCATACCACCTAACCTAATGATCTGTTCAGTCAACATAGATTTAGATTCCCACACTATGTTCCAAAAATAGATATTCAACCTCTCTTAGATGTTTTAAAGTTCTTGCTTATCGGCTTTTAAATTTTTCCTATCTTCTATTACTATTGGGATTCTTATTTAATCTCCCCTCCGTGATAGTAACATTCATATATTACTTGATCTTTATACTCAATCATTTCATATCCCTGAAACCAAGTAAAATCTCCCTCCGTAAAACATTTATATGTGTAATTGTCTTCTTTATAAATAGATGGACCTCTAAAAGGCATTTCAGGTTCAACAGAAAGTAGAGCTTTTTTTAAAAAATCATATTCTAATTTATCATCGAGTTTTCTCCCAACATAATTCATACTCCATATCACTTTATTATCAAGCAACAAAAGTTCTTCTCCTATAAATGGATTTGTTCCAAAGTATGAGTCATAATACTCAAGATTTTTTTCTGAATATTTTAAATCACAAGAACCTGTTCTTGTAGATTCTACTACATTATCACCACTCGCATATGTGGATTTTTTTGCCCGAATTAAAAAGCTGATTATATCCTTGTTGTCCACTTAATTTCACCTCCCTAATTTTTATGCTATATTTAATTTATTTTACCATATTTCCTATAATATGTCATTTAAGGATTCTGCAACTTAACTATTTGTAATCATTAAGGTTTTATATTTAGCGGTATAGTAGAAGCATTTCGTATTTTTCTACTTCTCTTATGCGTCCCTGTTTTGGGGAGTCATCAGAAATACTCTTTATATCTCGTTTTGATGGTTTTTCATTATTTTTCCCTTGTCTTTTCTCATCTCGTCCTCTCTTTTGATTTGCTCTTGGAATGCTTTTATTTGTGCGATGGTGCTTGGCTTTTCCCCCTCTCGTATCATCTCATCAATTACAACACTTAAATCTATGCCCAGTTCTTCATTGACAACTTTGGTCGCATATTTGATATGATTGACGGATTGATAAGCCTTTGCGATCTTTTCTTTTTCTGCATTGATAAGGGCAAGTTCTTTGCTGAGTTCTTTTTTCTCGGCTTTCCACTTCTTAGGCTCTGCTTTTTTATGTTCTCCGATAAGCCTTGTGAGTTGTTTCTTGGCATTTTCATATTGCTCGATTTCATCAAAATGGTCGTTGTAGTACTTTTCTTTGAAAAAGACTTTGGACTGATAGGTCTGGTAGATACTCTTATTCTTTTGGATCAGGTCGTAGTAGAAGAGTTTTTTATCAAGGCTTTCCATTTTGGCATAGTTCTCTTTTGCCTGTCCGTTTAACTGGTAGCTTTTGCTTTTAAGTTCCTTGATATGCTCGGAGAGGTCGGCAAGGGTGTTTAGCTGATTGCTACTGAGATAGAAATGAGCGTCTGCAAATTTCTTAAAGTCATACCTTGCTTTATTCTGCTTGGCATAGCCTCCAAGTAGTTTTTGCTTTTCGTCCTGTATCATCTTGTAAACTTCGATGTACTCTCTTAGATTAAAGAGTTTCGGCTCGCTTTCCATCTCTTTTTTGCTCTCTCGACTAAATATCTTGAATTGGTCGGTAAGGTCTTTGAGATAATCTTTTATCCAGTCAGTGAGATTATGAAGTTGCTCTTTCATTATCTTGACCAGATGATTATGTCGTTTAATTTCTCGGTTGTAGTTTCCTTTGTCGGTTTGTATTCCTTTTCGCTCCATTGCACTCGCACTTGCTCCCAAATGTATGGTCGGAAGATAGTCGCTGTTTTGTCTTTTGTAGGAGCGATGATCCACTCGTTTTTGTTCTCCGGATTTTTCTAAATACTGATTGCATAGATGAGAAAAGCTCGCTCGCCATTTCTCGGCATTCCCTTTTTCGTTCCAGTTAGTAAGGTTGATTTTTCTCGTCTTTGGCTTTCCGTTTTTGCCTAAAATCTTGTTCCCCCGTTCATCAAGAAGATATTCTTTTTTGCTCTTGGGTTGCCATATTCCTTGCTCGTTGATGGGTCGCATTGTAGTTAAAATATGAGCGTGAATATTTCCGTTTTGCTCTTTGTTTTGGTCGTGAATGGCATAATCGACAATCATTCCCTCGTTTACAAAATTGGTCTGAATAAATTCTTCCATCAGCTTTTTGTTTTCTTCCAAACTCAATTCTTTGGGTAGGGCAATGATAAATTGTCTTGCAAGTTGGGCATTGCTTGCTTTCTCGTTTCGTTCGACACTATTCCATAAAAAACTCCTGTCCATAAATTCTTTCGGTATTCCTTTGGGAAGTAAAATATCGGTGTGTAGGATTTTATCTTTGTGCGTATAGTCGTGAAGTTCTCCGTCCCATTCATTTTTGATTTTCTCTCCACTGATGTAGGCAGCACTTGCGACTGCACTTTTCCCTTTTCCTCTTGAGATGATGGAGATATTGAAGTGAAAACTCTCTGCCACTCTTATCAACTCCTTTCGTTTTTCTTTTGTTGTTTTAGGTGTCGGTCTTAAAGGTTTTCTTCTCGGATTGTCCGTAAAGTAAATGACCGTTTTGAAACGGTACAATAGAAAAAGCCGACTATACTGTAACTGCTTTTGTTGTTTCAGTATGTCGGCTTGCCGAATGGTATCCGTTTCAAATTTTTAGGGTCAAGGGTGAGCGGTAGCGAATGCACTTTACCCTTGACGATAAAAAAGGGAATGGGGGATATGCGAAAATCTTCGCTACTCCTCTTTTGCTCCCTGCAAGGGCTGAATGCTCCGCAAGACGCAAGGACACCCTTTAGGGTGTATAATTGCGCCCTTGTAAACAAGGGAGCTTTCCTCTGCTTATCCCTCGCTTTTCGTTTCTTGCATTTTGAGTTCTTCGCTCGTCAATTTTTCCATTGACTTTTTGGATAGTTCCGATACCTTTTGCATAAATCCGTTTAGGCTTTTGGCATAGATAAGTAGCTGAGAATAATCGTCTTTGCTAAAGGCTATGCTCTCTTTGAATATGCTCTCAAAGACTGCTCCTTTTTCGTAAATCCTCTTATCTCGCTCTTTTCGTTTCTGCTCGCTTAATTTTCGTTTTAAGAGTTTCAGTTCATTGCTATTCTTCTGTGCCATTTCTTCTCGTCTTGCAATTTTTTCTTCAATGGATAACTTTGCTTTTTTCTTTGTTTCTGCCATCTTGTTCTCCTTTCTTGGCATAAAAAAAGGAAGTATCCGCTATTTGCTTTTACTTCCTCTTGGTGATCTCATTTAATTGTTCCGCTTCGATTTATAAAATTCTCGATATATATCACTTTAATTCCATAAATATCGTATATTCAAATCCAGCTTGTTTAGCAAATTTTTCTTTTACTCGATGAGTTTCTACAAATCCTAATCTTTTATAAAGTTCAATTGCTGCAATATTGTTATTTGCTACATCAAGCATAAAACAAGGGTATTCTTTTTTTTCGATAATCCAGTTTAAGAACTGTTTCATAATCCCTTGACTACGATAACTATTCAATATAGTTACAAACTCAAAATATCCACAATTAGAGTCCACTTTGTATGGTTTCCCTAAAATTTGATAAAGTGTTATCCCCATAATTGTTCCCTTGATAAATCCAAATTCTTGACGAAATACATTTTTGTTCTTCTTATAAAGCCGAGCTCCTCCTTTTCCAATACCACAACACGCAATCACTTGTCCATTGTCCAAAACAACTTTAAACTGATTTAGCCTTAATACATTCAAAAGCAACTTTTTTATTGAGATTTCACTTGTGTTAAAATGCTTAAAGTGATGTTGAAATCCATGATAAATGCAATGAACAATACCTTCATAATCTTGTGGTTTTGCGTTTCTAAATTCCATATAATCTATCTCCTTAAGTTCTAATTTGTCAATTTCTCGTCCACTTCATTATATCATTTTTCCCATATTTTGTCATTTAATCAAGTTGAATATTCATTCTTGTAACCACCGTATTCTTTCTTAATTTTGCCCATCTTCTTCCTTTCCATAATTATCATCAAAGCTAATCACATCATTCGGAGTACAATCAAGTGCCTTGCATATTCTCTCAAGGTTTTTGAATGTAATCGGCTTATTTTTCCCCATCTGTGCCATAACATTGGTGGTAAGTCCCGCCATTCTTATGACATCAACTTTCATCAAGTCTTTTTTTATAAGTTGTATCCATAACGGTTTATAATTAAGTGCCATAGTTCATTCTCCTATCTGCATAAACTTTATCAATTATAACATATAAATTGAATAAACTCAATCTAATGTTTTTCAAACTCAGTTTTGCAAACCTTGTTTCACTTGTTATTCCGTCTTTATTCTGCCATTAAGTGCTTGATCCCTTGCGATTTTGCTCCGGGATTATCATTACCGTATCCTTCCATCAGGTTGATAACGCCCCACGCTCCAAGTCCTGCTCCTACTGCCATAACCAAAATCTTTAATACATTGACTGCCTGTGCGAAAAATTCCATAATTTATTCCTCCTCATTTTCTTCTTTCTTTTCAATCTTGTTGTATGACTTCACTACAAAATTTTTGTAAGTCTTTCCCTCTTTTTCACGCTTCTTAAAGTAGCCGAATACATGAATCAAATCGCCCTTTTCAAAGTCCTTTGCTTTATCCGCTTTTTCTCCATAAGCTGCACAGTTGATGTACTCCTTACCCTTACCGTACTTTTTTACAAGCGTGAAGTTTGCAACTTCTACCGTTTCTCCGTCTTTTTCAAAGTTTGAGAAAGTAGGTTCCGCCACTAAGTTGGCGTTGATGTTAATCATTTCTTGTTTCATTAAAAATTTCTCCTTTTCATTTCAATAAAAAAAGCGACCGAAAATATTACTTTTCCAATCGCTGATACTCTTGCTATTTAATTTTTTTAAGCGGGACTTCTAATCCTTATCATCTTGCCTCCTGATATTCTTACATAAAAAAGCAGCAAATCTATTTTGTAGACTTACTGCATTCTTGTAATAACTGTTTCCCTATTCAGCTTTGCTTTTCCTTTTCGTTTCATATAGCTTTCTATATCAAACAAATTCTTCTTATCATAGTCCTCCAAGAACTTATAATTCTTGTGCTTTGTAATATCGTACTTATCTGAAAGAAAAGGTCTGACGCCTCTAAGCTGAAAGATACATTTTCCACCGTCCATAACCGTAATTTCGTCTTGGCTCATCAACTCCTTACCTGTCTTTTGATAGTTAAGTCCAAAGCTCTTTTGATTTGACCTTGTTTCCGATATGTTGTAAAGGTCGATAGTTTCTTTACCAAGCGTTTCGGACAGCTCCTTTAGTGTTGTTTTTTCCTTTCCACCAAGAAACAAGGTACTATCACAGTTTCCTACAATGGTATCGGCATTATCCTTATATATCGCTTTTAGCTGCGACTGAGCCTGTAAGATAATACTCGCTGAAATCTCTCTACTTCGGATTGTTGCAATCAATTTCTCGAATTTTGGAATTAAGCCAATGTTTGCAAACTCATCAAGCAAGCACCTTACATGAACCGGTAATCTTCCTCCATATTCATCATCTGCCTTATCACAAAGTAGATTAAATAGCTGTGAGTACATAATAGACACTACAAAGTTAAAAGTGTCATCTGTATCAGATATAATAACAAAGAGTGCCGTCTTTCTATCTCCAAGTGTATCAAGCTCAAGTTCATCTTCTTTCATCAAGTCTCTAAGCTCCTGAATATCAAAGGGAGCAAGCCTTGCACCACATGAAATTAGAATAGACTTTGCTGTTTTTCCCGCAGCCAATTTATATTTTTTATATTGCTTGACTGCAAAGTGCGTAGGTTCTTTCTTTTCCAATGCTTCAAAAAGTCTATCTATAGGATTCATATATGTTTCATCATCTTCTCTGACTTCTGAAGCATCTATCATATCAAGGAGTGTTGCAAAGTTCTTTTCTTCTTTTGGAGCTTCATAGAAGATATAACCGATAAGGGCTGTATAGTAGAGCTTCTCCGCTTTCACCCAAAAATCCTCCCCTGCTTTTTCGCCCTCTCCCTTGGTGTTTGCGATGATTGTCTGTACCAATTTGAGTATGTCCTTTTCACTTCTAAGATAAGCAAAGGGATTATATTTCATAGACTTTTTGAAGTTAATGGTATTTAGGATTTTTATCTCATATCCGTTATCTTCAAGCATCTTACCGCACTCAAGGACTATAGTTCCTTTAGGATCGGTTACACAATATGACGAGTGCATCTGCATTAAGTTCGGTTTTACATAAAACCTTGTTTTTCCACTTCCTGATCCACCTATTACAAGCACATTTTTATTTCTTGCATATTTAGGATTAGCGGTCTGCCATTCATAGTTAATCGTTCTGTTTGCGTAAGCAGGATATTGTTTTGAAACTTTTCATCCATATATGGCTCTATATCTTTTTTCGTTCCCCAGAAAGCGTTTTGTCAAGTACCTTTTCCTATTTATGGACGCTTTTACTGTTAAGCATTTTCATTTTTCGGCAAAGAAAAACAGTAAACCTTTTTCAATTTACTGTACTGTGTTGGTTTTTATTAAATTGTTTGTAATATTGAATTGATTATTTCAATCAAGTTCATTTAAGATTTTTATCGCGTCAAAACGAGTTTTACAATCTATACAAACCCAATCCGAATTACTCTTTTTAGCTCTCTTATGAAAGTAATCTAACTTTCCACCACATAAAGGACAAGGCTTCGGAGTTTCTGACCACATACTTTTTAAGAATGCAACCAATTCTTCTCTATTCCTCATGTTCAATTTTTTTGTTATATCATCCATATTATTTCCCAAAATATTATATCCATTCAAATTATTATTTACCTAACTCGTTTTCCTATTTTCATTTTCTTACGCCATTCCGGTGCCAATCCATCATCAGACCAATATTCATCCATTTCAATAATCAAATTATCCTCAAGATGAATAAAACTTACTACATGAAACGACTCACTATTATCTGTCGGAAAAACTCGACAAACTAAAATAACGGTATCTTCATTTTCTTCAATTCTCTCAATTTCTCCGTTCCAATTCCCCGGATATTCACAATTTGCCCTTATATACTCCTCTAAGGTAAATAACTCATTTGTGCAATGCCATTTTATAACGGCATTTTTTTTGAAAAAATCCCTAAGTTCTTCTGCATTTTGTGATAAAACCGTTTTGAAAAATCTATCTATATCCATAGCACTCTCCTCAAAACCAATTTACTTTTTCATCTCTAAACAATGGTGTTTCACTCTCTTTGTAAGGATTGTAGTTGTTACAATTACAACCAAACTCTTTCAATGCTTTTATCTTATTATCGGCTGTCCAAACAATCAAAGAGACACCGTCAAATTCTTCAACTTTCCCCTCATTCATTTTATTTTTGAAGTACCATTCTACAATAGTTTGATTATCCTTATGAAAAAATTGCTTTATATCCCATACAAGCACTTTTCCTCTTGTATTCCATTCATTAAACCAGTGCTTTACTGTTTGACGATTTTCATACTTAGGACACCAACTCTCAATATAAATTACATCATCTGAAAAAATATCATCAATTCCTAAATCTTGTTGTGCAAGCCACATATCAAACCATAAACGAATGATTTTCTCTCTTTCATTCATAAATTTAAGTACCTCCAAAATCAAATACTTATTTATTATTATATCATTTTTTCAAATAGTTTTATAGTACTAACTCATTCTTCTTTACCTGTGATAGTTCTCTGTTTTCTTGTTGTAATTTCTCTATACACTTTCTAACACTTTCAGCTTGTTCAACCTCTTTTCGTATATCTATAATTTGATAATATAGGGTATCTTTTTCTTTTTTCAAATCCGTTACTTCCGATTTCCATTTAGATATAGTTAAGGACTTGCTTTCTCCTAAATGTTCTTTCAAATATTTCTTCGCACTTTCAAATAAAATAATCTCTGAGGTATGCTCGTTGTAAAAATCTTCCTGTTTACTTTTCTTTAACTTGGTATAGGCTTTGTAGGTATCTTTATGTTTCAAATACTTTTCTGCTTGGTCAATAAGTTTGGTTTTATCATCAATGCTCTTCTCGGTGTCTTTGATGGTTCTTGTAGTCTTATAGTTCTTATCTCGTAATGCGGATATACTTTCTTTCAGTTCCGATAAGGAAGTAATGCTTTTCTCTTTTAGGTACTCATAGCTTTCAATGTATTTTTCTAAATCTGTATTATAGTTATCTGCGTTTTTATGGATAAGATTTTCAAAGACGGATAGCAGATTTTCTTTTGTCGGGAAGGTGGACTTTGTATTTTCATTTTCTGCTTTTTCTTCTTTTCCAATTCCCCTTATCCAATTTAACAAAGCTTTTATTCTTCTTGAGATTTCTCTTAAAATCGCATTTTGATGTTTGATTTCTCGGTTTATATTTCCTCTGTCGGTGGTTATGCCTTTCTTTTCCATTTGACTTGCCGATACTCCTAAATGAATGGTCGGTATTTGCTTTATGCCTTGCCTTTGAAAAGAACGGTGATCCACTTTTTCCTGTATGTTGTTTTCTTCCAAATATTTGTTGGTAATATCTGCCCATGCTTTTCGCCACTGTTCTGCCTTGTCTTGTTCGTTCCAATCGACTGTATTGATTTTTCTTGTTTTGTAATTTCCGTTTTTGAGTTTTACTTTTTCTCCCTTTTCATCAAGGATATATTCCTTTTTTGATTTTGCTCCCCATGTTTTATCTTCATTTAATGGTCGCATTGTAAGTAGGATATGTGCGTGTGGGTTTCCGTCATTTTTATCGTGTAGGGCAATATCGGCACACATACCTACTTTTACAAAATTTTCTTTTACATATTCTCTTACAAGTTCAATCTGTTTTTCTCGATTTAATTCTTTGGGTAATGCAATTTCTATTTCTCTTGCAAGCTGTGAGTTTTTACTTTTTTCTATTTTCTCTATGCTATTCCATAATGTTCCTCTGTCTGAAAATTCCTGTGGTGCATTTTGTGGTAATAGGATTTCTGTATGATCTATTCCTCCTTTTCTTGTAAAGTCATGGACTATGCCGTCATATTCGTTTTTTATCTTTTCGCCACTTCGATAGGCGGAAGCTGCAACTGCACTCTTGCCTTTGCCTCTTGAGATAATTTTGATACTGAGATGATATATCGCCATAAGGGAACACCTCCTCTCTTTTTCTGATACTTTGGTGTGGCGATGGATACGACTTCCTAAAAAAATCGGATTGTTTTTTATCCGATTTCTTTTGGGAAGTACACAAGGGGTAGGAAATTTATTTCCGTAGGGGAGTGTAGCTCCCCTGTATCAGCTTTAGCTGATATGCTCTCTGCAAGAGCCTTCGGAGAACGCACACACCCTTTAGGGTGTATAAGTGCGCCCTTGTAAACAAGGGACTATTCCCCGATGTCCGTTACTTCCTCTTGTGTTTCTATATTTTGGTTTTCGTTTTCTTCTCGCTTAGCTATGATTTTCTTAATTTTTTGTCGAATTTCTTCTTTGTGATTTAGAGAACTGATGAGCTGATAAAATTCATCTTTGGTTAATTCTTTGCTCTCGGTAAAGATACTTTCAAATACACCGCCTTTTTCATAAAGCCGTCTATCTCTCTTTTTTCGTGCTTCCTCTTTCTGCTGACTGATGAGTTTTTTCCTTTTGTTTTGTAACTGCTTGATTTCTTCTTCTGCCATTAAAATCTTTTCTTCTATGTTTTTCATTTTCCTTGTCCTTTCTTCTTGATTTTGAGCAATAAAAAAACAGTAAACCGTTTTTGATTTACTGTTTTTCGGATTACTATATTCCACAAGACAAATTGAGATTTGAGAAATCATTGGTTGTTATCAAATTCAATGCTGAAGTTCTAACTTCCTATTCAGACACAGAATAATCTGTTATACCAAATCTATTGCCAAACGGGTCTTCAAATTCAGCAGCATATCCTGTTCGTATTTTAAAAGGTTCAGACAGAAATTCAACTCCATTTTCTTTTAATTTTTGATACTCAGATTTCACATCATCTACTTCAAACCATATCGTTTGTTTCATGTCTTTGAATTTATTTTTGTCCTTTAATATTATTGCTGCCTCCTCGCCATCAACATTGAATGCTATCATTCCCATATCTGAAAAGTCAAACTTTACTTTTAATCCTAAGTTATTTTCATAATATTTCTTTACCATTTCAATGTCATCAACGGGAACAAAAAAGTTATCATATTTTTTCATTTTAAACTCCTTTTTATCATTTTAAATAAGATTCATTTACACTTTCAACCAGAAAATCTACTCAATAAATTTACTTGCCAGTTTATATACTTGTTTCATTTCTTTGCTGTCCAAAGACCAGCTATAGAGTTCGTTTTTTATTAACTCTGGAAATTTCTTGCTGATATCTCTTAAAGCATTACCGACAGATTTTCTAACATATTCACTCGTATCCTCTTTTAAGTCAGCAATTCTTTCAATAGCTTCATTCGGATTTTCCTTGAAATACGGTCTGCTTGTCCATATTCTAAGTCCTTCCGTAACAGCTCTCCTTGTATTAGGGTGGTTACTTTTCAACCATTCATCAATAATTGGCAGAGCTTTTTCGTATCCTATTTTTTTGCAAAATTCGTCAAATGCTTTTGCTAATACTTCTTGAACTCTCCAATTATCATCTTTAGAAACTTCATCTCTCATAAATGTCAAAATTTCTTCATCTGCTGATAAATATCCAAAGAGAAACACACCGTACATTCTAACTTGATAAACATTGGATTTATAAGCTAAAAATGCCAATTTTTTACTTTGCTCATTATCATTAGATTTATAATCAGCAAAGGCTCTTTTTTCTTGCTCTTTAAATCCATTTTCTATCAAAGAAAATTCTTTTTCCAAACTCATAATATACTCTTTCAAATAGCCTCGCCTCCTCACAAAAATCAACTTTGTTTATCTATATTGATTAATATTATAGCATTTTTTAGGCATTTTTTCTACTGCCAGATTTCCTACTCACTCGCTACTATTCCCCATTAGAATGCATTACTTTGAACAACTTATCTTGAAATGTTTCTTTGCTCTTTTTATCAAAATATATTTCTGTTACAAAGGTCTTTCCATTCACCTTTTTTGTTAGTATGCCGTCAGGTTTTCGGGGCGTCGCTCGTTCTTCATTGGTCTGTGGTTTTTGTTTTTCGGTCATTTAATCCTCCTTTTACTTGCACAAAAAAAAAAATTTCCTGTGATTAGGAAACCTCATTTTCGATTGGTTGATATTTGGTTTTAGTTCATCACTTGTAGCTTCTTTTTTGCTCGGTATTCTCGTGCTTTTACTTTCTCATACTCTCTAAACTTTTCAATGTTTTTGGCTCGGTACTCTTTTGAATATGCCCTATGGTAGGCTCGTGCTTTTTCTTTCTTAGCTTCTTCAATTTCTTCCCTCATCTGTATCATTTCCTGTTCTGTCGGCTCTATCTGTTTTGTGAGTTCATTTTCAAATTTTCCGATATAGTTGAAATAGACTTCGATACGCTGAACGGCATATTTTGCTCTTTTGACATCTCGCTCATGCACTACGATTTTATTGATAAATTCATTGATGGCGGTAGGGGTAAGTTCTTCAAAGTCTGAATAGCTTTCTGCCAGTCTTATAAAGTTCTTTGCTCTTTGGTTGGCATTTTCAAATTCGGATAAGCGTTCTTCTATTTGCTCTTGTTCCGATTTTAAGCTGTAGTATTCTTCTGCATATTTTCCAGATAGTTGTTCATAGCGTTTCGGTTCGATATTTCCCAGTGCATTGTCCTCATACAGCTTATTCATCACTCTTTCTATCTGTTCCATTCGGTCTGTAATTTGCGGGATACGCTTTTTCTGTTTCACTACTTCTTCGGTCTGTTCTTTGGCAAGACTGTTTTTTACCAGTGTTTCAAATTCTGATTTGTTTGTGAATGAAAACTTGCCTATCTTTCGTAAAACCTCTTTGAGCGTTTCCATGACATCATCGACATCAATGCGATGTGGCGAATGGCATTTCGGGTGCTTGGATTTTCCTTTGGCATATTCGCTACAATAGGTTACATGCTGTACTTTATTATTCTTGTGTATAGTGCGAATGTGCATTTTCGTACCGCAATCTTTACAGTACATCAGTCCCGATAATGGGTGGATTTCTCCATCTCCGTTTGGTCTTTTAACGGGTGCGTTTTTCAATATCCGCTGTACATTTTCATAGGTGGCTCGGTCGATGATTGGCTCATGCACATCGGGGGTGATTTGCCACTTATCTTTATCGACATAGTGGTTTCGCTTATCTTTGTAATGCTTTTCGGTTTTGAAGTTGACTACATCGCCACAATACTCCTGTCTTTTCAGTATG
>JBHAST010000034.1:0-4358 GCA_041831495.1 bacterium | reverse complement strand
TTTTAGCATCATTTCACAGGAAGCCGTTGCCTCAGGGATCAAGAGAATCACGGCACTTACCTGACCGAGAGTGCTTGAAAAGATAGAAAATCAGACTTCTTTGCTCTCAAATCTTACGCAGCTTTTGGAGGTAAAATCCTTTGCTCAGCTCCCAGAAAAAGTAGAGAAACTGCTCAAAGATTTTGCTGAAATGAAATCCCAAATGGAATCCCTCGAATCCAAGCTGATCCACGATTTCCTCATCTCAGGAGAAAAAAAATCAAATGCTGACCTTGATATCATTATGAAAGTTCCAAGCGATCTGAATTTTAAAGCCCTTGGTGCTGAAGCGAAATCCCTTTTTGCTGGGAAAACCGTGCTCCTCGCAACAACCGCAGGAAACTTTTTGCTCTTTACCCAGCCGTGAACTTCTGCGAAAGCCTTAGCTCAGAAGCTAAGTTTAAAAGGAGGAGGAAATGATATGCAGGTGCAGGGAAGAGATGAAAAAGTCGTAGAGCTATTATAAAAAAACGCCCTAAGGGGACTAAGATAGGCAAATATGAATGAGGTCTGGCTCTATTTAACAAGCTTTTCGGTAAGAGACTGATCAAGTCCTTCAAAATCCTCAAGATGTCTAGCAACAAATCATCACATTCAAACTTCAATCAACCTATCAGCTCACTTTTTTGTGAACCCATATTCTGAAAGGATATACTCTAGCTTCTTTTTCTCTATACCAAGAGTAATTTTTGCAGAAGTTTTTCCCACTTCTCCTCGGGCTCTCTTTCATCTCAAAACTTTCGCTAAATTATTTCTGTATTCCTGCAATTCAGCGGAGCGCTTTTTAATACGAGGGTGGCTTGGTTTTTTTGAGTTGAATAGTTTCCTGAAAAGCCCCTCTCCTAACATAGATTTTATTGTAAAAAATTTAAAATGCGAACTTATACAAAGGTGTAATACCCATCAAGAAACAAAAGTCAACCCCTTAAAGATTTTTTCTTTTCCTTGCAAGCTTGAGGGAAAAGTTTACACTCTAACCACTTCCTTTATTTTATAAAAACACGATGGTTGCTTTTCAGATTTTTGGATTTTCTGTGTATCGATATGGGATTTTTTATGCAATTGCCTTTCTTTTGGGATATTTTGGACTTGCGTGGATTGGGCAGAAAAAGCGGTTTTCCCACTTTACCCAGGTACAACATTTTCTCACTGAAGGACTAGAAAATCTGATCCTTGCGATTGCGGTTGGGGTGCTAGTTTGAGGAAGGCTTGGTCATGTACTGATCTATGGAAACGGCTATTACTTCCAGCATCTCGGAGAAATGTTCAAGGTTTGGGAGGGCGGAATGTCTTTTATTGGCGGGATTCTCGGCGTTCTTGCGAGTGTTGCGGTGCTATGTATGCTTAGAAAGCTCACGAGAAAGGACTTTTTGATGCTTTTTGATCTGATGCTTCTTTTCGTTCCTTTGGGGATTTTTTTTGGGAGATTTGGGAACTATCTCAATCAGGAGCTTTATGGAATTCCTGTTTCAGAGCTTCCAAACTGATTGAGTCAGATTTTTTCTTCTTTAGGGCTGGTGCATCAGTATTCTCAGGTAGATGAGCTCCAAAGGGTAAATACGAACTTCCTTTCTATGCTGCTTGAGGGGCTAGTGCTCTTTGGAATTCAGCTTTGGGGGTTTTTGCGTGCGATCAAGAAAAAAAGGCGAAAAGTCTGAACCCTTGCAACGAATTTTTTGCTCTATTATTCTCTGATCAGGTTTTTGCTTGAATATCTGAGGGCTGATAGTCAGCAGGAAATTATTGCTTTCTTGAGTAAAAGTCAGCGATTTTTCTTGGTCTTTATTGGAGTTGCGCTCTTGATAAAATGGAAAATGAGAAAATCGGAAAAGCTTGAGCTTAGGAATGCTTAATAATACTAGATTGCTTCGCTCCCGTTAGTCGCTCGCAAAGATCCGTCATCACGAGCCGTAGGCGAAGTGATCCAGATAGAAAGGGAATCATGTTTTCTGGATTGCCACGTTCGCTTTGCTCACTCGCAATGACAGGAAAAGGGAAACTGGATTGCTTCGGTCGTTTCACTCCCTCGCAATGACATTGATTTAAAAAAATTATTTTTACCATTTTTACTAGACTCAATGTTTGAAATCAGCTTAAAATTCCTTGAAGCAGTGAAAGTCAATAATTCAACTGAATGGCTCCATAAGCACTGGGATCTTTATCAGCAGGAAAAGAAGAGATTTGCTGAGTTTATCGCTAGCTTTTTGGAAGAGGCAAAGAAGTTTCATCCTCTCCTTGAGGATTTAGAGGTTAAGGATTGCATTTTCAGATTTAATAAGGATTTGCGTTTTTCTAGAGATGGGAAGCCGTATAAGGAAAACTTTGGTGCGGTTTTTGCTTTCTGAGGGAAGAAGTCAGATTTTCCATGTTTTTACTTTCATCTTGAGCCAGGGAAGAGCTCGTTTTTCTGAGGGGTGTATATGCCGACTGCGAAACACGAGGCAAGTATTAGAAAGCATCTCCTCAAAAATTTTCATAGGCGAGAAGCCTTAACTGAGGAAAAAAAATTTAAAAACTACTATGGAGAAGCAAGCTCTCAACATTTTTTTAAATCTATCTATAAACTCAAGCAGCTGATCAATAGTGATCCAGAGATTTTAGAAAATCTGAGTCCTTCACTCCAAAACTACACACTTTCATCCTATGCTCAGGCTTCTGCTTTGGTTCAGTTTCCAAAAGATGCCGAAAAAGTTTTGAGACAACTCGCCTATTTCAAAGATTGGCTTTTTGAGCACAAAGTGAGCGATAAGGAGCTTTGCGGGGGAAAACTTTGAGAGGAAATGCTCAAGGCTTTTCGCTTGGTGCTTCCGGTATTGCGTTTTTTGGAAGAAGCCTATGAGTAAAGTAGTGATTTAGACTCTTCAATACAAATTTTTATTAGTAATAATATAGAAAATGATTCGTTCTCTTTTAGCAAGTATTAGCTTTGCAATCATCATTTGAGCTCATTCTGCCTTTGCTTGGTCCTACCCTGTTCAAGAAGTTGAGGGGAACTTCTGCGAAGGAAGTGGCTGAGTCTGCAAGATTGAGCTTCCTCGTATTCTCAAGGCTGACTATCTCAAATATCAGTCTTTAGCTCGTTATCGCCAGATCTATACGGTAATGTGGGGAGGAAGCTATTTTGGAGGTCGAGACTTTGGCTTTGGTTCTCATCAAGGGGTTGATATTGCAAGTCCTATTGGAACGCCTATTTCTGCAATCGGATCCGGAGAAGTGGTCTTAGCTCAAGAAAAAGGAGAATGGGGGAAAGTAGTAGTCATCAAGCACCTTTGGAAAGGAATTGAGCTCCATAGTGTGTATGCTCATCTTGATGAAATCCTTGTCAAGGTTGGAGATATGGTAAATGAAAAGCAAGTCATTGCTAAAATGGGAGCCACAGGAAACACGACTTGACCTCATCTTCATCTTCAGATTGATCTTAATCAGGGAGAGCATCCTTTTTTTCCTAAAAACTGCGGAGGAACAATTGCTGAGGTAGTGAATGAAGCGAGATGCCGATCTCAAATCAAAGTCAATACACTTGATCCTATTCTCTTTTTGGAGACTGAGGGAAGTATTTTCCTTGCAGAACAGGGACAAAATAAGGTCGAAAGTCAGAATTCTGATTTTATTTCTCCAAGCGAGATTCGCTTTGAGTTGGAACGCCCAATCTTAAAAATCTGAAATCATACTCAGGTTGTCCTTTCTTCTCCCAAAAGTAAAGAAGCTTTCCTTGATTCAGAGCTTCGTATAGAAAGTGGCTCTGGGATTGACCTCTTCCCCAACAAAATCTCCTATATCGGAGAGGGAAGAACGATCACCCTCGCTCCAAGGCAAGAAGGACTCCATCGCATCAATTTTCTGAGCTGAGATAAGCTTATCAAGAGCCTTTCCCTCTTTGTACTTGAAGAAAAACAAATCGATCTGCTCCGTGAAAAAAGCAAAACCAATCCTGCCCTTGCTGGGATCCTAAAAGACCTCTAAAAAGCCAAAAAAGAGAAAGCACTCCAAGCATCATTAGCAAATTTCGGCATAATTAAAAAAATGTGTGGCTAAAATAAGGTGAAAAGGTAGTAGATAATTAGCTTTATCTACTATTTTTAATAAATGCAAATAAAAAAATGTAAGAAATGTGGCGGTAGCTGCATTAAAAAAGATGGGAGAATGAGGTGAAAACAAAGGTATAAATGCCAATTATGTTGATATGTGTTTCAAAACTCATATAAAACACTCAATACTGAAAAGTTATGGAAAGAATATAGTAGTTGAAAACAGACATATTGAGAAATTGAAGCAAAATATAATCTTAGTAAAGTAACAGTTCAAAAATATTTAGACAC
>JBHAST010000033.1:0-7683 GCA_041831495.1 bacterium | reverse complement strand
CTCTGCTGATACCGCAGGGACAATCAGTTTCCTTGATAGAGGAACTCAACCATGATGCTTCTGCTTTTGTAATGGTGGAAGATGGGAATCTCTCGTAGCTACCAGCAACTGTAGAAAAGAATGTCCAAAAAAAGATAGTTAAGAAAACTTTTGTAAAAAAAAAACTGAAAAATCACTTGCATTTGGATCAATGATTCCTATGCTGAAACTGTGTTTAATATTTTGCCTACAAATAATGACCTTAAAACTTCAGACTTTAACTACTAATAATAATCTACGCTTGCCGTAGATGCTTTATTGGTATTTAGAAAATATCTCTTCAAAGTCTCCTACGGTATCAAGCCAAAGGAGGCTTTTTTTGATCAGGTTTTTTATCTCTTTCCCTTTATTCTAATGCTCTTTCTCCATCCGCTCTAAAAAACTTAAATGCTGGACTTGCAACTCAGTACAAAAAACATATATTCTTAGACAAGATTTTAATTTTTTATCGATAATCCTATGGTAACAACGAGTATTAAAACCATTTACCAGACGCATGAAAGCCTTATTGGAAGTCAGCTCGTGGTAAAAGGACGAATAAGAAGTGTGAGAGATTCCAAAACTTTTGGTTTTATTGAATTGAATGATGGTTCTTACCTTAAGAATCTTCAAGTCGTTTTTGAATCAGGGTTGCAAAATTTTGATGAAATCTGTAAATTCACGACAGGAAGTAGTATAGAAGTGCATGGAGAACTCGTGAAATCTGAGGGAGCAAAACAGGCTTTTGAGCTTAAAGCGACCGCAGTTATTTTGATTGGAAAGGCTGATGAAAGTTTCCCACTCCAGAAAAAGAGGCATTCTTTTGAATATCTCAGAACGATTGCTCATCTCAGACCAAGGACCAATACTTTTTCTGCGGTGTTCAGAGTGAGGAGTTTACTTGCGTTTGCGATCCATGATTTCTTCAATAAAAACGGTTTTATCTGGGCACATACGCCGATTATTACGGCAAGTGACTGTGAAGGAGCAGGGGAAATGTTTCAGGTATCTACTCTTGATTTAGCAAATCCACCAAGAAAAGAAGACTGATCCGTTGATTTTAGTAAGGATTTTTTCGGAAAGCAAGCTTCACTTACGGTGAGCGGTCAGCTGGAGGGAGAAACTTTTGCAACTGCTTTTGGAAAGATTTATACTTTTGGTCCTACATTCCGTGCAGAAAACTCTAATACTACTAGACATCTTTCAGAATTTCGAATGATTGAGCCAGAAATCGCTTTTGCTGAATTAGCTGATAATATGCAACTTGCTGAGGATTTGCTCAAATACGCTTTCAACTATGTACTAGAAAACGCGCCTGCTGAAATGGATTTCTTTGATGCGTTCATTATGCCAGGAGTAAAAGCCAGACTTGAAAGCCTTGTTCAGTCTTCTTTCTGAAGAGTGACTTATACCGAGGCGATTGAACTCTTGAAAAAATCTGGTCAAAAATTTGAGTATCAGCCAGAATGGGGAATTGATCTTCAGACTGAACATGAGAGATATTTATCAGAGAAAGTATTTAATGGTCCAGTATTCGTGACCGATTATCCAAAAGAGATCAAGGCTTTCTATATGAAGCAAAACGATGATGGGAAGACTGTGAGAGCGATGGATTTGCTTGTTCCTGGAGTAGGGGAATTGATCGGTGGAAGTCAGAGAGAAGATGATTTTGAGAAACTCAAGACTAGAATGGAGGAAATGGAGCTTGATACCGAAGCTTATAGCTGGTTCCTTGATTTGAGAAGATATGGAAGTGTTCCTCATGCAGGATTTGGAGTAGGATTTGAGAGATTGGTAATGTATGTGACAGGAATGGAGAATATTCGTGATGTCATTCCTTTCCCAAGAGCTCCAAAAACTTGTGAATTTTAATGTTAAGAGCTATGAGATGAATAAGTGAAAAATCAATCGCAAAATAGAGGAATCTCTAAAGAGACAAAGGCAGAGAGAAATAGTTGCTCACAAGAAAGAGAGAGATTCAAAGAAGAAAAAGGGAGAGATTATTACCGCTTTGGATTATCATCCTTCAGGGCATATTAGACACGGAAAGTAATGTATAAGAGAGAAAAGAAGTCTGATTTTAGCTTCTTTTTTCTTTTATTTTTTACTCTATAATTACTGTAATGATTAATTTTAATGTACAAGAGCCATATAAAACACATCTCCTCTCTGGTCAAAAAACGGTAGAGTGAAGACTCAAAAAAGGAAAATTTGCTGACTTAAAAGTTGGAGATCGTTTACAGTTTGATGATACAGGAGAAATATTCGTTGTTGAAAGGTTGGCTTCTTATCCTAGTTTTGAAGCAATGCTTGAGGCTGAGGGAGTTGATCAAGTCTTGCCGTGAATTGAAGCTATTAAAAAATGAGTTGAACTCTACTACCAATTTTATAGTCCAGCCCAAGAGGCGGAGTTTTGAGTACTCGCACTCCAATTAAAACTAATCCACTTCTAAACTAGACTTTTCCTTTCTCTTGCAATCTTTTATCACTTTAGTATAAAAAAGTGTTTTATTTTGTGATAACTTTTACTCACATATGAAAAAAGAAAAAAAATCTGCTTTCGCAAGCTATAAATGGCGAATTTATGGACTTCTTTTTATCGTGCTTATCTCGCTTGGACTCAGGCTTGTCCAGAACAATAGCCTGATTTCTACCTTTTGAGTCAATACGGGAACCGTGCAAGTCATTGAAGAAAATGAGAAGCTTTCGCTCAATCAATGGCTAGAGCATTACCACAACGGAACCTTTCAAAAGATTTCGCTCACTAATGATGAAGAATTAAAAGGCTTTGAACTGACCAAAACTGGAAAAGAAACCTTTTTCACCAAGGAATACGAGACTGAAACCTACAAAACCTATGAAACCAAGAAATCCGCTTCCTTGAATTTGATTGATCTTGGAGTAGCTTTGACCTGAGATATTGAGGTGGCCATTATCCGTGAAGAACCTTCTCTGTGGTCAAAGCTCTTTGAACAGGTGGGATATCTGATTTTTTTCCTTGTTATTCTCGTAATTGGAATGAGATTCCTGATGCCGAAATGATGACCTGGGAATATGCTCGGAATTAAAGTTGGAAAAGAAAGCAAAAAATCTGAATCTAAAACTAAGTTTACCGATATTGCAGGAATGGATGAGGTAAAGAACGAGCTCATTGAAATCGTGGATTATCTCAAAGCTCCAGAAAAATATCAGAAAATCGGTGCAAGACCTCCAAAATGAGTGTTGCTCTATGGAGTTCCATGATCTGGAAAGACTTTGCTCGCAAGGGCGGTAGCAGGGGAGGCTGGTGTTGCTTTTTTCTCTGCTTCTGGATCAGAATTTATGGAGATGCTTGTGGGTATGGGAGCTGCGAAGGTAAGGAAGCTCTTTGACCAGGCGAAAGCCGCTGGAAAAGCGATCATTTTCATTGATGAGATTGATGCGATCGGAAAAAAGAGGGGAGCTGGCTATACTTGAGGACATCAAGAGCAAGAACAAACCCTCAACCAAATTCTGACCGAGATGGATGGATTTGATAAGAATACAAATATTATCGTTATGGCAGCTACAAATAGGCCTGATACCTTGGATCCTGCATTGCTTAGGGCAGGAAGATTTGATAGAAAAGTCTTTGTTTCGGTGCCAACTTTAGAGGAAAGAATTCAGATTTTTGAATATTATTTGAAATCAAAAAAAGTAGATGAAAAGGTAAATCTTGAATCACTTGCCAAAAGAACAAGTGGTTTGGTCGGTGCAGATATTGAAAATGTCGTGAATGAAGCCGCTTTGCAAGTTGCAAAACATAATAGAGAGACTTTAGAATCCGAAGATTTTGAGTATGCACTTGAGAAAGTTATTATGGGACCTGAGAAAAAGGTAAAATCAATGAAAGAAAAAGAAAAAAAGCTGGTTGCTTACCACGAGCTTGGACATGCAGTGACAGGACATCTTTTAGAAAACGCAGATCCGATTGAGAAAATCTCTATTGTGCGTAGAGGACATGCTTTGGGAGTAACCTGGACAACCCCTGAAGAAGATAAAAATCTCTATTCTAAGGCGAAATTCCTCGATGAAGTTGTGACTTTGCTCGGAGGAAGAGCAGCAGAGGAGTTGTTCTTTGGAAAAGAAGAGATTACCACGGGTGCTTCCAATGATTTTGAGAGAGCGACGAATATCATCAAAAATATGATCCTCAAATACGGTATGGATGAGGATTTTTGACCGATCAACTATCTCAAAGAGGGAGAAGATCAGGCTTTTATCAATCCTTATAGCGAACAAACCGCACAGCTTGTCGATGAAAAGATCAAAAACTATCTCGCTGATGCTTATAAAAAAGCTAAGAAAATTCTGAAAGATCACGAGGTGTTGATTCATCAAATGGCAGGAATCTTATTAGAAAAAGAATACCTTTCTAGCGAAGAGTTTGCCGAAATGATGAAACAAGGTGCATAATGAACAATTTATAATTGATAAGGTATAATGAATGAAAATGGAAAAGATCTTTTAGACAGGAGCTTGCAATTCTGAATAACTATCAGTAAATTCTATCTAGAATTAAAGGAAAAAAAATATTATGAAGTTGCGAATCAGATTTTTAGAAGTGGGACAAGTATTGGTGCAAATATTAGAGAAGCTCAAGCTGCCGAAAGTAAACAAGATTTCGTTCATAAACTTGCAATAGCATTGAAAGAAGCTTTAGAAACTTCTTACTGGTTAGATATTCTGGAGCAAGGATTTAACGAGCCAAATGATACCTTAAAAACTGATTGTTTGTCTTTAATTAAAATACTTACTACTATCATAAAAAACACGAAACAAAATATAAAAAATAAATCTTCTTAATTATTAATTTTTAATTGTTCATTATTAATTACCAATTATGACTGTTGTATTAGATTATTTCTTCAATAAAAATCTTAAAATTCTGAATATTCCTGAAGAGATCGCCAAAGACCTCAAACATGGAGAGAGAATTTCTTATCTCGTGGAGGAAAAAGGAACAGAAAAAGAGTCGATAGGAACCGTGCTTGGTTATCCCCTTGATCTTGAAGAAAGAACAGCTCAGTTTGTAAGAAAGCTGACCCTAGAAGAAAATGAGGACTTTATGAAGCAGCAGGATTTTGCACTCAAGGTCTTCCCTCTCTTTAAAAAGAAGTTTAAAACCCTATTCCCAACCTCTAAACCAATCACCGCAAGATATAATCCGCTTATGGATCAGATTTATTTCTATTTTTATTCTGAGGAGAGGTATGTTTTCGGAGATTTCGTAAGAGAGTTTAGGCAAGAACTTGGAAAAAATATGTTTCTTTTCCAGGTGGGAGCGAGAGATATGATGAGGCTTGATCCTAAGGCTAAAGACTATGCAGTTGGTTCTGATTGTGGTATGGAAATCGCTTGTCAGGGCCATGGTCCTTTGCCAAGTGTAGAGGTAGAAGCAATCGCGATGCAGGGACTTGAAGGAAGAGATATTGAAAGGCTGAAAGGAAGATGTGGAAAGCTCAAATGTAGTTTGCTTTATGAACTTGAGATTTACCTCAAAGAGGGAAAAGAATTTCCACAGAGAGGTTCCAAAGTACAATGTCCATGAACAAATCAAAATTGAGTTGTAAGTTCCTATAATATCATTACAAAAGAAGTGGTCATCAGAACGGAGGAATGAGGAATTTTAAGAGTTCCACTTTCCTTACTGCAAGAACAAAAGTCAAAAACTAAAGCATAAATCTTTCTGATTTTGAGTGGCATATCGCTCAAGAAAGAACTTTACCCTCTTATTAAACAGCTCATGGGAACGAAAATTCTAATTTACTCATGGATGGTGCTTACGGTTGCCTTGATTGCAATTCCAAGCGGGCTCGTGCTCTATCGACTTGGAAAAAAGCTTTTCAGCTACCTCAACAATAAAGCACAGCTCATCAAAGAAAACGCCGAACTCAAAACCATGAAAACTGAACTTGAACAGCAAAAAGAGGAGTTTATCACGACTGGGGAGTACTGACCTTTTGTTTCTCAGGAAGAAAGACTTCAAGAAGAGCAGGTTTGAACAGAAACCTCATCATCTGAGGAGAAAGCTTCATCAGAATCTGATTTTTCTGATCTTTTGAAAGAAGCCGAAGACAAAGAGCGTCATCAGGAAAAGGAAAGAAAGAGGTTGGATGCCTTGCTTTTGGAGGCAGATTTACTCAAAAATGAAGGAAAGTTTGAAGCTTATGAGAAAAAGCTGATTGAGGCGATGGCGATTGATGATGAATCGCTCAGAGTTTTGAAACCGCTTTCTGATCTTTATTTTACGCTTGGAAACTACAAAAAGGCGCTTTCTCTGCTCAAGAAAGTTTCAGAGCAAGATCCGAGTGATCACAAGGTCATTTGGCAGATCGCTGAGATTTATTTCGTTGCAGGAGATACGCAAACCGCTGAGCTTCTCGTGGAAAAAGCGATCAATCTCAAAAATGATAACCCGAAATATTACCTTACGATGGTTGAAATTTACTACAATACTGAGAGAAACGCTGAGGCACTTGCCTATATGGAAAAAGTCATCAAACTCAGACCAACCAATCCAAAATATCTGCTTGCGACCGCAGAACTTTACGAGCACATTGGAGATAAAGACAACGCGAAAAAATACTATTTCAATGTCCTAGAATATGAACAAAACAACGAAAAAGCCAAGGCAAAGATTAGGGAGTTTACGAGAGAAGGCTAGGATTTATCTTCAAAAGTTCGTGAAATTATGTTTTTTTTGTGAATAGTCTGAATTATACTATTTCTTGGTTTGTGAGTTCTTCTTTGAGCTCCTTTTATTCGTAAAAAATAGAACATGAAACTAACTCTTGTGATCCTCGCAGCAGGAATGGGAAGCCGTTATGGTGGCTTGAAACAGCTTGATACTTTTGGAGTAGGTCAGCATACTTTGATGGAATATTCCATTTTTGATGCGAAAAAAGCTGGTTTTGAAAAAGTCGTTTTCGTGATTAGAAAAGATTTTGAGTCGGAATTTAAAAGCAGAATCGGTTCCAAAATTGAGCAAGTAATGGAAGTGGACTATGCTTTCCAAGATATGTATGAGCTTCCAAACGGCTTTATTTGTCCAGAAACAAGGGAAAAGCCGTGGGGAACAGGGCATGCGGTCCTTGCTGCAAAGGAGCTTATTGACTGACCTTTTGCAGTAATCAATGCTGATGATTTCTATGGAAGAGAAAGTTATCAGATCTTGGCTGATTTTTTGAAATCTCATGATCAAAACGGTATCGTGGGCTACCAGCTTTCTGAGGTGCTTTCAGATTTTTGAACGGTTTCTAGAGGAATGTGCGAGCTTGATAAAAAAGGAAACCTCAAAGCCATTCATGAAACCAAAAAAATCTTCAAATCAGAAGGAAAAATCCTGGCTGAAAATCCAGATGAAAGCCGTTTTGAGCTCAATCCAAGCGACCTTTGTTCTATGAATATGATGGGATTTACCAAAGCAAGTCTAGCGTTTTATGAAAAATATTTCGTTGAATTTTTGGAGCAACATTTGAATGAACCGAAAACTGAATTTTATATGCCTGAGGTGGTAACAAGATTGATCAACGAAGAAAATCAGTCTGTGCCTGTTTTGCCGACTACTGCGAAATGGTTTGGGGTAACCTATCAGGAAGATAAAGAAGCGACAAGTAGCAATATTGATGCCTTAATCGCAGAGGG
>JBHAST010000032.1:0-6753 GCA_041831495.1 bacterium | reverse complement strand
GAGAGTTAGCTGTTCTCAAGGAGCATTTATCTGATATGTAATACCACCTTTCAGCTCTGGGAAATAATGCTGAATATACTCAACAATAGCGGTATCAAATTTTACCGCCTGGACATAGGCTCCTTGCTGGTTTTTTTCATCATCTCGCACATTATAGTTCCCATCAGAGTTAATAGTAAGCTTATTTTTTGTCATATCACCCATGGTTTCCTTGACTGAGTTTTGCATTCCCTGTCCGATCGCCATCATCACCACTACCGCCGTCATTCCGATTACGATTCCTAGGGTGCTCAGTCCTGACCTCATTTTATTGGTCATGATCGTTTTCCCTGCGTCGACAAAGTAGGAAAATATTCTCATACCTTATGCCTAAAAGATAAAATCTGATTTCTTTTTCTATTTTTTATTCTACGAAAAGTCCGTCCTTAATACGAATCGTTTTTTTCGCGTAAGCAGCGACATTCGCATCATGCGTAATCAGAAGAATCGTTTTCCCCTTTTCTGCATTGAGGTTTTTGAGAAGCGACATCAGCTCAAGCCCTGTTTTTGAGTCCAAAGCTCCCGTCGGCTCATCAGCCAAAAGCAGCCCAGAATCCGTAACCAAGGCTCTGGCAATACACACCCTCTGCTGTTGTCCTCCAGAAAGTTGGTTAGGTAAGGACTTTTCTCTTCCCTCTAGCCCGACAAGTTTAAGCGCAGCATAGGCTCTTTCTTTTGCCTCTGAAGAAGCCACTCCCATATAGGAAAGCGGAAGAGTTACTTGTTCCCAGGCAGGCATTCTTTTCAAAAGATTATAGCCCTGAAAGATAAATCCGATCGTGGTCCTACGAATCATAGATTGCTGATCGGAAGTCAGATTTTTTACTTCTTTTCCACGCAGAAAATACTGACCTTCTGAAGGCACATCTAGCAATCCCACAATATTCATCAAGGTTGATTTCCCGCATCCAGAAGGTCCCATAATCGAAATGAAGTCCCCATCATTGATATCCAGATCAATACCTTTCAAAGCATAGACAGGCTCTGCTACATTTTCCCCATAGACCTTTTTAACGCCTCTCAATGCTATGAAATCTGAAAGGTTCTCTTTCATACTTTAAACCGTTTAGCAAAGTAAAACTACATAGGAGGACGACCTCATGGTCATCTTCATCATCACATACCTCCAAAGCCATTATTATCTTCAGCTCCGACTCCAAAATTCTGCATAGAAGTATCATTGATATAGAGTTCTTTGATGATATCTCCTTCCTTGAGGCCAGAGAGAATCACCGTATTCATATCATCTGTAATACCGATTTCTACCTCTTGATCAATCCAGCTTTCTCCTTTTTTCAGGCGTACAATTTTCGTTCAGAATTCACTATCAACAATGGCAGGATTAGGAATAACCACCTTTCCTCTCTCTTCATTCAAGATGACATTTACATTTGCAGTCATTCCTCCGAGAATTTTCTCCTCTGGGCTATGTTTTTGGAAAACCACTGAAGCCTTGTAAGAGTTCCCGTTTGGCATTGTATCAATCTCTGAGAAATATCCGGAATATACCTCTCCTGGGAAAGCATCTACTGATACCGTAACTGGCATATTGAGGCTCAACTTCACAATATCAATCTGGTCTACCTCGAGGGCAACCTCAAGCAGATCCGGTGTTTCTACATAAATATATTTCTGCGTATCTGATGATGCATTATTTTCAATGCTGTCTCCGACCTGCATATCAAGCTTAGTAACGACTCCATCAAAGTTTGCAATGATTTTATATTCATCATATTTTTTCATCAAAGTCGTAAGATTAAACTGTGCATTATCGATCTCATTTCTTAAGGATTCAATCTCTTCTTGCTGGGTATTTCAGCTTTTTGCTTTTTCTAGATCAACTCTAGCATCCTCTATCTTTTTATCCAACTCTGCTCCCTCAAGGATCTTTTTCTTCTGATCTACCTCTAGTTCATTTTTATTTTTTTGGAGTTGGATTTTAAGCTTTTCAAGCTCAATATTTAACTTCTCTACTTTATTTTCTGAATCCTCAACCGTAGTATCCGTTTTTTTCATTCCAGCAAGTTTTTCAACTACATTTGAATAGTCGTTGATCATTGCGAATCCTTTATCCTCATATGCTGTTCCATAGGTTCTCACATAAGAGGTAATTTTTTCCCTTGTTAAATCGGCAGTCTCAATAGAGTCTACAAAAGCTGTAGCATTGATTTTTCACCACTCTTTGAGTTGGTTTCCTAGCTCTTTTAAGATTGCATAACCTGATAAAATCTGATTTTCTGTTAATTGCCCCACAGGAATAGCTGAAAACGTAGTATAACGATCCTGCAGTTTTTCAACATAAGGTCTTATCTCCCAATATTTATTTTTAGAAGAATTCATTGCGAGAACATTTTTAGCACCAAGATAAATATTTTGATCATTTGGAGTATAAAGATCACTCAACTTTACTAGTGCATCATAATCTTCTAAAAGTGTTTGCAATTCGTTAGCCTTGGTACGAAAACCGTTTACTAAATCTAGCATATCATTATTTCTTTTTCTCACAAGCTCAGAGAGTGCTAATTCTGCATTATTTGCTCCTGCTTTTCCAGATAATAGTTCTGAATGATCCAATTTTGCTTCTTTGAGATCTTTTTCCTTGTCTTTAATCTGTCTTTCAAGTTCTTGAAGTTCAGATTTTTTGGTTTGAATATCTAGAAGCTGTTCACTTGGCAAAGTTTGTTTCTGCAACAAAAGCAAATCGTAGTTAGACTGCGCTCTCAAGATATCAAGCTCTTTATTGGATTTTTCTAGGATTTGCTGGAGTTTGAGCTGTTGATTTTTGAGGTTCTTTTTTGCGGTTTCTACCTCTCTATCTAGGTCATCAGTTGTAATCGTTGCGAGTATATCGCCTTTCTTTACATTAGCTCCGATTTTTGTCCTTACGCTCGTAACTCTCCCTTTGTTGACAAAAGTCAGCTTTTGTGCATTTGCAAATTGCGTTGTTCCTGCTAAACTTAGGGAATTGACGACATCGCCTGTCGCCACGGTATAGTCGTTATTTACATAAAAAGCACTCGGCTCGCTCGTTCAATATTTTTTTACTAACCAAAATCCCAGCACCCCAAGAACAATTAAAGCTGCTAAAGCCCACCACTTCTTGGACCAAATCCACAAAAAACTTGTCTTCAAAAAAGATTTCATAGCTTTCTCTTTAGAAAAAAATTAAAAATCAGACTTCTTTACCATATGTTTATATTGATCAGACCTTTACAATCAAGGTTTTAAAAAACATAAAAATGGTTTCACGGAAAGGAATATAGTTATTAATCTTAAATTTACCTTAAATAGAAAGAAGTCCCTGTGAAAATTATCGGAAAATCAAGAGCTTTGTGACAAAAGAATTTCAAAAAACTTTTTTATGCAAGAGAAGAGAGCATCTGGTAATCATTCCATGCTCTTTTTCCAAAATTCGTAAGCTGAATCGTTTCATGCCCCTTTCCAGCAAGCACGAGAAGATCTCAAGGCTGAGCAAGCTCCATTGCAAGCTGAATCGCATAACGCCTCTCTGGAATCACATACGAACTTTTTTCTGAAGCAAGCAATTTCTCTTGGAGAGGTTTACTGATATCATCAAGGATTTTTAGCCTACTTTCAGTACTTGGATCATCATCAGTACAAATCGCGATATCTGAATACTTTCGTGCGATTTCTCACATAATCGGTCTTTTTTCCTTATCTCTATTTCCAGGGCAACCGAAAACGGTAATCAGTTTTTTTTCTCCTTTTTGTCCTGCGAGGAAACTCAAGGTCTTTTCTAATGCATCTGGAGTATGCGCAAAATCCACGAAACAATGCACACCTCTTACCTCCTTGGCTTGAAGCCTTCCCTCTACCCCCTCAAAAGCCTCCACTGAAGGCAAAATCGTTGAAATATCCAGTCAAACCTGAATAGCTACCGCGATCGCAGCGAGAATATTGTTTACATTGTAGGCTCAGAGGAGCTTGGTGGAGCTACGATAGAGTTTTCCTAGGTAAGAAAAGACAAACTCCGTATGATCCAAATGTTCTATAATCTGAGTTGCTTTGAGGATAGAAGAAGCTTGGCGAGAATAGTTGAGCTTTTTGTCAAAAGGCATCTCTTCAAATCGTTTTCTTCCATAACTGTCATCCGCTGGGAAGACTCAGATTTTATTTTGTTTTGTATTGGAAAGTACATTTTTGAAGAGCAGTTTTTTACTCTCGGCATAGGCTTCCATTCCTCCATGATAATCAAGATGATCGTGAGTAATATTGGTCAGCACTGCAACATCAAAATCGATCCCTGCGAATCTTTGCTGCTCTAATCCGTGAGATGAGGTTTCCAAAACTGCAATCTTACAGCCGTTATTTTTAGCAGTGGAGAGAAGAGATTGAAGATCAAAAACATCCAAAGAAGTCATTTTCTTGGTATTGGTGATTTTTTTGTTCCCAATTCTAATATCTGCGGTACTAATAGAAACCGTAGGTGCAACATGGTCATTGAAAATCTTGTGCAAAAGGTTTACGGTCGTGGTCTTTCCGTTGGTTCCTGTCACGCCGATGATAAAGAATCCATTCGCAGGATTTCCATAGAGCAACGCTGCGATCCTGGCTTGCACTTTTTTGAAAAGATGATAGATCAGCGAATCTTTAATCAAAGGATAGAGTTTATCGTAGCAGAGAAGCTTTTTGATGAGCTGTTTCATAGCAAGAGAAAGGAAGCTAAAGCGATAATCAAGAGAAGTATAAGAAAGCTGACTCCTTTTACAACAATTTTTTTGAAAAAAATCTCTCTTATCTTTTTTTTTTGAAAAAGAACACATAAAAATCAGATTATTTTTTATATTTTCCAAAAACATCTACCCAAAATCAAGAGGAATCCTAGTTCAAGAGTTGTAAAAAAAATCTTTTATTTTTACTTGAAATTTATAAGCAGATAATTATATTCTTGTTGCCAGAAAAAAAGTCCCCCCATTTTTTTGCGGGGGAATAATGGCAAAAAAAAAGAGCCATCTGAATCAAGATGGCTCTTTCCCAAAAAAATTTTTTTCAAGCTGACCTCCGAGTCAGTTTTTTCTTTTGATTTTTTTGAGGAAAAAAGATCGGCTATTTTTTGCATTTTTTCTGCTTTTGGCATATACTTAAAGTGTTTTTTAATTCACATGCTTTTTTTATGGCTTCTCTAGCAAACTTTCTTCATCAAACTTATCCTCAAATGCATACTGCACTCAAAGAGTCAGCTTTTTTGAGCAATGAAAAAGGAAATACTCCAGAGCATACCATCCCTAAACTGATGGAAAGGCTGATGACTACACTTAGTGAAGGCGATGAAAGAACTCCACTTCAAGAAAGATTTTGGGAAAAGTTTATCATCAAAGCTGATGACATCCCAGAAAGCTACCGAAATCTACAGAAAAAAATTCTGATTGAAAGAGGACAGGGTGGAGAGCTGGAGAATTGAGAACTCCCTCAACGAGTAAAAAAGCAATTAGCAGAAGTTCTTATCTCAGACCAGAGAGGAAGCCTTGCAAGGTGGACGAATTATCTCAGTAGTCCAGATGCAAAGTATAAACCTGAAATGAAATATTGGATCATGAGGTCAATCCTTGGACTGCAATCTTATGATAAAAAGCAGCAAAAGTTCCCGAAGAGAACCAAAGGAACCGTCGCACTGTTTCCAGAACTCAATCAAGAAGCTCTATCACTGGTGATCAATCATAAACTGCAGGAAATCAGAGAGGAAGAGCCAAAAAAACTTACCGAAGCTATGACTCTTGAAGATTGGGAAAGTTATCAAAAGAAAAAAAGCTTCTGAGATCGCTATGCCTTAGCTCTCAAGGCAACGGTTAAAAATCATGCAGAAGAACTGGAAAATATCCAAGGAGCATGGAAAAAATATTCTCAAGGATCGAAGCCAGATGAGCTTGTACAATCCTTAGAAGGTCAAGGAACAGGGTGGTGCACAGCGGGCTATAATATTGCAAAAACTCAGCTTCAATTAGGAGATTTCTATGTCTACTACTCAGAAGATGATCAGGGGAAAAACACCAAGCCAAGACTTGCCATCAGAATGGAAGGAGATGAAATTTCAGAAATTAGAGGAATTGGACCTGATCAAGAGCTGGATCCTTATATCACCCCTATTTTGGAAGAAAAGCTGAAAGACTTTGGTAGTGAAGCTGATGAGTATCGTCAAAAAGTTGAAGATATGAAAATACTTACGAGTATTGATGAAAAGACACAGAAAGGAGAAAAGCTGACCGATAGTGAACTTTTATTTTTGTATAGGTTTAAGCCTATTATCGGTTTTTCACAAGAAAGCAATGATCCTAGGATAGATCGTCTACAACAAAACCCAGATATTTTACTTCAGCTCTGAAATGCACAAGATTGTGAAGAGCTTAATTTATGAAAGTTCAAATACCTTCCAAAATGATTTACACTTCCCAAAAATCTGAAAATACTTAATTTATGAAACTTGAAAGAAGTTCCAGAATGATTGAAATTCCATGATGGAATTGAAGAGTTAGCTCTTTATTCTGTAACAAAAATAGGAAAAGGTCTAAGGTTGCCAAAAAATTTGAAAATACTTAATTTATGAAACTTGAAAGAAATTCCAAAATGATTTATCTTCCCTGATGGAATTGCAATATTATAGCGCGCTGTGCACCACCCTGTTCGTTGATCTTCTAAGGATTGTACAAGCTCATCTGGCTTCGATCCTTGAGAATATTTTTTCCATGCTCCTTGGAT
>JBHAST010000031.1:0-7616 GCA_041831495.1 bacterium | reverse complement strand
TGTCATTGCGAATGGGTGAAACGAATCAACAATTCCTGTCATTGCGAGCATCAGCAAAGTTATAAATCATAATTTAAATATTTGTCAACTGTCGTAAAATAATTTAGCATAAAAGTCATTCTAAAAATATTCAGATTTTTTGCTTTTTTTTACTTTAAGGAGGATTTCTACTATACTTAGGAATAAACTTTTTATTTGCTATTCCTAAAGAATGACAAAAACAAAAACCTTTTTAACCCTAAAAAAGCTTTGAGCCCAGCTCTCACTTTGGAGAAAGCAAGAGAGGAAAACAAAGCTTAGCATTTTAACAGTTCTCGCTCTGGTTGGAGGAGGGATTATAGCACTTCAAAATCCAGTTCTCGCCTCAGGAAGAACTTCATCTGAGAGTAGAGTTGAAACAAGAAGCACTCCTGAGAGTTGTTTTGACTTTGACTCAAGAAATGGAAGCATCACTGGCTATAAAATAGGAAGTAGTCGTGAATGTGGGACTGATGTTATCATTCCTGAAAGAATTGGAAGAGTTGAAGTAAAGAATATTGGAAATTATTCATTCTACTCAAAACAGCTCACTTCTGTGACACTTCCAAACTCACTTACCTCAATTGGAGAGAATGCTTTTTCTTATAATAAACTTAAATCCGTAGTTATCCCAGACTCAGTAAGAATAATCTCTAATTGAGCCTTTAGGAATAATAATGAAATTGTTTCGGTAGAAATAGGAAATTCGGTCACTACGATTGAAAATTATGCCTTTGCATATAATAAGATTCGCAAGGTAAATCTCCCAAATTCTGTAGTTACGATTGGAAGTCGTAGTTTTATAAATAATGAAATCGATGCTATCAACATACCAGACAGTGTAACTGCAGTTGGAGGCTATGCCTTTAGCAATAATTTACTCACATCAGCAAAAATCTGAAATTGAGTAACTTCTATTGCAGAGAGTGCATTTGCAAATAATAAGCTTAGTACTTTAGAGCTCTGAAATTCGACAACCACCATTGAAAGAGGGGCTTTTGAGAATAATGAACTTAGCACCCTAAAGATTCCAGATTCTGTAATTACCGTTTGAAATGAGGCATTTAAAGGCAATAAACTCAGCTCGGTTAAAATAGGGAATGGCACAACTTCTATTGGAAGAGGAACTTTTCAAAACAATCAGCTTTCCACCGTAAATCTCTGAAATGCCCTCACTACCATTGGATTCGATGCATTTTTAAACAACAAAGTTAGTCCAGTGTGGGGGATAAGAGAAAATGACAATGTGGGACTAACTATTGCTTCCACTGCTAATATTGTGGTAACGAACCCCTATTCAAGATGTTTTAACTTTGATAAAACCAATGGAACAATTGTTTGATACAGAACAATATTCCCAGAATGTGGTAACGGAGTTACGATACCAGATACTATTGGAGGAGTGAAAGTCACCAATATTTGACCATATAGTTTTCAATCAAGCAATCTCGTTGCTGTACATATTCCAAGTTCAGTAACTACTATTGAAAGATCAGCATTTCAAAATAATCAGATTAGTGATTTAAGGCTCTGAAGTTGAATAACCACGATCGGAGAAGCTGCTTTTCATAACAACAAACTTGATTCCTTGGAGCTTCCAAAGAGTCTAGTATCTCTCGGAAATTATGCCTTTTCATACAATCAGCTTACCTGACTTCTTATGCCAGATTCCATAAAATCTATTGGAAACTTTGCTTTCATATCCAATAAGTCAAGTCCGGTTATTGGGCGAAGAACAGAAGGTCGTTTTGGAGTTACCGTAGCTGATAATTCAAATATGAAGCTCAGGAAATCTATTGAAAGATGTTTTGAGTTTGATACGAATACAAGAGAAATTACAAAATACTACAAATGAAGCTTTCCTGAATGTACCGAAAGTATCAATATCCCTTGAACTATTGATGATGTCCCTGTAATAAGCATTGGAGAATATGCCTTTATGTGGCAGAAAATGAAAGCAATTACCATACCAAGCCTTGTTGTGAATATTGGAAGAGCAGCCTTTGAAATGAATCAGCTCACATCAGTAATCATTCCAAATTCGGTAAAAACAATTTGACCTCTAGCATTTGGATCCAACCAACTAACATGAGTAACTATTGGAGACAAAGTAAGTTCAATTGGACATAGTGCATTTTACAAAAATCAGCTCACATCAGTAAATATCCCAGATTCGGTAACCACTATTGGCTACGGTGCATTTTCTGAAAACAGATTGAGCTCTGTAAAACTCTCTAGAGCACTAAGCATACTTGAGAACGAAGTCTTTGCTTGGAACAACCTTGAAACGATCAGTATCCCAGATTCGGTAAAAAGCATTGGAGAATCTGTCTTTATAGAAAACCGCCTCCGTGAAGTAAAGCTCGGAAACGGAGTAACTACAATTGGGAAAAAGGCCTTTGAGAAAAATCAGATCGAAAAATTAACTTTTCCAAACTCACTTATCTCAATTGGAGAGAATGCGTTCTTGGGAAACCAACTCTCTAGTATCCAATTTGGAAATGCGATCCAGAACATCTGATTTTGAGCCTTTGCGGAAAATAAATTAAGCAATCTTGATCTTCCAAACTCACTTACAAACCTTTGACAGGGAGCTTTTGCTGTAAACGAACTCAAGCAACTCAAACTTTCCGAAAATCTTACTACTATTGAACCTCGAACCTTTGCATGGAATAATCTTACAGGAACGGTAATCTCTCAGAAAATGCAGAACGTAGCAGAATACGCATTCTTTGGAAATAAAAAAGTTGATATTCTCAATCAGCTTGTAAATATTTTAGAATTTAATAACTGGTGGTTTCCTGATGAACTCTCTAATCGAGAAAAACTCTATAATATTCTTTCAGAACTAGGATATGAAAAATGGAAAAGTATGGAACGAGGAGCCGTAGCAAAAAATACCCCCCTAAAGGAAGAAAAGAAATCAAACACTTTACGAAGAGAGGTAGTTAACGGATTTTTTGGAGCCTATGCACAAAACTATGATATCTTTTCTGAGTTCTCTAGATTATCTGCCAACTATCAAACCCCAGTCCTCCTCCAAACTGAACAGGACCCCTCTCAAGTAAGAATTGATCCAACTGCGAACGCTGAAATAAAGCAGGCTTTTAGACCTACTCCTGAAAAGTGTTTTGAATTTGATCGCACAAGCGGAACAATTACGAAGTATCTCAAGGGGTCAGACCCTGTATGTACAGACAAGGTCATTATTCCTGATACCATTGGTGGAGTAAAGGTATTAAAAATTGGAGATAAATCTTTCTATAGCATGGGAATCACGCTTGTTGTATTTCCAGATGATCTAAAAGAAATCTGAAGTCAGTCCTTTCACAACAATTCCTTAAAACAGGTTTCTATACCATGATCAGTTGATAGGATTAACTATTGGGCATTTGTAGGGAATAAGATGGAATCCCTTACGCTCTCTGGGGGAATTAAAAGAATTGAAGCAGCTGCTTTCTATGACAATAAACTCACGAGCCTTAGTATTCCAAGCTCAGTAACCTTTATCAGAGGTGCTGCATTCAATCGTAATCAACTCCCTGATGATCAAGCCTTTGTTTATGCAAGGAAAGCTGATGGAAGTGAAGATAAAACAACCTTAGTTAGTTATGGAGGAGCAAAAAGAGCCGATGTTCAAATACCAAATACCATAAAAATTCTGGATACAAACGCTTTTTTTGCAAATAATATTACTTCAGTTCAAGTTCCTAGTGGAGTCACGACCATTAGAACGCGTGCTTTTGATCTCAATAGTCTGACTTGAATTATTCTCCCAGAAACGGTAAAAACGATCGGTTCTAGAGCCTTCTTTAGAAACTCGACTCTTAAACAAGCACAGCTCCTTTCTCCTACAGCCACTCTTGAGGCTTGTGCCTTTGGATGTCTTCAGAATAGCAGCTGAACACTGACCAAAAACAACGTGATCCTCTGGAAGACCAATGGGGTCAGTGGACTAATCCTTAGTGCAGAAGATACGCATATTCAGGTCAATCCCCTCCTCTTAAAAATTAAATTTGAGGATGATGGACATTCAGTCATCACAGGAGAAAAAACCTTTATGGGACCGAATAAAACCAATTTTGATGGACGAAGTGTTGCTACAGCAAATCAGTGGTTTGAAGCAGGAAAGACCTATACGATCACGCCAACTCCAATCGCTGGATATGATGCTCCTGCAGCTCAGCAAGTAACCTTTATGACAAGCCCAAATCGAGATGATTATATGAAAGAAATCGTCTTTGTATATACGAAATCAGATATTGCAGATCACTTCTGTGACTATAGAAAGACAGCTCTTGAAAACCCAAATATTTCCAATGCTGAATGTAAAGCACTTTTGGATATCTATAACACAACCCAAGGAAGCGGATGGAAAACTTCATTTGGATGGAAGAGCGCTGCTCTCAATAAAAAAGATCAATTTGAATGGAAAATCTGTAAATGGACAGGAATTAGCTGTACTGATGGGAAATTGAGCGCTATCGACCTTAGCGATAACAATCTCAAAGGTTCACTTGCAAACTCATTTAGAGCATTGATAAATCTCAAATCATTCAAGGCAGGAAAAAACCAACTCAGCAAGTCTCTGAGCAAAATAAACAATCCAACCCTGACTGTACTCGTTTTGGAGAATAATCCACTTAATGAAGATTTTTCAAGCTGGTCAATAAATGCGCATAGCCAACTCCAAGAGCTGAAGCTTAATGCAACGCAAATTATCGGAACCTTACCTGATTCTCTGCCACTTTCCTTGAGAACCCTTGAGCTAGCAAATAATCGCCTCAATGGAACCTTACCTTCTGGGATCGGAAATCTCAATCAGCTAAAAACGCTTGATCTCTCAAACAACTTCTTTGTTGAAAACTTTTCAAGCAAAATCAACAGAAAATTCAATCAGCTTGAGAACCTTAAAATTGATAGAAACTATATTGCAAACCTTGATACTGCAGGTTCTTACCTTGGATTCCTAGATCAAAATCCACAAATCAAGACCAAAAATCCTGATAATATCAAACAATACAAGATCAGCTTCCAAGACAAAAGAGGAAATCAGATTTCAACGATCAGTGATTTGACACTTTGAGAGGAAAGAGAAGTAGTCATCTCTCGCCTTCTCTCTCTAGGAGGAAATAGATTCACTCGTGAAAACCTCTCAGAATCAGAACTTACGCTCAGCTTTGATAATTCACAGATCCAAGTCAATAGCTCAGCTTTCCCTCTTTTGAAGGTGAAAACTATTGGAGATACCTCGGCTCTCCTTAATGCAAAGATCAAAGGAAGCTCATGGGGAGAATGGACCAATGCCAAACTCAGCCTTATCAAAAATAACGAAGATCCAAATAATCCTGATAACCCTGGACTTTGGACAGGAGGAGTGCAGACAGCAACAGGATTCCTCGATAATGGACTCAACTTTGAGCTTGGAGGAAAATACCTTGATCAATTCTTCTCATTTGTGCATTTCAATGTCGCAGGAAATGACTTTGGAGGAGGATTCTTCTGGCTTCCTGTAGAGAAACTTACGAATCCTGTCACCATCAAAACACGTAATAAAAACGGAGAAGAAGAAGTAAAAATATGTCACAATAAAGTAAGAGGCTTCTACTACAATTCTCAAAGAGGAGAAAGATTGTGGCCTCTTGATGATGCTTCAAGACTTGCTCTGAAAAAATATAGTGCTACAACCTATGCAAGTCTTGGTCTCAGAGGAGGATGGTACACGAGCTGTATCTGATCCAATGGAGCAGGCACAAATCAAGAGGATTCCCACGGAATCTACGGCTCTATCGAGCATAGCTATCAAGGCAATACTATGAAACTCAACGCAGGAATTGCGTATGATACCGCTAATAACAAAATGAAAACTGATGGATTCAGATGTAATTTTATGAGACTCAATAACTCCTATCCTTTCGGATATATTTACGATGATTATGGACATATTGGATTTGTAGGAGCAATGATCGCTTCTGGAGCAATGAATAATAGCTCAAGCGTTAATAACTTCCACAATGGATTAAATGGGCTCCTTGATAACGGAGCTTGTATCAACGATATCTTTGGATATAACGGAGTAGAAATCTCCTATACTGCAGACCCAAATCTCCAAATCCCAGGAATCAACTCTTGGAATGATCTGATTTCTTTCTTGCTTATCAATCCAGGAAGCACGAAAGAAACGCTCTTCAATCTTGGAATCAGAGGAATTGTCGGTCTCACCAGTGATCTAGCAAGTGAATCTAAAAAATATATTGAGAGTAATACTTTTGATTCTACACTCCTACTCAAAACCGATGAAAGTATCGCAAAAGCACTGAATCTTGTAAATAAAAATGCCGAAAAACTCTGTAGAGGAAAGTGGCAATCTTCACAAATGAGTATCGCTACAGATAGCGAGATTATCTGTATCAAGGGAGAAAATGAAAACTCAAGCGTAAGTTTTAGAGCCGAAAATCTGGCAGGAAAAACGCTTGTTGCCAAAGAGACAAATGTAAAACTCACAAGTTTCCAAGAGAACAACTCCAATCCAATCAATCTCTTTATTGATAAGGGAAATCTTGTGCTCCCAAGTAGCGTACATACAGGAAGCCTCGCTAAGTTTGATGCTTTCGGTTATGCAGTCAACGCCCCAGGAACAGGCTATGCAATGGCAAACTACCTCAAAGGAAACTTTATCATCAATGGACTCCTTATCGGATATGATAACAGCAATCAGTCTTCAACGATCAAAAATAAGCTCTATATCCATGGAAAGGTGCTTTCTTTCAATACTTTTGGAAACGCCTCTCAGCAGAGAATCAACGCACTTCAGAAACTCCTTGGAGATGGCTTGAGAGGAGCAGATACGAAGTTTATCCCTATCAATGAGCTCTTTACTTGGTCTTGTATCCTTGGAGTCGGTAGTGATGGAACCTGGTGTAAAGGAATCAGTCAGCAAGAAGCCTGAAATCAGAGTCAGTCATTACTCGTAGATAAAGCCTTTGGACTCATCGATATGTCCTTTCCTACCAAGCTTTTGGAATAAAAAATAAGGAAAAGAAAGGTCAAAAAGGAAAATCCCCCCTTTTCAAGAGAAAGAAAAATATCAAAGCTAGGAATAAACACTAACTAATTAACAAATACCAAAAAAGACAATACAAAAAAAGAAAAAACACATCAAGAACCACAAATCCCTTTCAAAAAAGCCGAATGTCAATCAAAACTCGGCTTCGTATCAGCATTTTCTCTTGAAAATCAAAAAAAGATACGTAAATGAAGGGCATAACAATTTTATTGTTTTTTTATTCTTTATTCATTCATTCAATGAAAAACTTCAAGAAAGGTTTTACCTTGGTGGAAATGTTGATCGTAGTGGTGATCATCGGTATCTTGGCTGCTGCAATCCTACCTAGACTTCAAGGTGTGCAAGCTGCTGCGAGAGACACAGCAAGAGAAACAGCACTTAGAGATGTAGCTATGGCTCTTGAGATGTATGCTGGAGCAACTGGAAACTTCCCACCAACAACAGACAACAAAGTATCATCTTTGTCTGGAACTCTCGTTGTTGAAAGAGAATATCTGAAGGAAATGCCTAAAGATCCAAAGAGAAACAGTGC
>JBHAST010000030.1:0-3969 GCA_041831495.1 bacterium | reverse complement strand
TTTGAACTTTGCCTTTGACAAGATTCCACCAAAATTAAACAGAAAGCCTAGAAAAAAACTTGGCTACCAAACAGCAGAAGAACTGTTTGGTAGCCAAGTTCAGAATAAAGAATAACAAACAAGGAAACACAATTACTACCTCTAATTAACTATCCAATGGTGCTTTTTGATTGAAAATTAACGTACTTTTTGAAAAAGTACCAACTTTATTTTTTTCTATATAAAAAAATATTCTCTCCTAACAAAAGAAGAAAACATCTTTTTATATATTTTACTCTTATTTACTGATTTTCATCCAAGGATAGTTTTCCTCAACAACCTTTCTCACATCACGCGGCTTGATGATTCAAAACTCTGTGATAATTCCTCTGATAAATTTTGGTGGAATCTTGTCAAAGGCGAAGTTCAAAAACTGAAGCCCTTCTGGAGAATCCTCCCAAACCTCGTGAGATGCTCTTTTTTCAATATGAATAGCATCATGGACATCAACTTTCAGCAGATTTCCTGCAATATAGACAGGAACATTGGCATACAAAGCCGAAAGTCCAACACTATAACTTCCTACCTTATTGATCACTCCCCCATCAAGTTTGATCGCATCACATCCGATAATCACGCAGTCCATCATCAAATCCGTCCCACTTTCTTCATCCATTAAAAAAGGTGCAACTCCATCTACTACCATAGTCGTTTCAATTCCGGATTGAATAAGGTCTTTTGCCGTTCTTCTTCCCTGAAAGAGCGGTCTCGTTTCTGTATTATAGACTTTGAATTTGAGTCCTTTGACTTTGTGGAGTTTTAGGGTTTTAACGGCAGAGGAGCTATGACAGTGAGTCAAGACATTATCGCCCTCACGAACCACTCCTAGTCCGTTGAGCACGGCTCTTTCCGCTGTTTCTTCGATAAGATTGAGATAAAATTGTGCTGCTTCAGCGACTTTTTGTTGACAACTTTCGCAACTGTCTTGATCGGTGAGTTTTGCGATTTCTGCTTTGACATAGTCCATTCCATTAAAGAGCATCGGCTCGGTTGGTCTTGCTGCGATGAGCAGCTCCATAGCCTCTTTTACAAAATCCAAAAAGGCTGAATGCGATTCAAAAGTCTGATTTTTGGATTCTGAGATCAGGATTTCAAAGGCAGCCTTGGCGATATTGGTAGCGCCTTGGATTTTGATGTCTTTGATGTCTTGAACGATTTGCTGGACTTTTGCGAGTTTTTCCATGGGATTTTTTGTTTTTTAAAAGCTAAATTCAGCCTTAAGTATAAAGAAAAAAAAATCTGACGCAACTTTTTGGTCTTTTTTTCTCTTTTCAACCATTACTCTAAAAAAAACTTGCAAAACAAAAACGAAATCCTATAGTTGGACTGTTTTATTTTTCAATTTAGAGACGATGTCAGAAACTAAAAAGTATGTCTACTCTTTCGCAGAAGGAAAGGGAATCAGCAAAGACATCCTCGGAGGAAAGGGAGCGAATCTCGCTGAAATGGTGAGCTTAGGATTGCCGATTCCAATGGGTTTTACGATCACAACTGAAACCTGTGATATTTACTACAAGAACAATAAAAGCTATCCTGCAGAGGTAGACCAACAGGTAGAGGCACAACTTCAAGCCCTTGAAAACCTTATGGGGAAAAAGCTCGGAGATGCTAACGATCCGTTGCTTGTTTCTGTGAGGTCTGGAGCTGCAGCTTCACTTCCAGGAATGATGGATACGGTTTTGAATCTTGGACTTAACGATGAATCCGTAGTAGGACTCGCAAACAAGACAGGAAATGAAAGATTTGCTTGGGATTCTTATAGAAGATTTATTCAGATGTTTGGTGATGTGGTGATGGAGGTTCCTCATCATGAGTTTGAGCATGCTCTTCAGTCTGTGAAAGACAAGAAAGGTATTAAACTTGACACTGAACTCAGTATTGACGATTTGAAGGAAGTAGTGAGTCTTTATAAGGCAGCTATTCAGAAGGCTACAGGAAAGCTTTTCCCAAATAATGGAAGAGAGCAGCTTAAGATGGCGATTGATGCGGTTTTCAATTCTTGGAATAATGAAAGGGCAATTATCTATAGAAGAATCAATGATATTAAAGGGCTTCTCGGAACTGCGGTAAATGTGCAGTCTATGGTCTTTGGAAATATGGGAGAGACTTCTGGAACCGGAGTATGCTTTACCAGAAATCCATCAACATGAGAAAATAAGTTCTATGGAGAGTTTTTGATGAATGCTCAGGGAGAAGATGTGGTAGCAGGAATCAGAACTCCAGCACATATTGAAGAGCTTGACAAAGTGATGCCTGAGTGTTATAAAGAGCTTTGTGATATTTATCACTTGCTTGAAAAGCATTACAAAGATATGCAAGATATGGAATTTACTATCCAGGAAGGAAAACTTTATATTCTCCAGACTAGAAGTGGGAAAAGAACCGCTGCTGCTGCGGTAAAGATCGCTATGGATATGCTCGCTGAAGGGTTGATTGATGAGAAGACTGCGGTATTGAGAGTGCAACCAGAGCAACTTGATAGCTTGCTTCATCCTCAGCTTGATGGAAGTGCAAAAAAGAATGCTGAACTTTTGACGAAGGGGTTGCCTGCATCTCCAGGAGCAGCAGTTGGTCAGATCGTTTTCTCTGCAGCTGATGCTCATGACTGGAAAGAGAATGGAAAGAAAGTCGTGCTTGTAAGACTTGAAACTTCGCCAGAAGATATTCAAGGAATGATCGCTTCAGAGGGAATCCTTACTGCCAGAGGTGGAATGACTTCTCATGCTGCGGTAGTTGCGAGGGGTATGGGTAAATGCTGTGTATCTGGAGCAGGAGAACTTGTGATCAACGAGGCTGAGAAAACCGTGCTTGTTAACGGAAAAACCCTCCGTGAAGGAGATCAGATTTCTCTTGATGGAAGCACTGGAGAGGTTTTCAATGGGGCTTTGAATGTTGTTGATCCAGAACTCAGTGGAGATTTTGAGAAATTGATGCAGCTTGCAGACAAATACAGAAAACTCTGAATCAGAACTAATGCTGATACTCCTCATGATGCAGCAACTGCTAAGAAGTTCGGTGCTGAAGGTATCGGACTTTGTAGAACTGAACATATGTTCTTTGCTGAAGATAGAATCAAGGCGGTAAGAGAGATGATCCTTGCTGATAGTCTTGAGGGAAGAGAAAAGGCGCTTGCAAAGATTCTTCCATTCCAAAAGCAAGATTTCTATGACTTGATGAAGACTTTGGAGGGAATGCCAGTAACGATCAGATTTTTGGATCCTCCTTTGCATGAATTCCTTCCTCAAGAAGAGACACAAATCGCTGAACTTGCTACGGAACTTGGAGTGAGTGTAGAAAAGTTGAATGCAAAAATCGCATCACTTCATGAGTTCAATCCAATGCTTGGACATAGAGGATGTAGATTGGCAATCGTTTTTCCTGAGATCGCTGAAATGCAAACTAAAGCTGTTATCTCTGCTGCTTGTGAACTCAAGAAAGAAGGAGTTGATGCAAAACCTGAAATTATGATTCCACTCGTAGGATTTAAATCAGAGTTAGACTTCAATGCTGAAATCGTGAGAAGAGTTGCTCAGGAAACGATGGCAAGCTACGGAGTAGAAGTAGAATACAAACTTGGAACGATGATTGAAGTGCCAAGAGGTGCCGTAACTGCTGATAAAGTTGCTGAAACTGCTGAATTCTTCTCTTTTGGAACGAATGATCTTACGCAGATGGGACTTGGGTTCTCTAGAGATGATGCAGGAAAGTTCATTAAAGACTATGTGAGCAAGAATATCTTTGAAAAGGATCCGTTCCAGACACTTGATCAGGAAGGTGTAGGAGAACTCGTAAAGATCGCTGTAGAAAAAGGTAAAGCAACCAGACCAAACATCAAACTTGGAATCTGTGGAGAACACGGAGGAGATCCAGCTTCTATTGATTTCTGTCATAGAACAGGGTTGACCTATGTGAGCTGTAGTCCGTATAGAG
>JBHAST010000029.1:0-12045 GCA_041831495.1 bacterium | reverse complement strand
GGGAAAAATGCCCTTGCATATTATGAACGTGGAAAACTTAAATTAGCTACTTATGTTTCTATTGGCAAGCCTTGAACAAAAACCATCACTGGAAGCTTTCCTCTAAAACATAGCGCTATTTTTCGTAGATCTCGTAAATATAAAAATGCAGCAATGCCCTATGCTCTACATATAAAAGGAGGTTATTTCCTACATCAAGGGCGAAGTGATGGCAAACCAAGATCTCACTGATGTGTTAGAGTCCCTGGGCTCCATCAGAAACGAATCTATGAGCATCTCCCTAAAACTACCCCCGATGAAAACAGTAAAAAAATCTGAGTACCAACCATTATTTTAGAGGGACTTTATACTCCAACACTATCCCCACTCCACTCAAAGAAAAAAGATTCTCATACTGAAACTACTTCTTTTCAATAAACACCTTCCTAATTTTGAACTAGCAAACTTACTTCATACGGCTTATGAACGATCAAACTCGCTAAACGCCCCTTGCTTGGTAGGTTTTCGTAGAGCCATTTTTGATATAATCAGGGAACTCTTACGCAGCCGTGTGAAGCATACTCACCTCAGCCCTCGCCCCAATGGAGAAAATAAGGTCCTGAATACTGCATTGCATATGGCATTGGAGCACCATTAAAGCTATAAGAACGACGAAAAATTTTATCATGTTTGAGCGAAAAAACGCCAGCTTTCGTTTTCATACTTTTTTTGCCGAGGGAAACAAAGGTCGCAAGTTTCAGCTTTTGATCCTGATAGTATGCTAGTGCACTTTTTTCGTGGTCGGTATGAAGCACGATTATGAGATGAGGATTGTCAAAGACTTGTAATTCTGGTTCAGAAAAGGAGATCATTCTGCGTAAATCCGAGAGTTCAGAGGGAATACTGTTTTTTAAATCAGGATAAATAAGGGGAAATCTGATTTGTTCTGCGGTAAGATAGGAGTCCAAACCTTTTAATTTAAGGTCAGTATTCCATTTTTTTAAAATCACATCTGCCTGAGAATCTCCAAAAAGTGTTGCAAAAGTTTTTGGCACATCAGGCATCTGAAATAATGGTGTCGCTTGAAGTTCCTCTTGGGAAACTGTTAGGGTTTCTTGAACGGGTATGGGGAAAAGGTGGCTAAAAGTTGTAGCAAGTTGAATTCCTATGAATAACCGAAATCCCATCATGAATAAGAAAGATAAAATGCTTGAAACTTGTCTTCATTTCTGTATTGATAAGGTGCTTTATCTATACGATTTTTCATGCAAAAAACAAGTCCTCTGGTTTCTGTGGTGGTTCCGAGTAGAGCAACGGATTTTCTCCTTCTTGATCAGCTTCTTGCGTGTTTAGAGCAGCAGACCGTGCAAGATTTTGAAGTCGTGATCATGTGTGATAGATTTTTTTCTATGTCAGAATGGCAGGTTTTTCAGGAGCATTTTGATAACATTCCTCTAAAAATCAGACTTTTTTCTCATCTGAATTCAGATTTCCAGCCACAGTCCTCTGGAAGGGCGAGTTATGTCAGAAACTACGGGATCAAGCATGCAAAAGGGCAATTCATTCAGCTTTTTGATGATGATAATGCGTTTGATGCCGACTATCTTGAAAAAGCACTTTCTTTCTATGAAAAATACTCTAAGCATTATCAAACCGAGGTCCTGGTTACGCCGACTTTGATGTGGAGAAATAGTGCAACGATTCAGAATCAAGGATTTTCGGAATACAACTATTGGCAAGCTCGTCCACAGATTCATTTTTTAAACGAGGGGCAGGACTTTGCAGAGATTAAAATGTTCAGCGGAAACGGCATCTTTGGAAAGGCAGAAGTGATGAAAAACAGCCCTTATGATGAGCAGATTGCTTGGATTGCAGAGGATCTAGATTTTGTCTATAGCATCTGGGAAAAAGGCGTGAAAGTGCTCGTTTTCCGTGATCTTCAAGTCAGGCACCATGAGAGAGATAAAAGTATTTTGGAGGAAGCGTGGATCGGAAATCCTGCTTCTGCACAGCAAAAAATTAGAAACCTTTTTCTTTGGGTCAAAAAACATGGAAATCTGGTTCAGACTTTGATTTTTTTACTTCGGAGTTCGTGGGGGATTTGTGGTTGGCTTGCTATCAAAGCGTTCCGTTATGGCTGAACGGAGAAAGGTAGGATTGTAGGAGGGCTTTTGAGAGGGTATTTTGAAGGTTGGAGACTGTTTTTGAAAGGTTCCCAAGGTTGAATATAAAATGAAAAAGAACCTCGGGGTTATTGCCCTAACTTCTTCATAAAATCAGATTTTTTCTTGCTTTCAATCCTGAATTTGCTAGACTAAGGGGGATTTTTAGCTTATTCAAAAAAGTATGACTACCCGAGCAGAACTCGCAGACTTTCTCTTTCCACAGGTGAAAGAAAGCATAGATGATCTTTTAGCAAAATACCCTCCAAGACCAGAAGGGAAAGTACTTCGTTTCGCACCGAGTCCAACTGGATATTTGCATTTTGGGCATCTCTATACTTCATTTGTTGGGCGAAAGCATGCCAGACAAAACAACGGAGTTTTCTTTTTAAGAATTGAAGATACCGATCAAAAAAGAGAAGTAGCGGGAGCTACTCAGGTTTTACTCAAAATTCTCAAAAAATTCTGAATTCAGTTTGATGAAGGACTTCTCACATTGACGGAAGAATTTGGAAATTACGGTCCTTATGTGCAATCACAGAGAAAATCACTTTACGAAGTTTTTGCCAAGCATTTAGTGGCTCAGGGACTGGCTTACCCTTGCCGAATGAGCGAGGAAAGGCTCAATGAAATTAGAGAAATGCAGACTGCCAACAAGCAAATCCCTGGAATCTACGGAAACTATTCCGAGTGGAGAAGTAAAACCCCAGATGAACTCTTAGAAAAATTCAATGCAGAAGGTCAGACTTTTCCTGTTTTGAGATTCCGTTCTCATGGCGATACGACCAAAAAGATTCACTTCAAAGATCTCATCAGAGGAGAGATTTCTATGATTGATAACTATAATGATATTGTGCTGATCAAGGGGGATGGACTTCCAACCTACCATCTCGCGCATATCGTTGATGATACTTTGATGAGAGTGACAACGATTACCAGAGGCGAGGAATGGCTAACTTCCGTTCCGCTTCATCTCCAGCTTTTTGGAGCTTTTAACTTACCTGCACCTGAATATTGCCATCTCGCTCCGATTTGTAAGCTTGATGAAGGAAAAAAAAGAAAGCTGAGCAAGAGAAAGGATCCAGAAGCGAATGTGGAATTCTTTTTTGAAGCGGGTTATGCTCCGCAGGCGCTTTTGGAATACATTATGACGCTTGCGGATTCTAGCTATGAGGACTGGCAAAGAGCTCACGAGGATCAGACTTTTTTGGATTTCCAGTTCTCACTTGAGAAAATGAATGTGTCTGGAGCCCTTTTTGACTTTGTCAAGCTCCAAAGTATCAATAATAATTATCTTTCCAAGCTTAGCACGGCCGATTTGTATGAACAGGGATTGGCTCGGGCAAAGGACTATCACCAAGAGCTTGCTGAATTGATGGAAAAGCATGCTGATTATACGCAGTCTGCACTGAATATTGAAAGGCACACTGAAAAAGATCCGAAGAGATTTACACTTTTTACTGATATTGAGAAAAATATTTGCTTTTTTTACGATGAGAAGCGGTCAGAAATCAAAAGTCAAAAGCCTGATTTCCCAGAGGGAATTGCCCTTGAAACTTGGAAAGCTTTTGCTGTGGACTATGCGGAACACTTTGATGTGGACGGAGATGTGATGAACCGATTTGATCAGTTGAAAGAGATTGGAAGAAAATATGGTTTTGCTGGGAATAATGCTGAGTTTAAGGAGTGAGGATTTATAGGGAAAGTCGGGGATTTGGCAATGTTCCTCAGAATTCAGCTTTGTGGAGCGAAACAGACTCCAGACCTCTTTTCTGTAATGAAAGTAATGGGAAAAGAGAGGGTGAGAGAAAGGATTTTAGATGTGTAGGAACTCTTTTAATTATATCCTAAACAGTTCCTATGAATATTCACATTCCTAATGACGCTCCAAAGAAAATCAACTATATTAGAGGCTACTCAAAACAGATTTTACTTCTACTCAGTGAAGTTATGAATAGCAATTCTCAACTCAAAGATCTTTACCAACTCATAACAGAACTCCATACTCTCACGCATAGAGAAACTCTCAATCAGCCACTTTATTTCTTCTCCAGAAGACAAAAGGCTCAAGTCGCAAAATTTCTTACAGAGCTCTATTATGAGCAAAAACTTCTTTCTGAGGATATTTATAAGGATATCAAAAAAAATCTGAATTTAATTTTCTTTGAAAATTTTAGTCAACAAATCCTTCCAGCAACAACAGGAATTATCGCTTCAGCATATCAAAAAAAAGAAATGTACCTCAATACTTCTAAGATCTTAGGAAGAGACATTCTGGAACCAAGAGAATATCTTGGAATCGTCCCTGAAGTAATCTCAGACTTAGATGCGCCCTCTCTAGTAACGGCAGAAACGCCACCAAACTATGAACAGCCTTGGCACGATCATGGAGAAAACCGAGAAATCACTTTCTACACATGAACTTCAATAGGGAAATATAAAAATGAAGGAATTGAAGAAGAAATAGAAACAAAATTTGGTGACATTATCATTTTTCCCCCAAAGACTTGGCATACCATCAAAAATCCAACAAATTCTCCAGTAATGAACTTATCTGTTAAATTACCTTCAGCATTATTAGATAGAGGGAAATGTTATCATGGAATTGCAGGACAAGGAGAAAAAAGACCATTAAATGAAAAAGCTGATCATATTTTTGGACATGATTTAGAGGATTTAAAAATGCCGTATCAAATCCGTGTTTATTTTTTCGATGATACAAAATCGGAACATACGGTATTGTACGAGGGAAAATCTCTGTTTTATCCGCTTGAATGAGAATATTTGGTTTCTACTCAATATTTTAAAAATAAAACCTTTAGAAAAGGTGATGCTCTACTCTTAGATGCGGAAACTGAAGTTTCTATGATCAATATCAATGGAGAAGGAAAGGTGTATGCGATACACTTAGCAAAAGATTGGAATCAATAAATTTTTATATTGAATCATTGTGTATAGAATTGCTTCTTGTAGAACTTTATGAATTTCCTCTGAATTATGATGAAATTTAGAATTTATAGTTATTGTATATCATGTCGCATAAATTTATTGCACCAAATAGAAAAAAACAAATCTGGATAATCAGAATTCTTTTACTCATGATATCAGGCTTATGATGGATATTATGGCAGCAGTATCAAGAAACAGAAATGATAAATCCCATAATTGCTATTTTTATTATCTTATTGTTAGTGTTCTTAAGTTATAGTATAAGAGAAGTGGTTATTCCCCCTGAAAAAAGAGGAGTACTTTTAGATGATAAAGGTATTCTTTTTCAACAGACGAGTCTTGGTCGTATGCTTGGTAAAATAGCACGAAAAAATATTATTGCTATAGATATTGAGGAAACGAAACATATAAAATACGTTATGATCTCCTTTATGCTTTCAGATTCTCAATATTCTAATACCTTCTGATTATGAAAATATTGATCAAAAAAGTTTCCTTTGGAAGGCTATTTACCGATACACACTGATGATTTAGAAATAGAGTTTGATGAACTTTGGCAGTGGATAAATTCATATTGGAATCAATATGGATAGCATTTTATTAGCACTATTCTAGCTATGTCTGATATGCCTCGTCCACAAGAAATTAATATCTGATTTTCATTACCTGCCCCTTTTCTTTGGCAAATTGAGGCGCCTGTTTTAGATATTCCACTTTCTCAGCTCGCTCATAATCTTGATATTTGCTACCGAGAAAAAGAGGGTACTGATGATCGGAATCTTACTCCAAGAGCCTGTCTTACCAATTCTGAGAAAGAAGTTTCCCATTTTCAACTTATTGACCAAGCTGATACTAACTTCCCAATCATTCTCTATGCTTACCAAGACCAACGAATTATCCTCGATGGAGTCCACAGATTTGCTAAAGCCCGAAAAGAAAAACAAGCAAGCATTTCCGCAAAATGTCTAACTTTTAAGGAAATTGCCCCTTTTCTTTCAAAAGAAAAATATCCTTTTCTTCTCCTTCAAAAAGCTCCTTTTCCCTTTTCTAAAAAAGAAATGAAAGCTGATTTTTCATCATCATTTTTAGATTCCTTGGAGAAACTCCCCTATTTCCCTGCTAGATGCTATAAAAATTTTTTCCTCAAACATACCCATAGATTAAACGAAACCGAGCTCCAAACCGCGAACCAACTCCATAAACGAGAATCAGACTTCTTATCTGCTTCCTATAGCGGAGATTGGCTTTTGCTCGGTATGAGTAAAGAAAAGATCGGAGTAGACCTTGAACTTATCAAACCAAGAGATGAAAGCCTTCTCAAAGCACATGAAAAAGAACTGAAAACTCATTTCTGAAAAGCAGATCGGAATACTTTCTATCTCCTCCGAACCGCCAAAGAAGCAATCCTGAAGGCGAGCGATACCAAAAACCTCGACCGCTTTCCTGAAATCAAACCCCTCTCTGTTGAAAAGCAAACTCAAACGATCGGAAATCTCCCATTTACTTGGGCGATTCACTGCTCATTTCAGGGGGAAACCCGACTCGTATATAGTCATGAAAATAAGGAACTTGCTTGGAGTTTGTGTACAAAAAATGAACAAAATGAGTAATCAATCATCAGCCTTTAAAAAAACCCTCAAGAGAGAGTTTCTTAGCTATATTAAAAGCGCTTTTATCTTTTGTACACTTTGATCGTCCAATTCCCTTCTGGAAGCGCATTTTTTCTGATCCAAGGATTGAGCCATCTTACTTCCGCATAGCTATAGCCTTTCCCCGCAGCTCGAACCGCAAGATTTTCGGTTTTCCCAAGCTGAATGTCCATCGTTTCAGGGATGCTATATTGTCCTCCTCGTTTGCTCGTATCAAAATAACGACTCAGATTTTCAAAAATTTCTTTGAAAGCAAGAATCCTGAATACATATCTTGAAGTTTCGTTATTAAGCCAAAGATCATAATAAGAACTCTGATACTGAGCCGCCATATCGTTGGCGATTCCCGCAGTTCCTCTATTGTAAGCAGCCATTGCTAGAGTCCAGTTTCAGAATTTTTCATAGGCTTTTTTGAGATATTGGATCGCAGCATCGGTTGATTTTTCTACATTATACCTTTCATCAATCATATCATCTACTCTAAGTCCGTAGCCTTTTGCTGTGGCAGGCATAAATTGCCACAACCCTGCAGCTCCTGCGCTACTGACTGCGGTTTCTCTCAGTGCAGATTCTGCAAGAACAAGGTAAAAAATATCACTCGGAACTCCAGCAGCTTTCAGCTTTTTATCAACCATTGGTTTGAAAAGCGGAAGTCTTTTCCAGATGATCACCATTTGTGATTCGTTCATCTGATTCAGAGAAAGTTCTCTATCAAATCTCTCAATATTGAACTGATGAAGCTTGTCAAAAGGAACCGCTTCTCCAGCTAAAGTTTGGCTATATTCGCTACTTCAAAAAAAACTTCGCCCAAAGACATAGTGAAACATTCAAAAGCAGCAAAGGAATGCTAAGCTAAGCAGCCCGATTCTCGGTCGTTTTTTGATCGTTGGGAATTTCATAGTGAAAAGCATGAAAAATAAATAACAATTGAAGCTTAGCTATTTTATTGCATTTTACAAGTAATTTTATACTCTTACAAAACCAAATCAGATTTATTTTTCTTTGTTGAATGCTTGACTTTTGAATCCTCTGAAATAACGCGAGAAATCTCCACTATATCAAAAAACGGAATCCCAAAAAGGCGATTCGCCTCGCAGATAATAAACTTCAGACCAAACAGTTTCTCTGAGAAAGAGGGATTCCTTTTGCAGAAACCTACGCGAAGATCAGCACCCGCAAACAGCTAGCCGCCTTTGATTTTCAGCAACTGAAAGAAAAGTCTTTTGTAATCAAGCCAAATCATTGAAGTAAGGGAAAGGGGATTCTGATTCCAACGCTGATTTCGCCCCCTCAGCAAGCCCAGAAACCAGATGACGAAAAACCGTTTTGGGAAAGACCCATCACTTCCTTTTTTAGAAAAAAGAATGCTGATTCAGCAGCAGGATTTGGATTTCAAGTGCAAGGGAAATTCGTTTCAGAAGGAGATTTAAGAAGAGCGATGGTTGATATCTTGGACGGGCAGCAGTCTTTGACCATGAGTGATGAGATTATTATTGAGGAAAAACTCATTCCTGGTGAATGATTTCAGGAGTTTTGTGAGTTTTGACTTGCGGATTTGAGGATTATTGTCTTCAATCTCGTTCCTGTTGCAGCGATGATTAGGATTCCAACCGAAAAATCCGGAGGAAAAGCTAACCTCAATGCTGGTGGTGTGGGCTGTGGAATTGATATCGGAAGCGGAAAAATCATTTCTATGCTCTATCAGGGAAAGATTTTTAGTGATAAGTTTCCTGCTGAATTTGCTTCTTATCAAGGGAAACAAATCCCTTTTTGGAATGATATTCTTTTTCATTCTTCCAAGGTGCAATATTTCGTCAACCTTGGATATCTCGCATTAGATCGGGTCATTACGGATAAAGGACCAAAACTCTTGGAAATCAATGCGAGAGCGGGATTAGAGGTGCAAAAAGTCGCTGATATTAGGCTGAAAAGAGTGCTGGAAAAGCTGAATGATATGAAGATTCATGATCCAGAAAAAGGCGTTGCGATCGCAAAAACGCTCTTTTCTAGAGAGGAAAACCTAGATCTCAAACAGGCAAAAATCCTTTACCTTTCTCAGAAAGGAAAAATAAAATTCATCTCTGAAAATACTCAAGAGGAATATGAGCTTCAGATCAAGGTAGATCTCAATCAAACGAAAAATCAGCTTTCTCCTGATTTGGCTAAAAGATGCGAGGAACTTAGAGCCAAAACTTTCCTGGAAATCCCAGACAGTGAAATTAGTATCAAAAATCTGAGATATGAAGTCTGAAGCTGAGAGAGCACACTTGTTCTCGGTCAGAAATCGGCCTCAAAATTCTTGATCAAGCCCCTCAAAAAAGAAGCCGAAACGGTCAATATTCTCAATCCTAAAAAAGTCGTTGCCATGGAGCTTGCTCAGCTTCATTTGATTGATGATAAGTTAGAAAAATTAAATAAAAGACTGAATCTTACCGCGAGATTAAGGCCAGTAAATTATTTTGCAGAGCTTGATCGCTTTATCTCTGAAAAAGGGAACTACAACCCTGTCTTTGACTATAAATTTCCAAGTCTGAACTTGCAAAACAAGTGGAACGATGAACTACAAGCTTTCCGTGAACAGCTAGAAAAATCCTATCTCAAAAGTCAGCTTTTAAACCTTTTCAAAGAAAAAGCCGAGGAACTTGACCATAGAGCTAAACTCCTCAAAGCCTATACCGAGCAAGATTTTGCAACTATTGAAAAGGAAAATATCGCTCTTTTTGGCGAATTTGATCCTGAACTTTTGAAAATTAGCAAAGAAAAGCTTTTCTCTAGCGATCATAATACAGAAAAAAAAGGAAAAATTCTGACTTTTTCTGAAGTTCGTGAATATATAGAAAAATACCTCACTGCTCAAGGAATCTTTGGAGTAGAACTCAACGAAAGCAGTTCAAGTTTTTCTAGGATGTCAGTAAGTATGTGAAAAACGATCAGAATCAATATTGCAAAAAATGTTAGCTTTACCGAACAAGAATTAAGAGCTTTGATGGCTCATGAAGTAGATATTCATCTCACGAGATATCTCAATGGTTTGAAATCGGGATGGAATATCTTTAAGTCTGGAACCGGCTATTATCTCAAAGATGAAGAAGGTTTAGCGGTATGGAATGCCATGCAAGTTTTGCCTGAAAATGAAGAGAATTTGTCTATTTACAAGAAGTATTATCTTTTATCGGAAAGCAAGAGGTATTCTTTCAGTAAACTTACTGATATGATTCGTTTCTTTAGCCCAGAAAAAAATTTAGAAAGGATCTTTAAAGGCTGATTAAGAATAAAAAAGGGACTCATATATACTTGAAACACACCATCTATATACACTCGAATGAAAGATAAGGTCTATCTTGATGGATACAAAAAAATACAAAAAACATCCCCTGATAGCAAACTACTTAGTATTTTGAAAAAAGGGAAAATAAAAATAGAAGATCAGATTTTTATTCATTAGTGTAAGTAGAATGAAAGTAAGTTTTGATGAGAAAATTGTGCGAAGACTAAAAAATACTAAAGATTTTCTTTTAAAAGATTTTTTAGGAACTAAAAAAACAAAGGAGCTACAAAAAGGATTTGAACTAATGAAAGAAAAAGAACGAAAAGCTGAAGTAGTTCCACTATCAATATATCGATTAGAGCGTTTTTATCATGAAGTATATGCACCTTTTATTGCAAAAAAAACAAAATGCAGAAGTTTTTAATTTAATCTCTCGTTTTTCAGATCGTATTCAAGAAAATAAAGAAGAACTGTATTTTGCAAAGATCACCAACTGATCAACTTTGTTAGCAGGAGGGGTTTTTGTTATGGAAAACAAGCAAGCAGCAAAAATACTTTCTTTGGCTTATAGAGCCTATGATGAAGTGACTGTTAATAAACAAAGACTAGGAAACTATATAGAAGCATTGTATTTTTTGCATGGGAAAACTCTAGAAGTGGATTGGTTTTCTGCTGGACAAGACAGAAATGGATATGGATATTTTGGGGGAAGTCTTGGATTGGCACTCCATAAGTTAGAGAACTACTTTCTGCCAATGAGAGCAGAAAATCCTCTTCTTAGAGAGGAGGAACTTGACTTTGATGAACCTACCTTGATTTTTCAAGATAGCAATGATAACGGATATTTTAAAAGAGCTGTTCTTTATAATCCTTCATCTGCTGAAAATCTAATAAAAATCCAAGAGATGTTTCAAAAAAGGGGGCTTGAACTTATTTTAAAATAAATTTTCTAGTTTTTACTTTTCTTGTATTCTACATCTTGTTCAATAAGTTGCTTAAGCTGGACAAGAAGTTTTTTTTGTGAATAAGTAATTTCTTGATTGGTTGAAATGATGCTTCTGATATCGCTTTTGAGCATCTCATCTTTATCAAGTTTGCCTTTGAAGAGCTTTCGATAGAGAATCTTCCCTGCAAAGATAGGAAAATGAGGTTCAAGGTCTTCAATTTTTTGAATGCCCTCAAGAATTTGTTCAAGTTCTGGGAGAGATTCGAAGCCAAGCTTGGTAGAATAGATTGCTCTCGCATATTGATTGAGAATCTCAATACCTTCAGGAGATTGTGTCAGATTTTCCATTTCTTTTAAAATTTCTTTTGAATTCCCATAGGTCAAATCTTTTCTTCTGCTGCCTTTTTCTCCCAGAGCGACCCCTCTTCTTATTCTCAGAAATCTATCCTCAAGACTGCTGGTATTACCACTGAGCGTGAAATAGATATGCAGAGCCTTTTTTAGTTGCTCATCATCGAGTATTTCACCCAAAAATTGACCGATATCTCCGATACTCGTCTCATAAATGCTTTCCAGATCATCTCCCTTTCCGATCCTCTCGTTCAAAATTGCTACTCCTTCTTCTAGGTCGCCTCTTTCACTATCTCTGATATTACTATTTGCGAGGTTTCCGAGTCAGGTCTTGACATGTGTTGCGATTTCATGATCGAAAATTACTGGCAGAACCGAGTTTTTGAGATTGTATTTTCAATCTTTAGGAGCTCAGAGTTTGATGTGATTTCTTTCTAGGTTTATTCAGACGCTATTTGTTCCTTTAACTTGTTTGATAACCTTAAACTTTTTATCTAATCATTGCTCTTTGAAGTAATCATACATTTCTTGATCTTTTCGATGACTTGGCACGATAAAGACCTCATTTTCTTGATAAGGCTCTTGAAGCTGAGGCTCAGAAGAAATTTGAATTTTGAGGATATTTTCAGCAGGAATTCCTTGTAAAGTAAGCATGGTCTCTACAAGCGGTAAAATCGTATGTTCGCTGATAAAAACCTCCTTTTCCTCAGGTTTTTCTATTTTTTCTTTGTGGGGCTTGTT
>JBHAST010000028.1:0-14333 GCA_041831495.1 bacterium | reverse complement strand
CTCTGCTGATACCGCAGGGACAATCAGTTTCCTTGATAGAGGAACTCAACCATGATGCTTCTGCTTTTGTAATGGTGGAAGATGGGAATCTCTCGTAGCTACCAGCAACTGTAGAAAAGAATGTCCAAAAAAAGATAGTTAGTCTCTCTCTTTGGGTGAAAAAATAAAAAAAACTGTCTTCTTATCCCAGCAGTCCTATGCGACTCTTCAGAACGACAAGGGCTTAGCTGCTCGTTCCCTCTCTTAGGTTAAAAAAAATATAAAGTTTAATCCTGTAAAAAGTAGAAAATGTTCCTTATGCTGGTATTGATTGTAATGATTATTAGTGTGGCTCTTTTGTTAGCGCTTTTTTCAGGTTTTTTTCCTTTTGTGAATAGTTATGGTAATATTATGCAATATACTACCGCTTACTACGGAGCAATGTCCGCTATTGAAAGAGGTGCTTTGGCAGTAAGGTATGCAGGTCCTGGATTTGATGGAGAATCAGGGCGAAAATCTCAATCAATAGGCACTCCTATCAATACAGGAAAGCAGAGTGATCAGAGATTTGCTCCTTTCTATCCTTATGGGAATGGGAATGATGCTTTGCTGTGGTCTATTCGCTCAAGTACTGATAGAATCCCAAGTTCAGGGCTTTGAAATGTCGAGTCAGCTTTTATTTCTCCGCTTAATACTGGGAGTAGGAACTATAATATGCTCAGCTATGCAAGGACAGAACTTATTCCCCTAGGAACTGTTGGGGCGGTTGGAAGTGATGATTATTATCGTAAGCTGAATACTTTTTCTTTGAGTTCTGCTGGATCGCCTTTTCAGATCGTTGGACAGTTCAGACTTAATCCTTTTTTGCTTAATAATTTTAGTGGTGGATTGAATAATTACGGACTGCTTTGTGAGATGAATTGTCCTTGAAGTCCTTCAAATGATTGGAGGGACTATAATCAAGTGCTAGCGACTTGGACAATCAAGGGAACTTACGATGGACAGGAATTTACGCTTTTGCCAAAAGATGGAACAGATATTGATCTGAAAAGGGTGCAAGAGCGAGATACGCTTATCAGAAAAAATAAGGTTACCCAGTCTACGCCTGCTCCGCAGATGATTTTGGGAGAAAATTCTCATCCTTTTGATACTCATTCTTCTTCCGAGCTTAATATTGTCTCCAATAAGGAAGAAGAGCTTAAAAATCTGAGGCATTTCGCCAATATTCTCAAAGATACTCAGGTTTCTAATGCTTTTTTGTCTTTTTCGCTTGCAAATTATCTCTGGTCTAAGGGGGGAAATCTCTACCCTTTCTTGGAGTATGAGTTTCATACGAGTGATGGTTCAAGAATTGCTGATAGATTTTACACGATTCAAGGGCAGGGAAAGGTAGGAAGTTATAATGTCAGACTCCAAATCCAGAAGCCAACTTTGAAACAGCCAGCCTTGGGAAACTTTACTATTATTTTCTAATAAAAAATGAAAAGTCAGATTAGACAAGTACTTTTTTTGGCAATCTTCGGATTTCTATGTACTGCGTTTGTTTTTTTCGTTCCTTGGGGGGAGAGTCCCGCAGAATCTGGGGAGATAGACAATAATGAGCAAAATGCACAAGATCAAAATGCTGATTTTTCTTCTTGATCTGGAGAAGCTCAGAAAGGAACTGGAGAATTTCGACTGATGACCTATCCTCAAGTATCAACCGAGCTCCTCTCTGGATTTGCCAACGATTTTTTTGAGAAAAGAGGAATTCGTGTGCGTTTCAAAGAGCTTTCCCTGCTTTCTGGAACGGAACTTTCTGGCGATCTCGCACTTCTTCCTTATGATCTTTTAGCTGATGCTTCCCTGAAACCTATCGGATTTCAAGAGGATATTCGTTCTTTGTTTATTCCTCAGCTGGGGACATTTCTAGGGCAACACTCAGATTTTTTGCCTTTTGCTTTGGATCCTGCGATCATGTATGGACTTTCTGGTTTGCAGGCAGGAGTTGATGGACTTTATGTGGCATTTCAAAACTTTGAGCCCAAAACCCTGAATTCCTCTTTCAGTTTTTGACTTTATGAACCAAGGAAAGAATCAGGAATCGAGCCAACTCAGATCACAAGCAATCTCCTCTTTGCCCAGCAACTGGAGGATTTCATCCGCTTTAATGATGTAGGAGCATTTGAGCAGTGGCTAGCAATGAATAATTTGACTCCTGAACAGCAACAAAAACTTTGGAACTTTATTTTTATTTCTGCTCGTCCTTGAGCTCCGATCAGAAAATGATTTTTAGAGCTTGATTTTGATTTTTTTTCTCGCTTCTGAAAACTAGGATCTGATAACTTTATAAGTGTGCAATGGTATCCTTATCAATATGTCGGACTACCAAGTAGGCTCTATGGTTTTGCAATCCCCGCTTCTGGAGGACAACGCGAACTCGTAAATCAGTTTTTATTGGATTATATGGATAGGGCTTTTGCAAGCTGAGAAGATGCTTTAGCTACTAAAGCAAAAATGCTTCCTGTCTTTCAAAATGAATTTCAAGCAAACTGTTGAACCTCAGCCTGTGATCTCCCAGCAGACATCGTGGTCCTAGAAAAAGGGGCTGAAAAAATCCAGCGTTTCCTCCAAGATAAGCTCCTCTGGAAAGTAGTAGAAAAAAAAGTTCAACCTGACTTGTATTTCAGGGAGGCTTCCTTATAGTGTTTTTGTTTTATATTAGTATCTTGAATATCATGTTAGAAGAATTTTCAGCTTTCCTTGCGGAATATAATGTCGTTGGGATGGCAGTTGGACTTTTAGTTGCTGTGAAAGTCGGAGATCTTGTAAAATCTTTCGTAGAAGATGTGGTTACACCTTTGGTTTTTGCTCCACTCCTTAGAAAGCTCAAGATTGATAAATTGGAAAATCTTTCTTGGAATGGAGTGCTTTATGGAAAGGCTCTTGCAAGATTGATTGACTTTATGATTACCGCTTTCTTAGTATTCCTCGTGATTAAATACTTTGGAGTAGTGAAAAAGTAAGTAGTAAATGCTAGTACTTGTCTTCCTGAGTGGAGCGATAGCGAAACGAAGCATATAAAGGTAAATAAAACCTTAATAACAGATACAACATTAAAATTCAGATTTTTTATATTGTTCAAATAATAGCAATGGATTTAGGAAAAATGGGAGAGCTCAAAAAAATGTATGACAAATACAAGGAGCTCCAAAAGGCACTCAAAAATTTAGTCATTAGAGCTAAAGAAGGCGAATTTACCGATGAAAATGGAGAAAAGGCGAGTAGTATCGTAATTGATATGACAGGAGAGATGAAAATCAGAGACTTTAAGGTGAATGAACTTGCTTTGCTTGATCCTGCGAGAAAGGAAGCCTTAGAAGAATTGGTAGTAAAAGCTTTCCAAAAAGCTCAAAATAAAGCACAAGAAGTGGCAGCAGAAAAAACTAAGGATATTCTTGGATTTGATCCTAGTAACCTTGCAGGAATGCTCGGTGGAGGAAATGGAGGAGGAATCCCAAATATTCCAGGTTTATCATAGGAGAGTTTTAAGAATTGACAGGCTTGTTTGTTAATTTTTAATTATTTACTGTTTTTCCTATGTATAAAAGATTTTCTCTTGAAGATTTGACGAAAATTCAGAATGATTTTATTCCTCATTTTTATGCTATTCTCAAAAGAGAAAGGGACTGTCAGGGAGATGCAAAGATTTTTTTTCAGAAATTGTGTTTTAGAGAGGGAAATTCAGTGTACTATTTTTATCGCTGAGATGTGAGTTTTAGGTTAACTAAGCATGCTGATGAGCTCGTTTTGGTGGATGAAGTCGATAAGATTGAGTTAGTTTTGCCAATGGGGCAGCTTTCTGAGTTTAGGCGTATTCTTGCCAATTATTCCAAAAAGGAAAGACAAATCTGACAGAAGACCATTGAACAGATTTTGATGGAGGAGTTTCAGACTGGAAACTATTCTCAGATTTTGGATAAACCATATTTGGTTTACGATATTGAAACGACAACGATTGATGATTTGAGGTCGGCGAAGTTTTTGCTTGCCTATGCAATGTATCCTAAGGGAGAGAAGATGGAGTATCGCTGTATTATGCAGGAGGATTTGAAGAGTTTCGTAGATGAGATGCTTGCGTTTGATGGTTATATTGTGGGGTTTAATCAGATTTGGTTTGATAATCCTGTTTCTGTATGGAATGCTGGCTATGGAGATCGTGAAATTGAGATTCTTAACCAGAAAAGTATTGATCTTTATGTTTTTTTTCAGAAGCTTACCAAGAGAAGAATCTGACTTAATAAGCTTTCAGAAGCGCTTGTTGGAGTTCAAAAAACGCTTTCTTCTTGAGCTGAGGGAGAGGTGCTCTGGAATAAGTACCACGAAACAGGGGATAAGAAGTATTTAGAAGAATTCAAGAAGTATTGTAAAAACGATGTGAGAATGACGGCTTTGGTGATGTTTTATTTCTTGCATTACAAGAAAATTTTTATGGATGGAGAGGAATTTGATTTTACTTTGGAAGAATTTGTGGAAAAGTCGAATCATAATCAGCCTGAGGAAGAAGCTCAGGGCATTCAAAATCAGTCTATTTTTTAGTTGAGTATCAGAAAAATGAAGTGTCCAAAATGTAAGAATATGGATTCCAAAGTGGTGGATTCGAGGATGATAGAAGAGGGGTCAATTATTAGAAGAAGGAGAGAGTGTGAAAGGTGTGCCTATAGATTCTCAACTTTTGAGAGAATTGGGCTTACGGAGCTAATGGTTGTAAAGAGAGATGGAACTAAGGAACTCTATGATAGGGCAAAGCTTAGAAAGGCTGTTCTTCTTGCTTTTGCTAAGAGACCTTTTACTGCAGAAGTCATTGATACGTTAATCAATAATTTGGAAATTTCTTGGCAGGCGGCAGGAGTAGAGGTTTCAAGTCAAAAAATCTGAGATGATATTTTGCTCGCCCTCAAGGAGATTGATACTGTCGTCTATGTCAGATTTGCTTCAGTGTATAAGTCGTTTGAGAATTTCTCAGACTTTAAGCAGTTTATTGAGTAATTTTTTTGCTAAAAGAGAAAGAGAGCTTATTCGCCCTCTTCTTCGTAGGTTATGAGTATATAGATACTACCTAATAACGAATTAAAGGTCATGCCCATTGCTGTGATCTTGATATTTTTTTGTTCAAGAAAAAACTCAATCTCATCTTGCAGTTCGCAGAAATCGCACCCCCTAAATCCTACAATTTTATTTTTCATGACTATTTTTGCGCTCCTATTAAACTCTGTGTAGAGTCAGACTTTGAGCACTTCGGTCTGTTGGTTGTTTTTTATTTTCATCTTGACTATACTTATTTCAGAGAGAGTCAAGTTAAAAAGTTTGGGATTTTTTGTCCTTGATATTGAAGGGCTTTTTCTTTATGCTAAGAAGATGATTAAAGTTTGTAGTTCAGAATCATTAATGATCAATCATGACCAACTGTATCAAATGCCATAGTAGTAAGACCAAGAAGAATGGAAGTGGAAGAAATCACTCTCAGAGATTCCTTTGTGGAGATTGTCATTCTACTTTTACGCTTAATGGAAAAAGAGGGACTTATAGTCCAGAGTTTAGGGAAGCGGTCGTTGATGCCTATTGTCATCAAAAAAACAAAGCACAAGCGGTTATTGAGAATTTCTGAATTTCTACGAGAACTTTGATTAAACGAAAAAAACAGCATCAAGAACATTGCCATTGTGGAAAACCTCTGTCCTAATAGGCTTCTACATAGATATTGCTATAGCCTCTCGCTTTCAACTGAATCATAAAATCCTTGACCATAGCTGGAACTCCGCAGATATAAAATTCAGTTTCTGGAGGGAAGTCATAGTTCTCAATCTGGATTCTTCAAGACTCAAAACCAGCAATTTCTTCCCTTGAGATGTGAATATGGGTTTCTGGAATGCCGAGCGCTTTGATTTGCTCGGTGTAAAATAGGTCTTTTTCGTAGGAAACAGAGAAGAAAAATCGCTTTTTAGCTCAGCTTTGATCCTTTTTTGCCATAAAGTAGCAAGGAGCAAGCCCACTTCCTGTTGAGAGGAAGACTTTTGGATTTTCGGTATTTCTGAGGAGAAAATGTCCGTTTGGTCCTTCGAGTCAGAATTTGCTTTTCTCATCAGCATTTCTTAGGAGCTTAGAACTTAGGCTATCAGCATTGAGTTTGATCAAAAAGGTGATAATCTGAGTTTCCCCTTCTTCTTGAACATCAGCGATAGAATAGGCTCTTTTGAGTGAGGTTTCGCTCTCGAGATAATGAAGAAAAAATCGTTGCCCTGCATGAATTGGTTTTTTTTTAGTTTCTAACTTGAGTTCAATAAGCTGGTCATTGAGAAAGCTTTTGCTAATGAGGCTTGCGGTTTGCATTTTTTGTTTGTTATTTGATAAAGCTACTGTAAGTGTAGAGATTCCCTTTATTTTTGCAAATTTTTTGAGCTGAGCTTTCATTTTAAGTTTTTTCTTCTTGTCGAAGAATGCTCTTGCAAATTCTCTGCCTTTTCTCTATACTACTACAATGTAGAATTTATAATTCAGAATTTATAATTCAGAGTTCAGAATCTGTTTCAGAGTTCAGAGTGTAAAGTTCAGAGTTTTGTGTTATCTCTCAAGATTTTTATTCCTCCTTGCAAAGAAAAAATGAAAATAGGACTTATTGGGGCGACCAATGCTGGAAAATCAACGCTTTTCAACCGCCTTATTGGGCAGTTTAGAGCGATTGTAACGGATATTCATGGGACAACTACTGATATTATTGTGCATCAGATGGAAGTAGATGCCCTGGGGAAGTTGACTTTTTTTGATAGTCCAGGATTGCTTGATTTTTCTGATGAGTTGCCGTTTATTGAAAGAATCGTGAAAGAGTCAGATTTATTGCTTTTTGTGATTGATGATACAGTCGGAGTTTCAGCAAAGGATGAGCATATTCTTTCTCTTATTATGGAAAATGACAAAAGAAGTCAGACTTTTTTGGTGGTGAATAAATTGGATGTAAAGTGGAAGGTAAATGAGCTTGATCTCGCGATTAGTGATTATTATGGTCTTGGACTGGAAAAAGTAATTGGAATTAGTGCAAAAAAAGAAAGAAATCTGAGTGAACTAGAAGATGCGATCACGGAATTTGCAAGGCAGCGAACTGCTCGTAATCCTGAGGTTCAGGAACCTGAACTTCCTCAGCAGCGTGGAATTGGGATCGCAATCGTTGGGAAACCAAATTCATGAAAATCTACGCTTCTCAATACGCTTGTCGGAAAGGAACTTGCAAAAGTTGAAGATAAGCTAGGTACTACGAGAGATTATCTTGTTTGAGAATTTAAGTCGCAGGGAAAGCGGTATACGGTCTATGATACGGCTGGAATTAGAAAAAAAGGAAAGACTCACGGAATCGAGAAAATTGCTTATGATAAGACGGCGAAAATGCTGGAATTTGTGAGACCCGTTGTGATTTTTATGGTGGATTGTACGCAGGGAATTACGCATAGGGATATGACGCTTTTGCAGGAGATGGCTCAGCTGGGCTTGCCGATGATTTTTGCACTCAATAAAGCTGATCTGGTAAAGCCTGAAGCGATTACATCAATGATCAAAGGGGCTCAGACCTATTTGGATTTTGCGAAGCATATTCCGATTGTTCCGCTTTCTGCCTTGCATGGCCAGGGGGTAGGCAATCTGCTCAAAATGGTGAGCCTTGTGCATAAGGAAAATCAGAAAAGAATCTGAACTACCGAGCTTAATCGTATCCTTTCTCAGGAACAAATCCAGAAACCTGCTCGTTTTCCGAAAAATAAGATCTGTAAGATTATGTATGCAACGCAGATTGAGGTGGATGCTCCGACTTTTATGGTATTTGTCAATCACAAGGCGAGAGCGAACTTTGCTTTCAAAAAATGGATTGAAAATGTGTTGAGAAGGGCTTTTGGTTTTATTGGGGTTCCGTTGGTGATTAGATTTCGTGAGAGAGGAGAAGGACAGGAAGAAAGGTCCGCTCCGTGAGTTTCTCTCAAATCGCTTCGTAAGGAACAGAAAGTTCGCCAAGAGAAACAAGAGAGAAATGCTGCAAAAATTCTTCAGAAAAGGAAAAAGAAATCAGTTTAGTTTAAGGAGGGGTTTCCCTCTTTTTTGTTTGTTTGGTGGTGATCTTGAAGAAAAAAAGTCTTCTTTTCTCTTGAAAAATGGTTGAGAATTGTTATTAGGAGAGAGGTACCTCCTTTTTTGAGGTCAGCTTTTATTTTTTTACTAAAACACGATGTATGATGTAGATGCAGCAATGGCAATGCAAGGACAAGGAATGTGAGAGCTTACGACTTTATCTCTCGTTTTTTGGGGAGTGGTTGTTTTGTTTATGCTAGTTTCTTCGTGGAGAATTTTTGAAAAAGCAAAGCTTCCTGGATGGGGAGTCTTGATCCCAATCTACAATGTCTATCTTATGTTTAAGCTTGCAGGAAAACCAAAATGGACTTGGTGGCTTCTATTCCCTCCTGTATTAACAGTTCTAGCTATTGTAGCTCAGTTTAAGATCGCAAAGAAGTTCGGTAAGGGAGATGGCTTTGCTATTGGTCTTTGGCTTTTGCCAATTGTGTTCTACCCAATGCTTGCCTTTGGAAAAAATGTAGAATATCATCCAGAAGCATAATGCTCTCTTGATTAAAAAACAAAAAGTCTGAATCTTGTTTAGGGTTCAGATTTTTTTCAAAAATGAGTTTGTAATGATTTGGGAAATGCTTTATGAAAATAATGGATCGTATAAAAAAGCTTTTGAAAACTGATTTCTTAACTTTTAATCTTCAAAAATCAGGCTTCCTTTCGTTTTTCTCTTCCAAAAATTGAGTAATAACACGAGATACGAACAAATAAAATCATCTTCTTTACATTTTCTCTTGATTTTTGGGAGCAATTTTGTATATATTCTTTCATTGCGTTTTATTATTTAGTTTTCTTGGAACAGAATGCCAACGATTAACCAACTTATTAAAAAGTGAAGAGTAAAGAAAACTTTTAAGTCAAAAGCTCCTGTGCTTCAGTTTGGGCTTAATAAGCTTAAGGGAAACAAAAAAGTGGCTCAGCCAGCTCCTTTCAAGAGAGGAGTATGTCTTAAGGTATCAGTAATGGGACCTAAAAAGCCGAATTCAGCACAGAGAAAGTTTGCCAAAGTAAGACTTTCAAATGGGGCAGAAGTTTTGGCATATATTCCAGGAGAGGCTCACTCACTTCAGGAGCATAGTGTTGTGCTTGTGAGAGGAGGAAGAGTAAAGGATTTGCCAGGTGTGAGATATCATATCGTAAGAGGAAAATATGATGCAAATGCCGTTGCTAATAGAAAGCAATCTCGTTCACTTTATGGTGCTAAAAGACCTAAGGCTGGTAAATAATCTTTTTAGTTTTGTATTTTGTTATTTCCTATGGCAGTGATTAAAAATAAGACTTTGGATACCTTTGATTACGAAGAAAAGTTGATCAACTTCATTATGAAGCACGGTAAAAAAAGTGTTGCAAAGAAAATTTATGCAGATACGCTCAAAGATATCAAGGCTAGCGGTCACATGAACCCAACTGTAGTGGTAAGAACTGCAATTGAAAATGCTTCTCCTACAATCATGATCAAATCAAAGAGAATTGGAGGTGCGGTATATCAAGTTCCTGTAGAGGTGAGAGCAGACAAAAGATTCTTTTTTGCTACAAAATGGATTCTTGATGCAGCGAGAGGAAAGAGTGGAAAACCAATGTTCAAGAGATTGGCTGAAGAGTTGCTTGCTGCGTATTCCAATCAGGGTGCTGCGGTAAAGAAAAAGGAAGAAGCTCATAAAATGGCTGAAGCTAATAAGGCATTTGCTTATATGGCTAAATATATCAACTAGTTTTTCGATCTTCAAGGAGAGAAAAATCTGAATTTATTTTTTGATTGTTATTTCTAATGTGAGATACGAATGGAAGAAAGATTAAACACTTTCTGAAAGCATTAAATTTGCATAGACCAAAGACTGGACTAAAGAATGAAAAAGCAGTAGAGAGCTATATTACTCTTTTGAAGAGAGAGGAAAAAGAGGGACTTACTGCTTGGATCAAAAATGCAAAAGTGAAAGCTGAGGCTAAACTTAAGAAATATGGAATTACTCAGCAGAAAATTCAAGAAGTTCTTGAACAAAAAGGACTTACTCATTTATCATCTAAAGTATCATAATTCCCATGGCAAGACTTAAGACCAATGCAAAGAGAAAGCTCAATAAGGCACTTACAAGAGTGGAAAAAGTGGTGATTATGGATGTAAGAAAAATGCTTGAGCAACAGAGAAAGTGGAAAGCAAAAGTAATGAATAGCAAAGGGACGAAATAATTTTATTCTTGATAGATAATAGACAATGAATCACGAAAGATTGAAGTATCTCTCTGATACCAATGGATATAAGATTTTGCCTGTAAAAACAGGAATGCAGATTGAACTTCACGAAAGAGTGGGAGAAGGATCTACTGAAAGAATCTGGAAATTCAAAGGGCTCGTTATTAAAGTAAAAAAGCCTGGTTGTGCAGATGGTTCTTTCACGATTAGAGGATTGGCTGCTGGACAGACTATTGAAAAAGTATATCCACTTTCTTTCCCTAAATTTGAGAAGGTGCTTTTGATGGATGAGTACAAGACAAGAAGGTCTAAGCTCTACTACATTAGAGAGAAAGTTGGTAAGGCAGCAAGAATGAAGAGTAAGATCGCTGCTGAAAAAAGAGAATCAGATTTGTTGAAGTAATTTTTTAGATTTTGTCGTATGTCGTTATGAAACTTACTGTTCAGGTTCGTACAGCAACAGGAAAAGAAGTAAAGAAACTCAGAAGAGAAGGGCAACTTCCTGCTGTAGTGTATGGAAAGACTTTGGAAACTCCAGTTTTGCTTAGCTGTTTGAAAAATGATTTCATTAAAGTATATAGAACTGCTGGATACTCTACTCCGATTGAACTCGTAGGAGGAGTTGATCAGCTCGTACTTTTGCAGGATATGCAGTTGGATCCAGTATCTGATGAAGTGCTTACTGTTGATTTTTTGGCAGTGAATAAGAATGAAAAGGTATCCGCATCAGTTCCAGTGGTGCTTATTGGAGAATCAAAAGTAGAAAAATTGAATGAAGGAAAGGTGCAATTGGTGAAAGATGAAGTAGAAGTAGAAGCTTTCCCTCAAGATTTGCCACATAGTATTGAGATTGATTTGGCACAGATTGAAACTGCAAATGATGTGATTTTCGTTAAGGATTTGAAGCTTTCAGATAAGGTAAAGGTTCTTGATGATGGGGAACAGCCTGTGGTTACAGTTGTTGAACTATCAGATGAGAGCGAAGCTTCATCGGAAGAAGTTTCAGCTGCATAGTAAATATTTTATCTTTATTGTATAGATATAACTCATGGCTAGAATATGTTATTTTACAGGGAGAAAGTCTAAATCCGGACAAACAAGATCTCATTCTATGAGAGCAGGGAAAAGACAATTCAAAGTAAATCTGATCAATAAATGGATTAGACTTGAAGATGGAAGTCAGGTAAAAGTAAAGATCAACTCTAGACTTTACAAGAAGTTTAAGGGATTTGTATAGGATTTTTGAGGGAAATCCTCTTGAAAATAACAAGGAAAAGACTATACTCTTTCCCGTTAAGAAAAGTTTCCTTACATGATACTTTCTCAGTGAGGGGTAGTAGCTCAGTCGGTAGAGCAACAGCCTTTTAAGCTGGTGGTCCTGGGTTCGATCCCCAGCTACCCCATGAGAAGATCATTTATAAGGGGACTTTTTTGTTTTGTAAAATATCTGTTCTTGCTTTTATTCTTATTTTTATTATATAGTTTTTGTTTCTTATTTAAATTTTTGTGCTTTTAGGACGGTTTTATTTTCTTTTTTTTTAAATATGGACTATCCAAAGTATCAAATCAATTTTATGCCAGAGTCCTATTATGGTTATTGTAGTACTGCGTGTTTTATGGGAATACTTAACTATTTTTGGTATACTCAATTTAATATGAAAGACACCCGAGATGTCATGAAGATTGCCAAAATGGGAAGGTATAAATTTTGAGTGGGACTCACTGAATGAGAAATGGCATATGCACTTTCAAGATTAGGATTTAAAGTTATCTATACAACGATATCTACCGAGCAAGATGATTTGAATTATCTACAAGATCCAGTATGAACCATCACTAAAAAATATAAAGATCATAAGTATAAAGATTTTGTAAAAGATGGAATCTGGAATGACAGCAAACAAAATGTAAGCTTTGATTTTTACGATACCACTATTGCCAAAAAAATCCTAGAATCTGAAGAGATTGAAAAGAGGTATGAAATAGATATCATTTCTGTCATAGAAAAATATCAGAATGAAGATACGCTGTTTATTTTATGATTAAGTGCAAATATTCTCTATGGTAGAGAGCCTCAAGAATGAATTAGTTGATGACATGTGGTTTTGTGTAAATGATATAAAGATTGAATGTTTGAAATTTATGATCCAGGACCTTATAAAAAACCTGACTTTATTCCCAAAGATAAGGTAATCTCCGCTATCACTGATTTATGAGAAGATTATAATGTTTATGTAATAAGAAATGAAGTATCGCTATAATATATTTTCATCGTTTAGAATATCAAAAGGTGATAAAATAGAGGTCATGAATTTTTATCTATCAAAAAAAAAGACAGCTTGGAGTGAAAACTGTCCTTCTATATGAGCATACACAGAGTTTAAGCAATATATACAGAATCTTTAATTTCTCTAATAGTAGTTCTGATTTCTTCTAGTCCAAATGCAAAATTATTTCTCAGATTTCCATTTTTTCTCATAAGTTCTATGAGTTTATCATCCAAATCCTGCATTCCTTCTACTAGGAGCATTAAATCTTTTTCAGAACGAATCAAACCTTGGTTGATTTCTTTTCCAAGTCTTGTTGCATAAGCTCTCAAGAGAAGAAGTGTTCTGATAATTACATCAACATATTCGCTATCAAAAGACTGAACGATACCACCTCCATATTGGCTGGTTGCTTCTGTTGTGCATTCTAATGCTCCAATCAAAGCATCGCAGGTTGCAGCAATCTTATCAAGCATTGTTGTCATTTTAGTAGTTGTGCTTGAGAGGGTATTGAGTTCGTTCATGGGAATTTAAAAATAAAGACTAAAATTTGATACTTCAATTATACTCCAAAAATCTAAAAAACAAAAAAAATCAGAATTTTGGTTTCTGATTATTCTTGCGATTTTTTCATTTTGTGATATGAGATTTGTTTTTGTTCCTATTCTCAGTTTATAAGCGCAATACTTTTAGATAATCAAATACTCATCGATCAAATTGGCATCACCTGCGGAAATCATTCCCTGAATTTCTTCATCAGGATTCCCTGTTTCGGTGATAAAGAGGACCGAAAGCCTTTCTCAGCTTTTTTTACTTTGAGTAAAAAGTTCATTGACCTCAAAAAGTGTCGTTTCCTTAGGGATGAAAAGATAATCTTTCCAGCCGTATTCGAGCTGAATATGCTCAACTTTCATCAGTCCGAGATTGATATAGTCCTCATTCATAAGCAAACCTGAAATCCAGTAGAGAAGCCTTGCATCACTCAAAATGCCGACAAACTGTTCTTCATCATTGTAAATAGGAATATTGGTATAGCCATTTTTTTTCATCTGAGGAATGATTTCCTTGAGAAAATCAGATTTTTTTGCTTTGAAAACTTTCTTCTTGAAAAAATCTAGTACTTTAGCTGGTTTAGTAATCATTTGAGCATAATGACTAATTTTTTCAATCGCTGCTTGAGTAGGCGCGGCAAAGGTTTCTCCGTTGGATTTGATCCCATGCGTGATAAAATTCCTGAGTTCACCAAAGTTTCTCAGCTGATAAAGATGCTTCCTGACAAAATTCGTAATCGTAAAATTTCCCTCAGAAATCTTCTTGAGCTTCTCATTATAAGGAGAGAATCCCTCTTCATTCAGCACCTTATCAAAATGCTTATCAATCTCATTAAAAAAAGCTAAAAAGCTGATAATCGCATCTTCATTCGTCATGATTTCTTTGGTTTCCATTCCTTCCTCAAAAGTAAAATCCGCTTTAAGTATAGTGGAAAAATGAGGGAAATGCAAATTTTTGGGAATTTTCTCTTTAATTCAAAAAAACAATCGTATAGATTAAAAGAAAAGGGTCATCGCGAAGAACACGAAATGAGCCGTGGGGATCTATGAAAATAACTCTAAATTATCTGGATTGGTTCGCTTCGCTCGCAATGACCGTCATCACGAGCCGTAGGCGGAGTGATCCAGATGGGAAGAGATTTGTGTTTTCTCGATTGCCACTCTCGTTTCACTCGCTCGCAATGAGAACAAGGAAGAACTGAAT
>JBHAST010000027.1:0-11088 GCA_041831495.1 bacterium | reverse complement strand
GTTGTTCCTGTATGATTTTCTTTAAAAAATAATTCAATGTTTCTATGAAATATATCCCTTTATCTCAAGAACGATCAATGTCCTCTATAATAAGATATGCACATCAATCCATTCTGGGACATAATTCTGACAAAAGTTCTTTTAAAATTTCATATACTAAATCCAATTGATTTTGTCCTCTATGGTAAAGAAAATCTTTAAACGCGGATAAATGACCAAGGTTCATCAAATCCGATAGTATAGCTTTAGGCCGGTTGTGGTCTTGCCCATTAATTCTTTGTAAAACCTCTTTTGTTTTTTCTACTCAAAGATTTTTTGCAATTTCATAGACAAAATTTATCCATAAATTTTCTCTATCTGGATATTTCCAAGCCTCAAAAAGGTAGGTTTTTACCTTATACGAAAAGTGATCTAACTGATTCAAAAAAGTGCTTTTCCCACTTCAAAATCTACCAATAAGTCACAAAATAGATCCACTTGGAATCATTACTAATTCATGAGCAAATTGCTCTATATAAGCATCCCATCACAGCAAATCTTTCTCACGATAGTCTTCATTTAGCATTTTACTGTCCTTTATTAATCAGTCAGGGAAAATACGGGTATTCATTCTTGGTTTTTTTAAAAATAAAATACCAAGAAATAATATCCTTATCATCCTTAAAAACAAGACTTTTACAAAATCACTTCCTTTTCTCCTCCTGTGAGATCTCTGATTCCCTCCTTATCTACCCCATCAGGATTGAGAACCTCATCCGCTTTCTTATGACCGAGTGCAGCTCCTATACACCTGGAAACAAGAAAAAAATACTGAACACTCCAATTTCTGATCTCCTGAAGACTCTGGTGAGTATGAACCATCACGAAAGTTTCCATCATAATGAGTTCTTCTAATTTCTGAACCTTTCCTTTTTTTTCATCATCTCCTCAGCTGATGACTCCGAGGATATGCTGGGCTTCATGCGAACTGATAGCTGGGACTGATTCATTAAATTCCAATAAAATTTTCCATAAACCACTTTCAAAATCTTCTGTAAGAAGTAATAAATCCCCCCACAGAAGATCTCCAACAATCATTTCTGTTCCCTGAATATGGAACGTATGTTGTTTTCTTTGCATGCCTAATTTCTAAAAAATAAAAGCTCTCATCCCAAAAGACAAGAGCTAAAAGAGAAAAGAGAAAGACTATTGAGCATCTTGTTCATCGTAGATACGGAAGAGCTTCTTATCTGTTGTAGGGAATGCTTTAATTTCCACCTGCATACTAGAAGCATCGTTCGTTTCATCATCAGATTTGAACGAGATTTCCAAATTATCGGAGTTGTTGAATCCCTCAAAGAACTCAATCATGAAGATTTTCCCTTCATCATTTTCATTTTCAAACTTATACTTGCTCAGAGATTGAGAAGTAATAACATCTTTGAAGAGAAGTTCCTTACTTTTTGGAGGAGTATAGTTATACACCAATTCTACAGGCTTATCTACAGCCGACTTGAAGATGATTGCCTGCTTACCTCCGATTTTTGTGAAGCTGTAGTTGGTATTTTTATTCCAAGCCGTATTTGCCCCACCTTTATCATAGGTAACTGAAGTCATCGTAGGCTCTGAACCATCGGCGTTTTGCCCTACCAATACATAGGCTTCATTAGCTTTTAAGCTACCTGCAGGAATGAGTTCAGTTTTTGAGGTTTGGGTTCCATCTAAAGAACTAAATTCTCCAAGTCCATTGATATTCCTCATAGCTTCCAAAGAAAGTTCATAGAGTTCTGCACTCAAAATCGCTTCAAGGATTTTTACCTTAGGAGGCATTTTCGCATTATCAAAAGTGAGTTCGGTCTTTTGTTTGGTGATTTTGAGACTCGCATTTTTGAGAGCTCCAAGATTTACATATCCCTGACCGAAGTCGGCAGAGAATTTCACTGATCCCATTCTGATCGTGCTAGATTTCTGTACTGTTGTTTGCATGATGATTATAAAAAAAGAATTAAAAATCTGAATCTACCAATTTAAGTTTTATGGTAATATGAAGTCATCGGTCGCCATTCTCGTGGTCATAAGTTTCGTTGATGCTCATAACACTGCAGCGTATCCCTTCTGCCTTATAGCGAGAGAAAAGCCAAACGACACGATCTTTAGCTGATTCTGCTTTCTCTAGGTCATCACTTCGGACGCTGATTTGATACAAGGAATTGCAGATGACATCAGTTTTTTCATCAGCAATACGATTGTATACAATTACAGGACTTTGGGCTTCCCTAGGAGCAGCATTCGGATAGATACCAACGATCATTCCCTTGAGGATTTCATCGGTTGTCAATCTATCATAGATAAACGACTTGATATTACGCATTTTTATTGTTCATATAAAAACCCAAAACTCAACGACATTTTTATTTTGTTTCATAAAATTTCTTAAGTTTTTCTATTCTAACCTGTTGTTCTTGGGTCAGATTCTCTTCTTTTTTGATCTTAAAGATAGAGAAAAATCCAGTGCTTGCCTTAGGAACAGCAGGTTTTTTATCTTTTGTTACAAGTGAAACCTTGTTTACGGTTAATTCTGAAAGTTTTTTCATCTTATCGTATGTAAAAATTAAAGTCTTTCGTAGGTTCATACTCCTTCAATACTTATTCAGACAAAATCTCAGCATTGAATTTTTTCAAAAGTTTCATCATCAAATTGGATTCCAATAATCCAAGTTCCTTGGGGAATAATTTCCTCTCCTCGCTCTATATCGGAGATTGTAAGATAACTTTCTACAAATTTAGCTGATTCAATTTCTTCATCTTCATGATTGATATTTACAACTTTATCCTGCAGATTGATCATGAACTCATAAGCCGCTTTTTTGATTTCATCTGCAGTGATGATATCTCCATTCCCATCTTCTTCATCAGGAACCAATGCAATAAAGAGCACGGTATTCATGCTTTCTATTTTACGGACCGCTTTCTTTTTCATCAGCTTTAGAAATATAAAAAAGACACCCACAAGAGTGTCTATAAAAACCCAAAACTCAACGACATTTTATTTTTTAGCAATCTTTCCCCTGATTTCTTCTTGGTTTTCTTCTACCCAATCAAGGAATTTTTGGAAATCAAACCCAGGTTCCTTCTCTCCCGTGAAGATGATTTTCCCTCCATCGTGAACTCCAGCAGGATATTCAATAGAAATCCCCCTTCCTGCTGCTTCTTCAATCAGTTTGAGATCTTCTAGGTCTGGTATAAGATGCCCAAATCTTCAGCGGATTCCCTCCACATTATGGGTTAATCCATAGGCATCAATAATCAAATCTATATCTAGCATTAGAATTCAATTCATAAATCTGAATAAAAACTTTTGATCGCAGTATAACTTTTTGGCAATAGAACTTCAAGGATTTTGTTGTTGAAGAAGTGTATGGTATTGATCGCAGGCATTACTTCATCATAACCTTTCTCTTTGTAATATTCTACGAGATGTCCCCCTCCGAGCTCTCCTCTTGTAATCGCACCAATTAAATCGGCCGCCACATGATAATCCCATTTATATCTTTCGCTATATTTTGGGGTTAAGATTACCTTTCCCCAAGCTTCTTGGTGCTTTTCTAATACGAGATAAGTTTTTTCTTTGAAAATTTCCTCTATCTGAAAGACTTCTAGGGCATTATGACTTCCTTGAGGAAAGTATTTGGCTATCGCTTCTTGTAGCTCTGCGATTTCTGCTTTGATGAGATCTTGAATTTCAATATACTTATGGAGCCACTCTCTATTTTTAGCAATCCTCAGCTCATAAAAAGCATGTCAGAGCTCGTGAACTTCAGCATATTTTTTCTTCATTCCATCTGCAGTTCCCACACTGAGCTTATTTGTAGAACCATCAAAGAATGGATCTCCCTCTTCTTGAATATAGATCAACTTCTTACCTAATCCCTCAAAAAAGCTTTTGGGAACTATTTTTGATGATAGTTCATCATAATTTTCAGGCTTCATTTCTTCAAAAAGTTCGTGATATTCAGGAATATCATCCACCTCCCATAATTCTGCTTCCGAATAAGGAAAATATGCAATAGAGCAACGACATCATGGAAATCTTGGAGGCTCCATATCTTCCGAAGGAAATATATCATCAAAAGGAATAGTTCAGTCCATATCATTGAGGAAGCAGAGTTCGGTCACTCTATCATCACGATGAGAAATCCAGTCCTTGTAGCCTCTCATTCAGCTCTCTTTTTGCCGTTGAGCAAACTGTATTTTTTGCCCCTGAATGTAGGCCCTCTTGAGTTCATTTCTTGCTATAAGATTAGCACGATACTCGCTAAAGCCAAAATCAGTCTTCAGGATTTCTTTAAGTTCATATTTGCTCATTCCCTCATCAAGAGCCTTAGTAATGAGTTTATTGATTCTCATTTTTGTTGTTTCGTTGATGCCTGTGATCAGCTCTCCAGCATGGAGATTAGCTCGGTTTTTGATAGCTGTAGTGTTCAACTCGGTAGATAACCCTGACTTACTGTTCAAGACTGCTTGATAGTCCATCCCTTGTTTTGCAGCAACCTGAAGAAGCGATGAGGTTTTGATTGTATATTTCTCAAATTGCTCTGCTGCTCGTGAAATGTATTCGGTTTTTTGGATCTTAAATTCAGAGATTTCTTCTAAGTTTTCTAATATCTGCTGATATTGCTCCTTTCGTAGTTGTTCAATAATAGCCAAAAAATCTGATTTCAGCGAGAGGAGGGGTTTTTCGTTCCAAAGTTGGAAAAAAATCTTGTCCTCCTCGGTAATATCAGACTCCAAGACCTTTTGGATTACAAACTTATTTCGAGAAGCTAATGTCATTCATTTCTGCTTGAATTAAAGCTTTTGTCTTTTTGATGGTTTCTATATCTTCCTTTCCGAGTGTGAGATTGGTTTGATCCCCACCTACCAATACATCTCATCCATCAATCGGAGCATATCCCATCCATTTCCTCGCCTCATTGATGGTAATAATTCTATTGGTGACAAGGTTTTTCACTGTTTCACTTTCTTCTTTGATATTTTTAGTGTTCATTTTGTTGAAAGCGATTTTCTCAATTTTCTTATTAGACCATCTTGGGTCATCTGCAATAACCATCTTCACGCATTTGAGGAGGATATTCTGCAGAGGCACGATCGTATAGGTATAAAATGCTTCCAAAGCCGAAGTAGAGGTTGACCTGTTAGAATCTGAGCTATCAATCATATCATAAGGCATCTCTATAGCCATAGCGATGGATTTCTGCAATTCTTGGCGATAAGCGATCCACTGGCTTGCATCTAATTCATCAGTAAGTTCAATCTTTCAGATCTCATTCTCAATGAGAATGGTTTTGTGTGCATTTTTTACGCCCTTTGCTTGTTCCTTGATGAAGTCTACAAAAAGAGCTCTATCTTCATCTGTAATCTCCTCATCTTCCTTTTTGTTCTTGATATGAAAAAGAGAAAGTCTGATACATCAGTTGTCAAAATAATTATTGTAATAATCATCAATATATCTGAGCAAGAGAATCTGATGAATACAGGGCTCAAAGAGCGATTTTCCATATCGTTTATTATCCGTTTCAAAATCGGCTAAGTGGATGACTTCATTGAGATTCGGATTATAGCCACAAGTCTTTAGTCTGGCATTGTATTTAAGTTCCTTTTGTGGAGCTCAAGTCCCAACCCAAGCTTTTTGCTTCTTATTTCTCTCCTCAAGAGGCGTAAACTCATTGAAATAAGTAAACTTTGCATCTACTTCCTGCTTATACCCACCTCACTTAATCCTTACAATAGTTCCTGTTGGAATAGGAACGAGTCTACTAATCTCGCCATTTTTCTTTCTGATGACCTCTAAGTAGCAGTTCCCATATTTGATGAGGCATTTTGCTACATAAACCACAGGAAAATCTTCTAGCCACTCCTGAAGAGAATCTTCATCTACATCCCATCAGCTATTCATTGCTTTTGCAATTTTTTTGGTAATAGCAGCTACAATATAGCTCCCATTGTAAATGGTATCATATACCTTAGTTCCTACTGGTAGACTGATGATATCATCTCACGAAACCTGTTGAGATCCTTCTTCTCCCATCAGCATTTTTTGGATTTTTTCATATTCTCAGATTTTAATTTCTGTGATTTTCATTTGGTGTTTGTAAAAGTAAAAATTATTTATTTTCTGTCTAAAAAAAGCCAAATCTCAACGACATTATGATTTATTTAATAAAAAGTTTAGCAACAAGTTACTGATAGCTTTACATACCTCTCATTTTGGAACTTGATTTTCAGTTTCGATTCTTTGGAGTGTCCTTTTATTCACTCAAATAAGATGAGCAAATTGTACCTGATCTAGTCCCATGTTAATTCTGATGGATTTTATAACGCCTCCGACTCAAAATCATTTTCCATACCAAGTTGAGAGATTCTCAATATATCGCTGATCTACTTCCAATTTTAAAAATTTATAGAGGATATCTACCGACCTTTTACTCGGTCTATTCCCGTGGAGGATATTCCTTATTGTTTGGTCTGATAATCCTGAGCGATCACAGGTTGTCTTAACCCCATGTTCCTTTATATACCTCTTGAGTTCTTGCTGTAAAATCATCATATCTTACTTAAGAAACTAAAGTTATACCTACCTTTCTTTTCTTTTTTATGGAAAGGAGAATAAAAACGAGTGCATCCATAATATCATCATGATCTACATCAGGGAAGTTGGTAAGCTGCCAAATGAGATCGGAATCTTTCTCAATCCTGAAAAAAACTTTTAAGCTCTCAAATGAGGGCTGAACATTGAGGAGTCTTGTGTATTTGTCCTTAGCAGAATGGATTCATCTCATAGGCAACCCTCTTTTTTTGAGGTTATCAATCATAGTCACTTCAATATTATCTTCCTGCAAGATTATGTCTGGCTGATACTTATCGTAGACCATTTTTATGAACCTCTCGGCTTTATGGCTTGAAAGTCTAATTCCCTTAGAAAAAAGAACATAAACCTGATCTCCGAGTATTCAGGCAACTACAATCCCCAAGAAGTCTGACTTCTCACTTGCTTTTTTGATGGGATCAACCGCCATAATAACGCGGTCAAAACGACTAGGAGCTTCCTCATAGTATTGGATCCGCTCAGGAGCTATCAAGGCATCTTCTCTATTAAGCGGAATATGCCTAAATTCTTGATTGAATATGGGGGTTCAGATCGTTTCTTTTCTTTGCATCAAACTTTCCCTGCTCCAAAGTTCAGGCCACAAAACATTTCTAAATTCTGCATCACAGGCTTCACGATAGATCGTAGGTCGTTTTTTTTCTTGCTTGAGATGGAGGACAAGGCAAAGATTTCCAACAATAGTCCCCAATACGGTCATACTTCCTCAGGGAAGAAGAGTGTTATAAAGAGATGAGAATACCCGATTGTTAAATTTATCTACAATGCTTTTGTTGAGCACATCTTTGTTGTCCTGTGGATCATCAAAAATGATTTTTGTTGGTCTTTGTCCTCTGACCGCTTGCCCTTTGGTCATGGTTGCGAGGAAGACTCCATTTAGAAATTCAAGCTGTTGTTGTTTCCATCTTTTGAGCCTTTTATCTTTCATGTCATCGCTATTGATTGGCACAAGGTTACCAAATCCAGCGATAAGGAATTCGTTGTTTTCCATTTCTCCTCTAATTTTCCCAAGTCATTGCTTTCCGAGATCTGCTGATGCAATATAGAGGATAGATTTCTCTTGTTCATAGCATATTGCCCATAGAATCCACTCCAGCACGGCACTCGTTTTTCAGTGTCCTCTAGGCTCTATCAGATTAAAGTCTTGCTTCTTATCTAAATACTCCCAAATCTCTTTGTGGTGATTAGGGGTTTCCAGCTGCTCTCACTGGATGAGATAGCCGTATCCGCTCAAAAAATACTGACAAAAAAAATCTTTATCATAAAATCCCTTACTAACCACATACTGATTAAACTCTTCTTCTCAGAGCTTACTTTCTATTGGTTCTAAGAGGCTTATTTCTTCTTTTGTCAGGATTTCGTATTTCACTTTTTCTTATTTTTTAGATCTAAAAGCCTATCTTTGAGTGGATTAGTATTAGATTTTGGAGGATCGGTGATTTCCAATTTGTCCTTGTAATCAGGATCTCTTCTCCTCAGAACCTCAATAGCTGCCTTAACATTCCCCTTAAGTGCTGCACCGACTAGAGTCCTTTTACATCATATCAGTGGGAATTCTCTCGCAGCAGCAATTCTCTCTCTAAATTCCTGATATTTTTTTTCCTCTGTTTTGTCGGAAAACCCATCTCTTTTCTTTATCCATTCATAAAAAGTGTCGGTGGAAATTCTCGCATAAGCACAGGCTTGTTTGACCGATGCATCAAAGCGAAAAGCATCCTCTAGTTTTCCGACACGCTCTTCCGTAAAAAGACTAGGACGGCCACCTTTATTCTGTTCCTGTTTTGCCATAATTTTCTATATTTTGTAAAAAAGATAAAGGAAACGACTCTAAAAAATAATTATCTATAATCACAAAAAGTCATCCACTAAATCCATTTTCATCAAATACTTCTCATACTTTCCCTGTATAGATGCCTTGAGTGATCAAAACTTTTTGTCCCTTAATAAAATTAGTTTGCATTATAGCTTCTTCATCTTTTGGTTGCTTGGTCGCTTTTTTCATCTGTAATTTATGTTAAATTTAAATCTCTATTCAGGCACCTCACACTCTTCCCTGTGATCCTCCTATATCTCCTAATCACTACCTCCACATACTTTGGATCAAGCTCAATGTTGATGCTCAGTCTTCCTGTCTTTTCGGCTGCTATCAAGGTTGTCCCACTACCGGCAAAAGGCTCTAGGACTAACTCTCACTCTCTGCTAGAATTGAGGATTGCACGCTCTACGAGCTCTACTGGCTTTTGCGTTGGATGCTCGTAGTCTTGAACTGGATGCCTTTTTTGGCTCCAGATTGTTGTATAGCCCTCCTTTTCTGCTTCCTTTGCTTTCTTGAAGGCTTGGAGGATTTCTTTTTCGGTTTTTTGCGTTCGGTCAGGCGATTCTCGGACGGTCTCCTCATAAATCTCGCTACCATATCGTGGTATGTCTGCATCTTTCATCCTTGCATAGAAGAAGGGTTCGTGCTTGGATTTGTAGCTGGCTCATACATGGTTGATGCTTGGTTTGTTCCAGATGAGTTGCGAGATGATCTCGATACCATTCTCCTCCATAGCATTCTGAAACTCTCTTTGAGTTTTGCTCGCATGGAAGACATAAAGTGGAGCAGTTTGTTTGAGTGCTGTTTTGAGTGCATGGAAAGTATCTTGTAAAAAAAATAAAAAATTCTGATCGGACATACGGTCGTTCAGTATTCCGTTGCTGGTCTTCTTCCCTTGTCCTTTGTAGTTCACATTGTAGGGAGGATCGGTAAACAGGAGATCAGCTTTTTTACCCGCTAATTCTATGAGTTTGGTATAAGTTTCTATCTTTGTGCTATCTCCACAAATGAGATAGTGCTTTCCGTTCTTTCCCTCTAGTTCAAAAACATCTCCCTCCTGGACAATGGGATCATCTTGTATTGCTGGCACTTCATCTTCTATCTCCTCCTCCCATTCTTCCTCCTCAAGCTTGAGATCAAATTCACTAAAGAGATCGTTCATCCATTCATCGTTGAGCTCTTGGAGTTCTAGCCTCAGATTTTCTAGATCATACTCACTAAGGTCGGCAAGCCTATTGTCTAACAGCCTGTATTTCCTCTTCTGTTCCTCTGTTAAGTCCGTGTATTGGATTACAGGGACCTCTTTCAGCTTCAGCTTCTTTGCTGCTGCTAACCTACCGTGTCCTGCAAGAATGACAAAATTTTCATCAACCAAAATTGGAGCTCTGAATCAGAGTTCTTTGATACTCTTCGCTATTTTTGCTATCTGCTCTTTGCTATGGATTTTGTTATTACGCTCATAGGGGATGAGGGTGTCTATGGAGATGTGTTGGAGCATGACTACTATACGGCTACTAGATAAAAAGTCAGATTCATTACTTAGGGGAGCGAACGGATTTTGTGCGGCGAGTTCAACTCCTTTTGGACTTCGGTTTCAGATTCTTTGTCCTCGCTGCGCTCGGCGAGGCTTTAGCAGGCTTTTTTGCGGTAAGTTTCGGCTTCTGAACTGCAGCGCTTTTTTGCTCGGTATTGATTTTTTTGATCTGCAGTTTCATTTCTTCTTTTTTTTCTGCAGGAGTCGCACATCTCCTGCAGCTCTCAGCTCGGACAGGGATGCCATATCCGCATTTTTTGCAAATTGAGATTTTTGCTTTTTTATCCATTTTTTTGAAAAAAATCTAAAAATCTGACTCCTTAAGGGTAATCAGTCTATATTGAACTACGGCGAGTAGCGATATTCTCATCTCGTGAGAATTTTTACTATGCACGAAATCGTGGCAGGACCTACACAACGCAATCAAATCTGATCCATCAGGATTGTGTTGTCTCATACCACGATGAGAACTCATAATATGATGAATATCTGATGCAACAGCTCCGCAAAGTTCGCACGGAATATGGTCGCATTCAGATTTTTTACGGCTTTTTAGGAAATCACTTTGATATTTTTGCATTATCAAAAAAGCTCGCAATATAAAAATTGCGAACAGAGCTTTGGTTTTTTTGTGAACGACAAAAATATAGCAGTTATCAAGCAAAAATCAAGAGATTTTAATTTTCTTTCCGTTTTTTTGCTTTTTTTCTTCAAAAAATATAAAATTACTTCGTTCACAAAATTAAAAGCTCTGTATTTTATTCTTTTTTGCATAAAAAATGAAAATTACTACTGAGTTTTTTCAGTTTCTTCTGCTACTTGTAGGAGTTGTTGCACCTCTTCTTCCTCAAGAAAATTGATATGCATATCTTTAATTCTTGGGATTTCTATGTTTCTGTAATCAATTTCTGCTGAATAAATAAAATTCATGAACCTGAGAAAGTTTTTGACTGAGTGGATTCTCATTTGAATTGTTTTAGGTGATAAGAATTTTCTTTTCCCATAGTAGATTGATTGCTTAGGAATTGGAGTTTCCGAAAGTTGAGTTTTATAATCTTCAAGAATTTTATAGGTAATATTAGAAATCTGATACTC
>JBHAST010000026.1:0-3309 GCA_041831495.1 bacterium | reverse complement strand
GCGTTTCCTCAGTAGATTTGGGCGATGGGCTTGGTCATAGAAACGTGCTTATTCTGGATTGCTTCGTTCGCTTCGCTTCCTCGCAATGACGATCATTGCAAACGACCGTGAAGCGATCTGCTATCTTCTGAAATTGTCATCAGATGTCTTACCACCTTACTTGGATTGATAATAAAGCCATCAGCATTCATAAATTCAGTCCATACCTGCAATTGATCATCAGGATTTTTATATTGCTCAAAAATCTGACTCGTGATGAAGCGCGTCGCACAATCCGTAATTCAATCCATAGGAGCAAAGCAGAGTTTCACGATAAGGAGAAGAAAAATAAAAAAGCTCGTAAAAAATAGGGGAAGTTGATTTTTAAAGAACCCCCTTCTTCCCCGTTCAAAAGGGAGATTTCAAATACAAGGGAAAGATTCAAAAAAAACTGGTCTTAGTCTACGGAAAGCCTACCGAGAAAGCAAGAGCATCAGCTTTTTTTTAGAGTTTGATATCGTTTCGGCTTTTGACCTTAAGAATTCATAGATGCTCATCTTCTTTAAAGCTTGCATTCCAAGGCTTCTCAAGCAAAAAGACTTTTACCCCTAGTTTCTCCAGATCAATAGCGTAGTTTGGGTTGTCTTCTACAAAAAGATTGATCCCTTTTTCCAGGCAGATTTCCTCTTTGGTGTATCTTGGAAATTCTGGTCGGTAGTGATTGCAGAAAACGATTTCATCAAATAATCATGGAAAGTGCTTCTCAATTCGTTCTTCGGTAGATCAGCGTGTAGGTTCTCCTCTTGCCGTGATTGCGCAAAATTCATGCCCCAGCGCCTTCCATCCTTTCAATATTTCATAAGCTCCTGCCACAGGCTGAAGTTCTTCTAAGACCTGAGGAGAAGCAAGCGCTTCAATAAAGAAAAAAGCTGCCTCTTCTTTTGTTAGACATTCAAATCCAGGAATGTTAGGCAACCAATAATCAGAAATCTGATTTCTTTCGAGTTTTTTCCCTTTAATTTCTCCCTTATGATAGGCAAGAGCAAAATCAACCGTTTCGGAGAGCACTTCATCAATATCGATTCCAATTAGCATAATCTTTGGTTACTTGTGAATTTAAAAAGCCTAAGGACAACTTCAATAAATAGTACTCTGATAGTCGCTCGCTAAAATATTGTACTTGGTAATATAGTTTTGAATCTGACTTTTATCTTCTTGAAGGAGTGTTTCATAGGTATGATGCAATTCTTGTAAGGTTCATGAATCAACACATCCCTTCTCCTCTGCAAAATGAATCATCTCAAGATAGCTATTTTCAAGACTGTATTTTTGCTCCAAAAGTGCCCCGTTTTTTCCAATGAGGTTGTGAAAAATGATTTCAGTTTTTTGGATAATATTTTTAAATCAGGAATAGAGTGCTATTTTTTCCGCAGGGTGGCTCCCTAAATAGGAAAATGAAGCAATCAGGAGCACGATTCCGATAGCGGTTTTAAAGAGATTGCGAATGAGTATTGTTTTTTGACTAGAGCTCATGGGAGGTTTTAAACAAAAATGAAAAAACTGATCAGCATTTTTCTTTTATTTTCCAAGAAAAACGAGAGAAAATCGTTCTTTCCTCTCATTTTATTTTGAAAACGTTTTATTTTTTTGAAGATTTTTTACCGTTTGGGTCTTCTTTCTCACTTGTTGTTTTCTGAATTCTCTCAAAAAGATCCTTGAGAAAGGGATTAAAGAATCCTGATACACAGAGAATTCCTAGCACAAGCAAAAGAATTCCTCAGATAAATTTTCTGAGCGCCCAAAGTGCCAAGAGGAGGAGAATGAGTCCAATAATTGTAGTCACAATTTCCTCAAGAGAGGCTTTATCTCGCCATTTTCTGATTCCTGTTGCAACTTTTTTGGTTTCAGCAGCTCCGTTTTCAAGCTTCTCTCCAATTTCAGATGCAACTTCTGAGATTTTATCGGTCATTTCATCGATTCTTTGTCCTGTGGTTTTTTCTTTTTTTTCCATTTTGATAAGAGGTTAGAGACTAAATGATACTTCCTTTTATTTATTTTTCTCCAATATGCAAGTGTTTTCTGATGAAAAAGCTTATTGTCCGATGATGACCTTTGCGGCAGAAATCACGAGTTTCTCATCCCCATTTTCATAGACAAATCCTTGTTCAAATTCTTGAATGATTTTTCCTTTCAGATTTTTATCTTCAGTTGTTTGCATACTAATTGGCTCATGAAACTGTGGATTCGGCTCAAGACCAATCGCTTCAATCGGTTTTACTTTCAACTTTTCTAGGCTTTTGAGGAAGTTGTCATACATCATCTGAAGCCCCTGTCCCATCGTTGAATCCTTCTGTTCTTCACTGAGGTTAAGGAGTGATTTCCTTAGGTTTTCAACGAAAGGCAAAAACTCTTTCACGACCTTGAGTATGGCATTGCGTTCTGCATTTTCTGTAGTTTGGAGACTTTGTCTCTGTAAAATATCAAAATCTGCCTTGAGATGGAGGTAAGCAATTTGACTATTTTTTGCGATTTCCTCTTTTTCTTGAAGCTGGCTTTCAAGGGTTTTGATTTGATTCAAGAGGGGAGTGAAATCGGCTTCAGCTTGATTGGCTTCTTTTTGCGCTTCTTCAAGCATGGTTTCTAAATCGGTATCCTTGGTTGTCCTTTCTTCTACTGCTATATTTTCATCTTTTGGATCAATGTGAGTCATTATTTTGTGTTCTAAGATAAAATTCTGCCTTTTAGTATAAGGATTCTGCATTGGATTTTCAAGGCTTTCGTGTTTGAGGTAACCTCCCCCCGCCCCGTTGGGGCACCCCCCTCAAGAGAGGGAGGACTTTACTTCGTTTCATCTTATTGAGGGAAACTTTTCCCTCTTGTTGCTTTCATAATAAGTATTGTGAATTATAAATTATCAATTGTTCATTGGCTATAAAACCATTCTGTGAAACTCAGTTTTTTCTCATAAAGTTCGGTAGCGAGTGCTTCTCCAACATATCTCCAATGCCAAGGTTCAATCATGGTTTTATCAACCTCAACTCCTTTTTGATAGCTCTGGTGAAAGCCTCGTTTGTGGGCATTTTCTTGGAGTCGCTCTAAACTTGCTTTATCTAACTTTCCTCCATTCGTTCCTAGGTCAAGTGCGAGTCCTGCTTGATGCTCGCTACTTCCTGCATTTGCACATTGGTTCTTTTTCTTGCAATAGGACTTCAAGAGCTGCTCTTGATGGGCAAAGGATCTATAGGCACTTGTGATGCTGAGTCTCTTCTTCCCTTTGAAATGATCTCGGAAATGCCAAGCTAAATCTGCGAATTGGATTCAGACTTCTTT
>JBHAST010000025.1:0-37429 GCA_041831495.1 bacterium | reverse complement strand
GGCGTAAATTTCTATTCTTTCCTCTTGATTTAGTTGGCTCCTTTTCTTATTATTCCTTTGCATCACTAATATTTCTTAAGATCTAAATTACCATTTATTATCTTATCTATTAGTGGTGCTTTTTGTATTATAATTAATCAATTTTGAATTAATCTTGCATTGAAACAAGAGAAAGCTACTATTAGTGGCGTTTTATTTCTTTGGAGGCGGAGGATGTCAAAACTTCAAATGCTTTTGCTTATTTCAAGTATCGCCTTTATGATCTTTAGTTTCAAGATTTTTAAAAGGAAAAAAATCTGATTTTTGACTTTTTGTATTTTGTTTTTGGGAGCTTTGGCGATTGGAATCTTTTCTCTCAGAATAGAATGGCTCAATGCGATCGGAATTACCTTTGGTCTCAATAGAGGAGCGGATTTGATTGTTTATTGTTCTATTATTGTGCTGTTTTATCTGGTGTTTCATCTCCTCAATGTGATTTCAAAGACAGGAAATGATCTCACGAGGCTGATTTCTACCACAGCAATCCAGACAAGCTACCTTGAAATCGCGCCTCAGCTCGCTAATTGGAAGAATCAGTCTGTTTTAGATGATTTTGTGCTCAATATTAGAGTATATAATGAGGCGGCTGTTCTCGGAAACATTATTGATGAGCTGGTAAATTTTGGAATCAGAAAGATGATCTTTATCAATGATGGTTCTCAAGATGCTTCTCTAGAAATCCTTAAAGAAAAAAAGGCTGAATATCCAGAACTTATGATTATCATCCTTTCTCATACGATCAATAGAGGAGGCGGTGCAGCAAATAAAACTGGCTATTCCTTTATTAAACGCTATGCCGAGCAGCTCCAAATCAAGCGAATCGTTGGTTTTGATCCTGATGGACAGATGGATATTGCTGATTTAACGCGTTTTCAGGCTGCGATTGAAAAAAATCCAAAAGCTGATCTTTTCCTTGGTTCAAGATTTATTCCAGGAGCGACTACCATCGCTATGCCAAAGATGAGGCGTATTATTCTCTGGATTTCTAGGCTCGTGATCAGGCTTTTTTATGGAGTAAAGGTTTCGGATCCGCACAATGGATTCAGAATTTTTTCTCTTTCTGCACTGAGAAAAATAGAACTTAATGCTGATGGAATGCACTATGCTAATGAAATAAATGAACAAATCTGAATCCACAAGCTGAATTTTGTAGAAGTGCCTGTGAATATTCGTTATACCGAGCACTCCCTTACTAAAGGACAAAAAAACAGTAATAGCATCAAACTTGGGTTTCAGATGATCGCTGGAAAATTTGTTTTTAAATAATACTTTCTTTTGAGACTTTTGGGGCGCTTTTTGGGAAGCCTATTTTTTCTGTATAAATAAATGAAGTCAAGGATAAAAAGAAAAAATCATCTCCAAAACTTGCAAAGAAGAGAAAAAACCATTATACTTAGGAGAAGTCTTTTATCTAGACCCTATCTCAATGAACGCAAAAACAAAAATCAGATTTCTCCTTGTAGTAAGCACTTTTCTATGTTGTAGCTGAGCAGTTCTCCTCTGAACAAACGCTTTCGCACAATCCAATACGGTTGGATCAAAGGTTCCTACCGACTATCTCGCAAACTACAAAATCCAGAAAGATTGGAAAAGGCTTTCGGAGCTCTTTGTGGATATTGATGCAGAAAACAAGATTGGAAAAATCAGTGGAAGTGCGACTTATAGTGAGCTTTTGGGAATTATGAAGAGGATTTTCCCTTATTTCCCTCAGGAGGATTATGGGTTTCAGCTCGTGTACAAGCAATGTCTCAAAACAACCGAAGCGATGGAGAGAACTCCGAATAGAGAAAATTTCTCCAGCTTTTATGAAAATTGTAAAACGCCACTTGCGAGGATTACTACTACGATTCAGAATAACTATACCGTAAAAGCCTCTGCAAGTGCCAATCCAACCAATGGTCCAGCGCCTTTGACCGTGACTTTTGATGCGAGATTGAGTAAAGATCCCGCAAATGAAACGATTCCCGCGAGAAACTATTTTTGGTACTACAGAGATATTGACGGTGTTGATAAGCCGATCGGAGTAGGTCCGCTTGCCAAGCATACTTTTAACGAGGCGGGAACCTATATGGTGCATTTGACCGTAAGAAGCTCCAATAGCGGAATTTTTGATGGAGAATCAACGATCGCGGTAAATGTTAGCCCAAAGTCTGCGGTAGTCAGCATCTATGCTAATGGAAAGAAAATGCAGAAACATAAAGCTTCAAAAATCTGAATCCAAGAGGCAAGAAAAGGAGTATTTCTTGACGGAAGTGCGACTTCTCCGATGGGGGGAAGAGAAATCCTCAGTCATTCGTGGTTGATTACCTCCAGAGATGGCTTCAAATGGATGAAAGAGGGCGATGGAAATCCAAGCTATATCAATCTTCCTCTGCCAGGACAGGGAGAATATGTCGTAACACTTAGCGTCTCTGATAACGAAAAAAATACGATCAGTGAAAAATTCAGCATTTCAGTTTCTGATCCAGTAGCGATTATCCAGCAGAGCCCAGAAAAAGGAAATAGTTCAACGACCTATAGTTTCGGAGCAAGTGCTTCCTATTCCTTGACCTCTAGACTCAAGCTTTATACCTGGGAACTCTTTGATAGCGATGGAAACAAGCTTGATACCTTGCAAGGAAAATCTATCAAAAAACAGTTCAAAAAACCTGGAAACTATACCGTAAAGCTCACGGTTGAAGATGAGATGGGACTCAAAAATAGCGATACACTTAATGTTTATGTGGAATCAACACCACCAACTCCACAGTTCAGCATCACACCGACGAATAAACGACAGTATCCTTCAGAATTTTATTTTGATGCAAAATCCTCAAATGATATTGATGTAGGAAATGGTTATGATCGTTTGACCTACGATTGGACCTTCTCCAATCCGAACGCAAGCAAGCTTATCGCAACTGAGGAAAATAATAGAAAGATTACCGTACTTTTCAACGAAACAGGAAAGCATCAGATTACGCTTAAAGTTTCCGATAATTATGGGAAGACTGAAGAAATTACCAAAGAAATTCTGGTTGAATCCACGCTAAGACCAGAGCTTGTTATTCGCCCAAAATCCGCAGTATGGGGAACTTATGTTGGATTCTCAGTGAAGAGTAATAGCGAAAATAGTCCGATCATTAGCTATGAATGGGACTTCGGAGACGGAAATGTGCCAAGGGTCAATAAAACAAATATTATGAAATATGAATACAAGAGAATTGGAACCTATCCGATCAGAGTAAAAGTAACCGATGAACAGGGAAATACCAATGAAGTCTATGATAAAGTATTTATTGGGGAGAAAGATAGTCCGATTGTTGGCTATGAAATCAAAGATGCTCGTAATTTTACACTCACACAAAATGATATCTGCCAAATCGCAGATGAAAAGGGAGGAACAGGAACCCTAGAACAGCCAGCTTATAGAATCAATAGGCAAGAGCAATTTGCAATCAATACCAACCTTTCTGTCAACGCACAGGGAAACACCACTCAGCTGAGATATTACTTCCAGGCTAAGAACGATGAAATCATCAAAACTCAGCAATTCTCCTACAAATTCAATGGAGTAGGGTGCCAATATATTGATTATACGCTTGAGGATACTTCCCTCGGAAAAGTGAGCAAAGAAAGAATCTGGTTCAAGGTCGTAAATGCACTACCTACGCTTGATAATCTGACCTTGAGTTTTCCTCAATATGGAAATGAAATCTGAATCGGATTCCAGCAGAATAATCAGTCTCAGGATATTTTTGCTCAAGGGGTAGATCCGATCATCGTGAAAGTCAATGCTCAAGGTGCTTTAGATTCTGATGGGAGTATCTCTTATTTCAAGTGGTTCTACTATCCAAAATCTAATCCGAACAAAATCCTAGAAACCAAGATCACTCCAGGAAATATTCCTTATACTTTTTTCTCAGTGCCGAGACAACCTGGAGAATTTGTCTTCTGAGTTAAAATGTTTGATAATGATGATGGAAGTCAGAGCAGCGATGATATCCTAGGAAATGGACCGGTTATCGTTTTTCCACCGAACTCTAAGCAACCTGATATTCCGCTTGTTACCCTCAAAACTGATAAAATCAATGTAGAAGTCTGAGAAGAAGTGACTTTTGACATTATCAGCAAGATTCTCTCAGATAGATCCGATTTTGAGAAAGAGAGGACGATTCAGCTTGATTTTGATGGCGATGGAGAAATCGATCTGACTACCAAAGATGATCGTGTAAAATATACCTATTCTAAGCCAAGTCCAACGAATGCACCTTACATTCCTAAGGCTTATGTGATTTATAGAGATTACAAGGGAATGGGAGAATCAGCTCCTCTCGTTGTAAAAAATGGAATCAAACCTGCACTGATTGCGACAACGATGGGGACGACTGTGCTTTTCAGGGATGTAAGCCTCTGAACGATTATTGAGAGAGAAATCTGCCTTGATACTACTGAATGTGAAAAGGGAAATACCGCTTATCTCAATACGACTTTGGATCAGACTTTTAAAGTTCAATATCCAAAAGCCTGAACCTACACCGTAACGATCAAGGCAAAAGACAGCAATGGAAACGAAGCAAGCAATAGTTTGACCGTGAATGTTCATCCAGAAAAAAATACCGCACTCTTGGATAGCGGACTTGCACTGGTTTCTCTCCCTGAGCACCAAAGCACCGAAGGCGGATTGCCAGAAATCTTCGTAGGAAAACAGCTCAATAACCAAGTGCTTCTCTATGTTCAAACGGAGAGTTCAATCAAAAAATGTTTCATAGATAGCGATATCAATAGAGATAGTGACTGAGATGGCAGCGCAAATAATGATGGAGAATTCTGATGTAATAGAATCATTATGCAGACCTATACTCCGAGCTTTGAATCGGTCGTTGGAAGCATCTACTATCAGACAGAAAATATGACAGGAAATAGCTGGAAAAGAAAAGATTTCCTTGTAAGTTTCGCAGATTATGAGAAAAACCTTGATGAGAATACGAGAAATTACTATCTTCAAACGCAGGAACTGATTACCACTATTGATGATAGCAGCAGTGTTGCCAATGCTACGCTGAGAAGTTTGCTCATTACGCTCAAAAACGATATTGCAAAGGGCGATAAAAACGCACAAAGAGGAGATATCGTTCAGATTGAAGAGTTTTTGGATAAAAATCAGCCAAAGCTCAGTCCAAAACAGATTGAAAAGCTGAATACTCTGCTCAATGGACTTTCCGATTACGCAACGCTTTCTGCCAAGGGAGCAGGAACCTACGAAGTCGCAAAAGAGGAAATCCTTTCTCTCCTTCCTTTAGAGCTCAAAAAACAAATTCTGAATGGTTTCGCAAGGTTTGATGCTGCGAACGGTAGTGAAAATCAAGATACACAAACCGAAAGAGTTCAGCTTTTGGAAACGATTACGGCTACGATTTATCAGTCTGTTGCAAAATCAGACTCTAATATCGGAGAAAACGAAATCGCAAATGAGGACTACCAAAATATTGTCAAACCCAATATCTGTAAGATTGCCAATGAATTTAACCTCACAACAAATCTCTGTTCTGATTTCAATAAAGACAATCCTGACTACAAACCGGTGCTTCCTACCACTCTAGAATCCAGCAAAAGTTCTACAGGACTGCCAACTTGGCTAAAAGTTTTGCTTTGGATTGTAGGAATTATTGTAGTAAGTTTTGTCGGTTTGATTGTCGCATTCGCAGTTAAGGCGAAGCTGAGAGAAAAATATGAGAATGAGGAAGAATAATCAGTCTTCAATTTTACCATTATCATACGAAAAATGAAACTAAAAATCTGAATTTTAAGTCTTGGATTCGGACTGCTGATCTGAACTGCAGTTTTTGCACAAGGGGACAATACTCCTGGACGAGTTGGTTGGTGAGATTCGCCTGAAGAAGTTGTGGCTACGATCGCTGATAAAGCTAACGAAGATATTAGGGTTCAAGATACGAAATTTGATAAGATCACCAATAAACAGGGAGCTTACGGCAAAAATTATCAAATCACTAATACCCTAGAACGAATCAGAAAAAATGTTCAGCCTTATCTTCAGTGGATGCTCTATATTGGGCTTACAGGAGCTACGATCCTTTTGATTTGGAATGGATTTCGCCTCGTGACCAATAGTGTGATGAGCTGAGGAGACATGAAGACCGTTAAAGGAAACATTCGAACTATTTTGATCGGAATATTCATTATGACAAGTTTCCTCTTGCTGATCAAACTGGTTATGGCAGTGATGAATATGTTTTTCGGAAACTAATTTTATCTTTCTTTATCAAAAATAATGCAGCGAAGACAACTAAGCAAAAAAATCTGATTTTTTCTTTTGGGAGGGCTGTTTTTTGGAGCATTGCTCCCCATAGGAGTGATTTCTGCTAATACCTCTCCAGCACCGAGCTTTGAGAGAGATTTTGCAAAAAAGCTGACTTCTACCGAAGCCGATAGCCAAGGAAGAGTAGAAAGAGTTTTTGATATCAGTTGTGTAAGTCAAAGCAAGACGCTTCAGGAAAATGCAGAATGCCTCTTCTTTCCTGGAAAAAATAATGGAGGAGTGCTTTGGGGAATCTTGAGGTATGTGGGAATGATTTTAGTCTTTATTTTTATTGTCTATAGTGCAATCAATCTTCTTCTCAATGCTAAAAAGCCGGATGAAATGAAAGCCTCAATAACGAGTCTGCTTTACCTTTTGGTTGGTTCAGCACTCTTTTTTGGAGCAATGTGGCTTTTTGGATCAGTTTTGAATCTCAATGCCGTTCAAACTACCGAAGGACTCAAAAATGAACTGACTGCTGGGCATGGAATCTTGTTTTTTGTTATGAGTTTATTAAAAGGATTGGCGTTTTTTATTGCGATTATTATGATTGTTGCTACAGGATTTAAGATGATGAATCCACAGGCAGGGGAGAGTGGCGATGGAAAAAAATTAGCAAAAAATTTGATCAATATCATCTTTGCACTTGTGGCGATGAAGGTCGTAGATTTTATTTATTATATCGCAAGTCAGCAAAACTTTGCAACACAGGCAGGAAATTTTATCATTCAGGTTGCAAAATTTATGGCGTATCTGAGTGGAAGTGTGATTGTTCTGATGATTATCTATTCTGGCTACCTTCTCGTAGTTGATGGCGGAAAGGGAGAAAACTTCAAAAAAGCAAAAAATACGCTTATCAATATTGTTTTAGCCGTAGTTGCACTTTTTTTCTTCCTCTTTATTCTCTATCAGATTTTTTCAGAGTTTAACTAAGCATTCTCCCTTGCATCATCGGGGAAGAATGATATAAACGAGCGAGTTATTCAGTCTTTATTCTTTTTTTGTTATGAAAGTTTTGATCAGCTGTCCTTATGGACTTTGAAGTTTACTCGCTCAAGAACTCAAAAAGCTCTGATTTTCTCCAGAGCAAACTTTTCAAACCTGAACCTTTAGTAGAAGCGATATGCAAGGGATCATGAAGATCAATCTCCGATCCAGACTTGCCAATAAAGCATATCTCCAGATCGCTGAGGGGAAAGCGGAAACTTTTGATCAGCTTTTTGATCTCGTGAAAAAGAGTGATTATGGGCAGTTCCTGAGCAATACCAAGCTCAGTCTCAAGGTACAAAGTAAACATTCTCAGCTTTCTTCGCTCAGAACGATTCAATCCGTAGCTCATAAAGCTCTTTTGGAAAGCATCGCTCAGTTTGGAAAGGAGGAAGAAAGTGCAAGCGAACTTTTTCTGAGCATTGAAAACAATATTGCGAGACTGTATCTTAATACTTCAGGCACGGCACTCCACCAAAGAGGACGAAGAAAGCAGACTTGAGCGGCTCCTTTGAAGGAGAATATTGCTGCCGCACTCGTACTTCTTGCTGGATGGAGGTTCAAAGCTCCTTTATTTGATCCTTTTTGTGGTTCAGGAACGATCGCGATAGAAGCGGCACTCTTAGCCAAAAATGTTGCTCCTGGACTGAGAAGAAATTTTGCCTTTCAGCAGTTTAAGAATTTTGAAAGCTGAACCTTTGAGGCGATGAAGTTAGAAGCTAGCAAGAAAAGTTTTGAGGGGAAGTATCAGATTTTTGCCTTTGATAAAGATCCTGAGATGATTCGTATTGCTAGAGCAAATGCTCAAGAAGCAGGAGTTGCTGAGCTGATCCATTTTGAGCAAAAGGATTTTTTGGACTTCAATCTCCCTTGAGCGGAGAAGAGTTGGCTGATTAGCAATCCTCCCTATGGGAAAAGAATCGGAAGTCAGGATTTAGATCTTTTGTATCAAAAGCTTGCCCTTAGCTTCCAAGGCGAGGTCTTTGGTGGGCGAATTAGTTCTCGCCAAACTTCAGGACTTAACAAATCACTTTGGAGCGAAAAGAAGCTCTTCAACGGAAATGAAGAATGCAGTTTTGTCTGGAGGAAACCGATGTAAAAGAGTTCATTTTTTATTTTTTTCTTCTCGCTTATGCAACTTTTTATCTGCTCCGACTTTCAGATTTCTTGAAATCAGCTTACTATCAACAACAATCCTGAACTTTTTAATCAGTTGAGAAAAGTTTTGAGAGCTCAGGCAGGTTTTGTTTTCTATATTCAGAGCGAAAAGGCTGATCAGAGGTATCGTGTGGCTTTAGAGAGCCGAAGTGATAGGGAAATACAGACTACGATTCTTGAAATCATTCCCTCGCCAGCAAAAAAACAAAAAGTCTGAATGCTGATCGCGTTCCCCAATAAGCAAGAAAAAATGGAGCTTATCATCCAAAAACTTACAGAAATTGGAATTGATGAGATTTTTCTTTGGGCGAGCGAGAGATCATTGCTCAAAACTCTAAATCCCAATAAAGAACAAAGACTTCTTAAAATCATAAAAGAGGCAGCTGAACAATCTCGGAGTTGGTCGCTTCCCACGCTTACGGTAGTTAATGATCCACAGATTCTGCATCAAGACTGGGAATTTATGGTCTTTGATCTCCCTTCTAATAGGGAAACTTCGCAACAAGTAGAAAAATCAGATGTAGCGCTTTTGGGAGTGATAGGGCCAGAAGGAGGATTGACCGAAAGAGACTATCTTCAGTTTCCAAGTGAAATTCAGTTTTCTTCGCTTTGAGCTTCAGTTTTGAGGATGGAAACTGCTGCGATTATTGGAGCGTGGAAATTAAGAAATTGTCAGTAAAATCAGATTGAGAATGCTTTTCCATACACTTCATAGCAACTTTACTTGTATCGCCTTCATTATATACTTAGATCTCAGGCTTTAGGCAGGGCAGAAAATATAGAAAATTTAAGGTAACTATCAGAGCATTTGATTTGTAGATTTCTATTTGAAAAAAATTCGCAAATCCTTACAAGAAGAAAAGACTGACTTTCTCGTAGAGAACCAACTTATCAAAATTCTCAACTTATCAATGGGAGCCAAAAATCCTGTCCCTGTGACATGGAGGAGCTACCCACCTTTCCGTAAGGAGAGATGATAGGATTCTCCACGGCTAGTCGGTTTTTTTGAAATCAAAAGATCAAATATAAAAGACAAGAACATTCTCTTTCTCCTGTCCGTAAAATCACAGTATGCAATGCAGAATTTTAAACGCTTAATTCCTCATCAATAATTATGTATAATCTTCCTTTTGACGGCACTCCTGAAAGAATTGATACTTGGCTGACCAAGCAGTTTTCCTATTCGAGAAATTTTTTTCATCATATTATCAGCAGGGGCGGAATCCTCCTGAACGGAAAACCTGCCAAGAAATCCGCAAAACTCAAAACCTGAGATCAGATTTCCATTGATGACTTGGAAAGATATCTTTCTCCTGTGATGCTCGAAGAGGCGCCAAAAATCGAGATTCCCATTATGAAAGAAACTGCAGATTATCTCGTTATCAATAAACCCAAAGGCGTGCTTTCGCATCCCAATAGCATCTGGGAGGTGAATAAACCGAGCGTGGTCGGATTTCTCTATCATCACTACAAGGAATTACCCAGCATCTGAAATTTTATCAGAGCAGGACTGCTTCACAGGCTTGATAAAGACACTGATGGACTGATGATTATCGCAAAAACCGAAGCCTGACTCCAGCATTTCAAAGCTCTCTTCAAAGCAAAATCTGAATCCGAAACCTTAGAAGAAAAAGCGCAAGTTCCGCTCCAAAAACGATATCGTGCGACCTGTGAAATTACAGCCGCAGGAGCACAATTCCTTGAAGAAATCAGTGATCAGCTCCCTTTCCTCATCAGCGAAGAAGTAAGAGCAAAAGTTCCGAATGCGATTGCCAAGCTCGGAATTTCACAAATCCAAAAAATAGAAAAAAAAACCTGAGAACAGAGTTCAGATTTTTCTCCAAATTTTTACGGGAAGAACGCATCAAATCAGAGTTCATCTTAGCAATCACGGATTGCCGATTGTTGGAGATTATCTCTATGGGAAAGAATGTGAGGAAGAGATGCAACTCACGGCTTATCAGCTGGAATTTGAAGATTTAAGTGGTGAGAGAGTAAGAATTTCTCTTTAGGTTTGCTCCCTTGTTTTTTTTCTGTTTTTTTTATTTTTTGGGGAGTCTTTCCTTTTAGATTCAGTTCACTTTTTTTGCAACGACCATCATTCTTTTAGCATCAGAACCGATAGGATAGCATCCCATCAAGGTTACGAAACTTTCTCCCTTATCCTGAAATTCATGATAATAGTCTGCAACCTCTTTTGGTAAAACTACTTTTCTCTCTACCATTTCATAAGTTGTTAGCTGTCCATCCCAAACAATTTGGAACTGTTGTCCTGACTGGAGTTTAGGAAGATTTCTAAAAACGATTCCATAAGGGTTCTTTTTCCATCGTTCAGTGGAGGAGTGTCCAAAAAGCAGACTATTCCCCTGGGCACCGGGGGTTGCTGTGGTTGGATATTTTACTACGCCTTGCATGAGCTCTTCATCAAAATTTCCCTCAGCAAAATCATCTCCTCCCTTTACTGGCACATCAACGAGCGGAACATTGATATTCAGATCTGGGATAATTAATCTGTTGGTTGGAGGAAGTGTATTAAAGTTGAGCAGATGCGTTTCCTGCTTCTGGTCCAAGAAACTTTGTAAAGAAACAGCTAAATCCTTTTCTGATCTTTGTTGTTGCTGAATTTGTGCAAATTTTTCCTCAAGTGCAGCGAGTTTTTCCTGTTGAACTTCTTGTGTTTGTGCAGAATGATGCTCTGATTCTAGCTGAATAAGCTCCGGAGTGCTGCTTGGTTCTGCTGAAAAAGTATCGCTGAGCGTCGCAAAAACGAGCTGTGCATTGGTAAAAAAGAAAAAGGCTGAAAAAACGATCGCGAAAAGAATCATCAAGGTCTTGAGCTCTGAAAATCGTGCAATATTTGCCAATTTAGGGAAAGAAAAAGGCTTTTTTGAGCTCTTTACGATTTCAGCTGAATGTTCTAGGAAAGTTGCTGAAGCTTCTTGGGGCGAAGATTCTCTTTCAGCAGTATGGTAGAGGAGTTCAAGTTCATCAAGATGAATGGTTGTCATAGGAAAGAAGATTCAAAACTAAAGTTGTCTTCTAAGTATACTCAAAATTTTAAATTAAGAAAAAAAATCTGACTTTTTTTTCCTTGTAAGATTGACAAAATCAGATTTTTAGATTTTTTATAAAAAGTTGGAAATCATAAAGAAGCTCATTTTTTGACAAAAAGAAAAAAAGAGTATACTAAGGTTGTTTTTATTCTTTATCTTTATTCATCATGAAAAAGAAAACGACCACTTCTAGGAGCAATTTCTTTCTTAGTCCAAAAATTATTCCATGGAGAGAAGAGATGAAAGTTCTAAAAGAAGATTTCATTACGATCAAAAATGTTCTTGTAGTGTTTGGAGAAAAACTCTTTAGTGGAGCTAATCTTATCGCACTTGGAACAGCATTCTTTTATCGTGGGATTTACCGAATTATTTTGTTCGGACTAGGAGCAGTCCATGGTCAATTATCTTGGTTAACTGTGCAGAGCAGATTGGAAGATTTTCCTCAAAAAATGGCAGAACTTACAGATGCATTATTTTCTTTATACAGAGGAATGTGCAGATTTGGTATCGGAATGCTTATTGTTCTTTTCGTAGTTTCTCAGCTTGTGAACTACAAAAAGAGAAATCTTTCTCTCGCAAGCTTTCTGATCATGTTTATTCTTTTCGCTTTTCTCGGATTCCTTTATACTATGCAAATTCTTAGAATAACTGCTTAGCTGTTTATGTTTCTTAGAGAAGAATCCCTACTTTTTACAAGCTAGGGATTTTTTTTGACTTATTATTCCTTCTTTTTAATCAGCAGATACGTTAAGATTCCAATTCCAATCATCACTAGAGCAAATCCCCACTTTGCCCAGCTCGTCGTAATCTCAATCGCAAAGCCTCGTTTGATAGCTAGCTCAGAAGCCCGGAAAACAAAACTCAAAAGCCACTTCATCGGTAGAGCAATCCAAGTCCATCCCGTTCGGCTCGCAAGCACTACTGCACAAAATCCACCAATTGTAATAATCGGCACCAAAGGCACGATGATAAGGTTAATCACAACGCCGGTTAAGTTGGTTTGTCCGATAAAGAAGAGGAGAATCGGCAAGGTCCCCAAAGTCGCTCAAAGGGTAGGCAATCCGTAATTTTTGAGGAAGTTTGTGAAGAATGAAAGTCTGATTTTTTTCTCTTTTGATTTGACTTTTCAGGCTTGGGCTTCTTGCATTTTTGCCCATCATTCTGATACGATTACGATACCGATCACCGCCCCGAAACTCAGCAAAAATCCGAGGTCGTAGGTCAGAAAGAAGGGATTGTAGCAGAGCATCGCTACGAAAGCATACTTCAAAAGCCTCCAAATCTGAATCTCTCTCCCTCGAAACAAGGCAAAGAGCGACAAAACCGCCATAATCAGTGCCCTGACGACACTAGAATCGCCACCACAGAGCAGCGCAAACGCAATCACGCCAAGAATAATCAGCCCGTTCCTAAGATAAAAAGGCACCCAAAATAGGACTGCACCGAGAAAAACCACGATCATCACGAGATTCCCGCCACTTACAGCGATAATATGCACGATTCCACTCGCAACAAAATTTTGATATTCCTGGCTTTCTAACTGAGATTTCTCTCCGATGAGCATTCCTAGCAAAAGCGCTCATTCTTGCTCAGGAAACGTATTCTGAATCTTGGTTCTCAGCCGAGTCCTCGCAGTGATGAGTTTTTGTGTTCACCAAGAGGGCTTCAAATCTGCTTTTGCACTTGGTAGAGAAAACTTTTCGTAGAGCGTTCCTGCGATATCTTTCATCAAGAGCCGCTTATCGTAATTGAACTGATACTCTAGAAAGCTTTGCATATCAAATCCGCTTCCTAAGCTCAATTCCGTATATAGTTTCCTAGGATCTCTGGCTTTTAGCGAGGCTCCGAGTTGAATTGAAGTTCCGAGCTGGTGGCTTTTCTCGGTTTTGAGAAAGTAGGCTTCTCCACTGGCAGTTTGAACGATATAGGTGTTTGGCTTGGTTTGCTCTACAATCAGCACTTCCTGCAAAAAAGGAGAAAAAGCTGATTGCTCCTGAATTTCCAACTCCGAAAACGACCAAAAGTTTGAAAAAAGACTAGGACTCGCATTCCATAAGGCAAAGGAAATCGCAGTTCCTGCAAGAAGAAAACTAATTATTTGACTTCGGATCAGTTTTTTGAGCTGTTTGCTGAAAGTGGATCGTGCTTCAGGCTTGTTTTTCTTTTTCCATAGCGTAATTCAGAAGAGAACAAGAAAGGTAAGCAAGAGGCTTGCAAACAAAAAAACGAGCCCCCACTTGAAACGCAGAAAGCTCGTAAAAACCCGAGTAAACAGTGCAAAGCTTGCAAGGAACATCGGCTTTTTTGCTAGAAAATAAAGAAAATTTCTATGAGAAGTGTCATTGCAAGCGACCAATGGGAGCGAAGTAATCCAGTAGCATCAACAAATCCACTTCTTATCTGGATCGTCACGCCTACGGCTCGCGATGCCTTATAATTACTTAATTTGCAACTGGAGTGGGAGCAGGTAAGAGCTTCATTCCTTCTGGGGTAGAGAAGATTGCTTGTAATTCCTGAACTAATGCCTGATGTGCCTGTTCCAACATTGCAACTTTATTCTGAAGTGCTGCGAGTTCATCTTCGGAAGGGGTTTGAGCTTGTTCTGTATTAGGAGTTGGGAGGAGTTGAGGAGTAGCTTCTTCTGGAAGTTCAGCATTCATGTTTTGATCCTCAGTATCAATAGTTACTACTTCTCCTGTTCCTACCTCACAACTTGGACACTCACAAGTGGCTTCTTGTATGTACTTATCATGGAGATGGTGTTTTACAGATCTTGGCAAAAGATTTGCCCAATAATATACAAGATTACTATCTTCACTTTGATAGTAGGTGTAGCTTCGTAATCCCACAAGTGCTAAAATCCAGAAAAGACTGGTCCATACGATGGTTTTAAATACTTTCATATTTTTTCTCTGTGAATAAAGTAAAAACTAGGTAAAAAGCCTGAATTCTTGAGGAAGCGGTGCTTGAAAGGCAATCAGCTTTCCATCAAGGTTTTTGAACTCATACCTCCAACAGTGTAGTAATTGTCTCTGAATATGCAAGCTTTTGTTGACGATTCTATTTAAAACCGGTTTCCCATAGATCAAATCTCCCAGTACAGGAAAGTTTTCGCTTGAAAGATGAATTCTGATTTGGTGCATTCTTCCGCTATAGAGTTTGACTTTGACCAGAGAAATCGGACCGAGTTCTTTATGTTGAATCGTTTTCTCACATCGGCATTCGGTTTTTGAATCAAGTCCATCACTTTCGTTGAGCTGCATCTGTGCCCTGGCAAATTTTGAATTGTAAGTTTTTTCTATCGCTTTGTCAATGATGAGATGCTTCGGGAATTTTCCTGCTACGAGAGTAAAATAATGCTTGCTGATTGCTCTTTCTCTGATAATCTGATTGATATACTGCAAAGATTCATAGGTTTTCGCCGCGATAAGCACGCCAGAAGTATCTTTATCAAGTCTATATCAAAAAGAGGGTTTAAAAGTCTGTACTTCTCAGCTGGATTGCTTCGCTTCGCCCGCAATGACTCCATGCTCTTTACAGTATCGCTCTAAATAATCGTTCATGCAGAGGTCGTTTCGGTGCTTGTTGCTTGGGTGAAGCACGATGCCTGCAGGCTTATTGAAAACGAGCCAATGGTCATCTTCATAGAGGATTCGTGCTTTTACGAGTTCAGGATTCAGCTTTTGAAACTTTTTTTCTTTCTGAGAAAGTATAAGCTGCTTGTCTTTTGTTCCGAGGAGTGTTTCTGAAAATTCAAGCAGATCACCTTCCACCAACCTCGCTTCTTCTTTTGTTCTTTTGCCGTTTACTTTCACTTCGCCTTTGCGAATCCGTGAATAAATATCAGAAAGTTTGACTTGCGGATAGGGTTTACAGAATTTTCTGAGGAATCTATCGCATCTTTGGTTGGCTTGGTCGGCTGTGATGGTAATTTGCATCGTAAACGGAAAACTAAAGTGATTAAAGTATAGGGAAACTCGCTAAAAGTTCAAGATAAGAAAAAACTGACTCCCTTGATGGGTAGGGTCAGCTTTCTTTTTATTGAATTATTCAGCTATCTTATAGCATAAGTATGGTAAGTATAGACATTAACTTCAACATCAAAATTCTCTAATGGTCCAGCTGATGAATATATTTCTGTGCTGAAAAGTCCACGGTTCCCATAATATTCAGGACCAAAACCTTGCTCAGAATATACAAGAAGTTTTCCAAGTTTTACGCCCAGACCTTGAGCGAGTTGTGATGCTTTCTGTTCAGCATCTTTGATTGCTTTATATCTAAGTTGTAAAAGTTCTGGATTCTCTTTTTCTACGATAAGAACTTGAGAATTTAGTACTATCCAAGGAAGTTCATCAATTTTTTGGTAAAAAAGCTTTGTCTTTTCTTCAACATCTCCTTTTATTTGAAAAGTAATATTAGCACGCATACAAGGCTGATTTATCTCCTGATCGTTAAAGTAGCAGTTCCTACTGTCATAAAAATTGGTTTCATGTCCATTTAGCACTGAGGCTCCCGAAAGAAGTTGCTTGAGTTCTTCAAGTTTTTTGAGGGCGAGTTCTTTTCTAAAAACTTTGTTTTCTCCTGTTGCAATGAATTCAACATTAAGATTAAGTTTGTCAGCTGGGAGCATAGCTTTTGCTTCTCCGATGACATTGATTCCGTTAAGGTTACGGTTTTTGGAGAAGTTGTTCATACTTCGCATTCCTGCAAGGCAAAGAAGAAGTGCAACACATACAATAAAAATTCTGTCCATTGTTTTCATAAGTAATAAGCATAGAAAATAAAAAGATAACTTTTAAAAGTATAGACTTTTGATTCCTTAAATCAAACCTACTTACTTTATAAGAAAAAAACTGACTCCCTTGATGGGTAGGGTCAGCTTTCTTTTTTGGTTTAGTTTACTCCTCCCGTAAGGGTATTCAAGGTTATCGTATCTCCAACCTCTTTGTGAAGAGGTACCTGAATTTCCATTCCTGTTTCAATCGTTGCTGGCTTGGTCCCAGATTGAGCTCTGTTTCCTTTGATCCCTGGAACGGTTTCAGTAATCGTATAACTAATGGTCGAAGGCAAGATCACATTGATCACATTTCCCTTGTAGATCTGCACGAAAACATCAAGGTTATCTTTGAGGTATCCTGTGATATCTTCAATGGTATCAGCAGCGATTTCGTGGATTTCTCCCGTATCATTTTCCATAAAAGAGTAGGTATCTCCAGTATTGTAGAGATATACGGCATTTTGAGTGGAAATATCCGCCTGATCCATGGTGGTTCCTGATTTTACGGTAACATTCTGTACTCCATTTGTCATCAGATTTCTTACCTTGTAAGTATACGACCCTTGTCTCTGTTGCATCTGCATAAAAGAGAGGTCAAGCACCTTGAAAAGCTGTCCATCCATTTCCAAAACGGTTCCTTTTTTTACTTCTGCTGCATCAATTTTTACCATGAGTATATTCAAAATAAATTAAAACGCTGAGTAAAGCATAAGGATTTAGCTTTTCATTTCAAGCGAGAGTTTTGAAAGCTGTTTTTGACCCCAAAATCTTCTGGTTTTTTTGGTAGAACCTCAACAAGGGTCCTCTCTTTTCCTATTAAAAAAAAGAGAAGATTAGTTCTTCTCCTCTACTGCAACCCCTCCAATCTTTTTCATCACGGCTCCACTCATCAGAGTGCTTTGTTCACTTTGAGAAGAGGGAGAAGCCTTGAGATTTGGATTTGGTCCCGTTCTAAAAGGGAAATCTTCTGGGATATAGTAGCCCTTGATCTTAGACAAACATTTCTGAACATTTGACTGCCAGTTAATCGGGCTCGAAGCGTAAATCTTTCCATCAGCATTTCCATATCTTGAAAGTTGCTTGATCGTATGATAGTTTCCAAGGTACTGGTTATTCAAGGTCAAGGCAATCAGTCTTGCTCCATTATAGGGATTATTGTAGGCAATACGGTCTCCTCTATCGTTATTTCCGACATTTCCGATATTATTGTCAGTCGCAAGGAATTTTCCAAGCGTTGATTCCGCAAATCCGATACAAATGACCATATCTCTATCAATATTCGTTCCTTTCACGACTTCATCCCAGAATGCAGCATTTCTATACGCTCCTACCGCATACGCATTGAGAAAAGTCTGAGCTCTCGCATCTACGCTATCTCCTTTGATCAGAGAAAGATTGCTAATATCAATCGGTCTCACATACTGATCATTAAAGTACTTCAAACGATATTCCTCAGGCAGAACCTTTTCTTTGTCCTCTACAACGCTCAAATCAAGCACGGTCAAAGGATCAATCGCTACCCCATCCTTAAAGAGTGAAAAAGTCAGATTTGCTCCTTTTGAAACGAATCCAGCCCCCTCGGTTCCAGCTTCTCCTCCACTTTCAGCGATGACTTGTCCTCTCCTTACGAAATCCCCTTGCTTCACATGGATCTTGCTCAAATAAGCATAACTAGAAACATAACCATCCGTATGAAGGATCATCAGCCAGTTTACGCTTCCTGAATTCGCATCAGCATAGTACACCACCCCATCTCTCATCGCATATACTGGCGTTCCTTGCTCTACCGCAAGCTTCAAAGAAAGATTTTTGAAGCCATATTCTTTCTCAAAATCAGGGTCCTTGAAAATCGTTAAAATCTGACGCACAGGATAACTCGGCCAAGCTACTGGCGAAGTTTCATTTTCAGAGCTATCGGTATGGTTTGCGAGATCGGCGATTTTTTCTGGTAATGAAGCTGTTTTGAGATAGTTCTTCTGCACAATATCCGCAACCAAACCATTGATCGCATCATGAAGATTGCTTTCCTCGATACTTACGCCACTCGCAGCAAGAGTTCAGAGTTTTTTCTCATTATAAAGTTGCATAAAGCTGAGCAAATACGCCTTTTTCTGTTCCAGTTTTTCAATCTCATCTTTATAGTAATCAAGGGATTTCTGCGCTGCCACCTTGAGCTCTAGCAAATGATCAATGGTTGCTGATTTCTGCTCTTCTTGGGTCGTTGCCTCTTTCATGAGATCATTGATCTGCACGAGCAAAATCTTGAGCGTATCATCTCCCACCAAAAGCTGTGGCATCGCATCAGACTTTACAAAAAGCTTCAAAGCATCCACTTCTTCTCCCTCAGGATCATAAATCTCTCTCTCCATCTTATACAAAAGCAACAAAAGCTGATTGAGATATTTCTTTCAGATTTCCAGATGCTGTTTGGTTTCCTTCAGCTCAGTAAGCGATTTTTGGAGGTCCTGTTTGTAGTTGTAGAGTGCCTTCAAGGTTCTGGTGATCTTCGCAGTAGAATAATCAATATCTTGAATCACTTTTACCATTTCAGCTCTGACTTCTTTATACTGAGTATCTAGCTCTCCACGATGCTGTTCCTTGGAGGCTTTATCCATTTTTTCTAGCTGTGCTTTGAAGTCAAAAAGACTGATCCTCAATCCTGCGACCTTTTCCACCGCAGTCTTAAAGGAAGCATCATACTCTAGTCCTGTCTGAACCAGCGCCCCAGAACTCGCAAAAGCAAAGCTTCCAAAGCCCATTCCTAAGGCAAGCATTCCAGCAAGAGTAAGCGTTTTTTTCATCATCAATAAAGAAAAATAAATCACCTCTAAGTATAGTCAAAAATCATAAACTTGCAGAAAAATACTTCACTTTCATGAAAGATTCTCCTTGCCAGATAAAAAAAAAGTGATATTGTATGAAGAAAATTACCCAGGTGCATCTGTTTCTGCAATTTTGCACCCGGATGAAAAATTAAACTAAAAAAGTGCTTGAGATATCTACCACTTTGCCCGAATCTTAGGAAATCAAAAATACCTCAAAGAGATAGCGCAAAAAATATCCATCATACAAAAAATTTTTGGTAAAGAAAAAAAGCAAAGATCTTCACTGAAAATACGTACTAGCTATTCCGATATGAATAACCGCGCTTGTCTCCAAGAGGAATTCCTTTGCTAAGATTCTGCTTTTTTCTTTTCTCTATGCTTTTTTGGAGAAGCTACTTCCAATTCCTTTGATAGCCTCTAGGATTTCTACTGGCACCATTCGGATTGTCGTATTAGACTCATCAGAGCTGATGTCATTGATAGATTGCAAGGTTCTCAAGTGAAGGGCTCCTGGAGCTTCTGCAAGCATAGTCGCTGCTTTTCTGAGGTTTTCAGCACTTGCGAGTTCTCCTTCAGAAGTAATGATTTTTGCTCTCTTTTCTCTCTCAGCTTCAGCCTGTTTTCCAATCGTTCTCTTGAGGTCATCTGGGAGGTTGATATCCTTAAGCTCTACAGAAAGCACATCTACACCCCAAGCATCAGATTTTTCATCTACGATCTCCTTGATTTTACTCGCAGCTTCTTCTCTTTTTGCGAGGAGCTCATCAAGCTCAAACTGACCAACAATATTTCTCATTGTTGTGAGTGCAAACTGCGTCATCGCATAATCCAGATTTCTTACATTCAATACGGCTCTATCTACCTGGTCTTCTTTGATTTTATAGTAAATCACGGCGTTGATGGTACAAGAAATATTGTCCTTGGTCATCGCTTCCTGACTAGGGACATCTACTGCCTTTTCTCTGATATCCACATTGGTGGTTGTTTCAATCACAGGAACGATCAGATTAAGTCCTGGAGTCAAAATTCTTGTGAATTTTCCGAGGGTAAGTACGACTTTTCTCTCGTATTGGTTTACGACTCTCACCATCGTAATGAAAAGAAAAGCCAGAATTCCTAAAATAACTCGTAGCATGGTATAATAAGTATGAAATAAAAACTTATTCAGTGATTGCAGTTTTAACTGAGATGAAGTCAGATTTTTGATGCTGACTATTTTTGAGAAGTGACCTCGGATTTTCAAAGCTTTCTGTCCCTGAAAAGCAGTGAAGCTGCTCCTCTGAGTCGTTTGGTAGATCTTCCACCTTCTCAAGTTGACTGAGGAAATCAATAATGGTTCCCATATTTCCGAGGAATTTTTGTTTTTCTTCTGGGCTAAGCTTGAGTTTCGCAAGTTTTGCAAGGTGATCGAGTTCTTGTTCGGTGAGGTGTGTCATCTTTCTCCAAGAGAATAAAACTGACCTAAAACTAGGGATTATGAGGAGAAAAGCAAGTGATTTTTTTAATTTGGCTGGAATAGCTTCTTTTTTATTTCTCTTGCAAACAGCGAAAACATTCCTACACTCCAAGAAAAGAAAAAATCAGATTTTTATCTCTTTTTTCCATGAATGATGAACGACCAAATTTTTGAGCAGATCAAGAGAGTAAACGAATACGGAAAAGAGTACCGACATGCGAGAGAACTCTCTAAAGCACTGGAATATTCAGACTTTTCTAATTTTTCCAAAGTCGTTCAAAAAGCCGAGCTTGCGTGTAAAAACAGTGGACAAGCGACAACAAACCATTTCAGTGCATTCACCGAAAAGGTGAAAATCGGCTCGGGAGCTAGCAGAGCATTAAAAAGCCGAAAGCTGAGCCGCTATGCCTGCTATCTCATCATTCAAAACGCAGACCCGAGCAAAGAAATCGTTGCCCTCGGTCAGACCTATTTTGCTTTACAGACGAGGCAGCAGGAACTTTCTGCTCAGTACCTTGAAGATCAGAAAAGATTGGAGCTCAGAGATGAGGTCACCAAGCACAACAAAAAGCTTTTCAGTACCGCGAGAGGCGCTGGGGTGCATGACTATGCGACTTTTTACGATTCGGGGTATCAAGGGTTGTATGGTTTGAAGAAAAAAGAAATCATTGAAAAGAAAAAGCTGAATGCTGATGACAATATTTTAGATCATATGAGCAGTGAGGAACTGGCAGCAAACCTCTTTCGTGCGACTCAAGCCGAGGCAAAAATCAAGAGAGAAGCGATCAGAGGGCAGGAGAAAGCGAGCAATGCGCATTTTGAGGTCGGACAAAAAATCAGGCAAACGATTCAGGAGCTCTGAGGAACGATGCCTGAGGACATTCCTGCGGTAGAAGATATCAAGTTTGCGAGAAAAAGACTGGAAGAACTTGAAGTCCAAGAAACTACAACACCTCCGAGCTTTTCTGAGCAACTCGCTGAAAAACTAGAAGAACAGGAAAGCGTAAGATTTGAGAAATTACCAGACAATATCCAGCTTTTAGAAGCTTTGGTCAGAATTATCAAAGGCTATCCTGGAGAAAGAGTGCTTTTCTTTGGTGAGAAAAAATTTAAGCTTTCTAGCGAAGGAATCAGGCTGGTAAAAGAAATTATGAACTAGGAGCTTGATCCCTTAAAAGAGCTGTCATAATAGGGGAGTGGCACTCATATACTATAGATCATCTTTGTTTTACTGGTTTTACTTTTTTGGCTTTTGATGAAAGACTACAATCAAGCCCTTAAATATGAAATTTTCGTGAAAGAAGAATATGCATGCGTGAAACCCTTGATCCCATCTGCGAAAACCATCTTTGATATTGGAGGGCATATCGGACTTTTTTCCGAGCGATGTTTAGGGCTCAATCCTCAAGTGCAGATTCACTATTTTGAGCCTTTTGAAAGCTTGGTCCACGATGCAAAAATCAGACTTCAGTCCTTTGCTTCTCAGATTATTTTCAATTCTTTATGAATCGCAAAGACCGCTTGAAACTCCGAATTTTTCTTCAATCCTACGAAAACGATGCAGTCAAGTCAGTTTGCTTCTTTTCTCAATCCTAACTGAACTCCCATGCAAGTCCGCTGTGAAAACCTCAATACTTACCTCAAAAATCAAGAAATCTGAACCATAGACCTTATGAAGCTTGATATTGAAGGCATGGAATTTGAGGTCCTCTTTGATCTCCAAGAGGAATCTTGGGAAAAAATTCAGGCTTTAGTCTGTGAAGTGCATCTTTTTTCTCCTCAGCAAGAAACGCAGTTTCCAAACTTTCTCTCGCTTTTGAAAGCACATTTTTCTTCCGTTCAGCGAAATCCAAGTCCTTATAGCGAAAAAATTTGACTTTGCTTTTGTCATAAAAAAGAGTAAATTTGGAGGTAGTTTTATTTTTTTATGCCTCTTCCCATGCAAAAAGATACTAGGCTGTATAATATAATCTTTCCACTCTGGAGTTTTTTTATTTTCCCTCCGTTTTTTCTGTTCAGTTTGCCTGCTAATTTCGTTATTGATTCACTTGTTTTGGTTCTTGCAGGAATCTTCCTCAAGCTAAAAAACCTGAAAACCATCTACAAAAAGAGTATCTGGAAAATCTGGGGATTTGGATTCTTGGCAGATGCTCTCGGTGCAGGATTTCTTTTGCTCTCTGAGCTTATTGAAGATCGGTTTTGAGTTCCATATTCTTTTACGAGTGCAATCCATTATAACCCTTGGGAACATTGATTTTCGTTAGGTTGGACTTTGATTGGGCTTGGAATCTCAGCTTTTTTGATTTTTTACTTTAATCAACGCTGGAGTTTTTCAAAGACCGATCTAACCGCTCAAGAAAAGAGAAAACTAGCAATTCTTCTCGCAATTTTTACAGCTCCCTATCTTTTTCTCATTCCTTTGGACCGAATTTTTAAACACTATTAGAAACTATATTTACAATGTGTCAATAAACAAAACCCAAGTCGTTTTATAAAAAATCAAGAAATGATAGTTAAGAAGCTATAAATACACAACCAAAAAAACAGTAAAAAATCTGAAAAAAATCTTACGATTGCCCTTGAAAAAAGGGAAACATCTCGTATGATACTAATGTACAAAGTACTTTTTATATTCTATTTTGTTACAACAATGACAAAGACAGCACTTATCGCTAGCTTGGCTGCAGAACTTGGAGTTTCTAAGAAACTTGCTGCTGAATTAGTAAACGCTTTTATTGAAACTGTTATCGCAGGTGTTAAAAAACACGGTGAAGTAAGAGTTCAGGGTTTCGGAACTTTTAAAGCTTCTAAAAGAAAAGCTAGAGAAGGAGTTAATCCTCAGAATCCTAAGCAAAAGATCAAGATCCCTGCAATGAAGGTTGTTACTTTCAAGGCTGGTTCTGATTTCAAGGCTGCTGTGAAATAATTGATATTTCATTGTTAACAATAAAGGGAAAACTCTGATTTCGGTCAGGGTTTTTTCTTGATTTTAAAAAAATTCTCTCCAAAGGAGAAAAAACTAGATAGTAAGCTCTTGAATAACCTTCTGCATTTTCAGAATCTTCTTCTGATAAGGGAAAACTTTTACCTTGGTCTCAAGAAAAGAAGCGACCAGAAAAAGATGAAGCCTCGCCGTAATGACCAATTCTGCATTTTTAACTTCTTGAACAAATGCTGAAAAGTCTGACTCCCAATCTAGGACCTCTAGCTCAATTCCCAGCCTGCTTTCCAACTGTGATTTATAACGGAGATCATCATAGACCTCAGAAGCTCCTTTACTCACAGGGACATATTTTAGTGTATATCAAGTTGCAAGGAGCGTTTTGCATTCTTTACATAAATCTTCAAAAAACTGTTCCCCATTTTTGTTAAGATTAATCAAAACCGTAGTATTGACTTCAGTTTTTTCAACTGCTTTCCACGGATAGGCGAAAAAGCTGGTATCCATAAAGAAACTCGCTGCTTGATAGCCAAACACTTTCAACGCCTCAACCGAAGCTTTATCACGAGCAAAAATTGCCTGAGTTTTCCTGAGCAACCAGCGGAAAAGCATCAGATTTTTTTTCTTTTTAGGTACTTGGATGCCTCCCATGAGGTAAATCGGAAGCTTTCTAAGCCTTCAAATCAATGGAAGCAGTCCAAGATTTCGGTATCGGTACGCATTTACGCTCTCCTCAGTCAAAATCTCCCCTCCACCGATAATTACCGCATCCACTTTACGATAGCGAGCAAGTTCCCTGATACGAGAAGAAAAAAAGTACTTAAAAGCTGAACGAATCCCTTTAGGAAACTCGTGAAGAATGATCAGCTTTTTGAGATCAGGAAACTGCGAAAAAAAGGAACGCAATCGTTCAGGATCATAAGCCGAAATCAGAACTTCTTTCCCTTGCTCCTGCAAAAGGCGAACCGTTCCGAGCAAAATCAGCTCATCTCCCATATTTTTATAGGACCAGTTCCCTAGAATCAGAACCTTTTTTCACTCAATGGGAAGGGTTGTTTCCATAGCATCACTGATAAAGTAAAGTAGAAGAATTGTAAGGTTGCGTAAAGAGTTTTCAAGAGCAAAAGACTGGAGAAGGGGAGCGTGGATTATTTTACATTTTCAAGCATCATAACCCCATCTCCTTCCTCACTTGGGAAAATCTGATAATTTATTTGCTTTTTTTCTAGGAATTCATATAATGTGGTCAGTTTTGTTTGATACTTCACGACATCGTCCAAGAGTATGATATTTTCCGAGCTAAGATTTCCCTGTATTTTCTCTAAATAGTTTCCATATTGGCTTTTCTGAGCATCTATAAATACAAAATCGCAGTGCACGGGCAATACGCTTGCTGTTGTTTCAGATTTCGTAATATCAAACGGATACAGCGTTGTATTCCAGCATTTTGCCTGATGAATATTTCTCTGTGCTTCCAAATAAGCAGGATAAGCCACTTCAAATGAAGTAAGTTGACCTCACCGTTCTGCGATCGTGCTTGCGATCACGATACTACTATACCCGACTGCTGAACCAATTTCTAGGCAGGTGGTTGGTTGATGCTTTTTGAGCGTTGCACGGAGGAGGGCTTCACTTTCAGGAGAAATGAGCGGAATACGTCTTGCTTCACAAGAAGCCCTTAGTTGAGTCAAAAACTCGCTTAGCATTTATCTTTTTATACTAAATAAAAACAATGGAAACCGTTATGCAATCAAACATTTCTATCAATTTATGAGAAAAAAACAACAAAAAATCTGACCAAAACGCTCGTTCACCGAGAGGTCGTAGACCAGCAGGTCAGCAATCCCTTTCTTCAGAGGCCTTTCTTAGACATAGAAACAAGCCTACTGCCAAGAAAATTGAAGATCCTAGCAAACTCATCAAAAGAGGGGAACAACCAGTCAGAATTTTCGGACTTTGAGGACTAGAACAGATCGGATCAAATATGAATGTCGTGGAATATGGAAACGATATTCTCGTGATTGATGCGGGTATGGAGTTCGCAGATGCAAGTATGCCAGGAGTGGACTATATTATCCCTGATGTGAGCTATTTGGTAGCCAAGAAAAAGAATATTAAAGGAATCGTTATCACGCACGGGCATTTGGATCATATCGGAGCTTTGAAAAATATTCTTGAGCCGCTTGGTTATCCGACGATTTATACTGCGCCTTTGACAATCGGTATGATCAAGAGGAGTTTAGATGAAAAAGATGCAAAAAATCTGAAATTTAAGCTCGTTGATCCTGATATTGATGTTTTCAAACTTGGAGTGTTTACCTTGGAATTTTTCAGAGTCAATCATTCTATTCCTGAATCTATGGGACTTTCTCTTCATACTCCGAAGGGATTAGTCGTATTTTCCGGGGATTTCAAGATTGATTTTACGCCAGCGATTGATAAACCAGCTGATCTTGGGAAAATCTCAAGAATCGGGCAAGAAGGAGTCAGACTTTATCTTTGAGAATCTACCAATGCCAATAAACCAGGGCATTCGGTTTCTGAAAAAGTAATCGGAGAAAATCTTGATAAAGTAGTAAACGCTTACAAAAAACAAAGAATGATTGTTTCTACTTTTGCCTCTAATGTGGGAAGAATTATTCAAATTATCAATAGTGCGATTAAGTATGATAAGGTAGTTTTTCTGGCAGGGAGATCTATGGTTTTGAATGTTCAGCTTTGTCAGGAATTAGGATATATTCAGGCTCCAAAGGGAATGATTCGCCAGCTTTCATCAGAAGCAGAATCCATGCCTGATGAAAAAGTGCTTGTGCTTTGCACGGGTTCTCAAGGAGAAGAAAATTCAGCTTTGGTAAGAATGGCAAAAGGAGAAGTGAAAGATTTTATGTTGAGACCAGGAGATGCAGTTTTGCTTTCTTCACATACGATTCCAGGAAACGAAAAAGCGGTAATCTGAATGATCAATGATCTTGTGCGTCTTGGAGTAGAAGTTATTGATGAACCAGGTTTGGATACGCATACTTCAGGACACGGATACCAAGAGGACTTGAAGATGATGTTTTCACTCTTAAATCCTGAATACTTCTGTCCAATCCACTGAGAACCTTATATGAGACACGCAAATAAAAAAGTTGCGATGATGATGGGTGTTCCAGAAGATAAAGTGCTTTTGCCAGACAATGGTCAGATCGTTGAGATGTATGATGAAGTGACTTTTGTTTCTGAAAAGAGGATCAAGCTTGATACGGTGATGATTGATGGAAAAGGGCAAGGGCATCTTTCAGGAGAATATGTGATGAAAGCCAGATCCATTATGGCAGAAAATGGAATTGTTGGTCTGATTTTCAAAGTGGATACCAAAACCAGAGAGCTTGTTGGAAATATTCAGATTGAGTCCAGAGGATTTGTGTATTCTTCAGAGGTGAAAAAAATTCATACGCAGATTGTAGAGTTTGCAAGAGCAAAATACAACGATAACTGCAAAAAAAGAATGGAAATCAAAGATAATCTCAAACTCATCAGAGAGGAACTCGGAGAATATATCACCAAAATCATCGGTAGAGTGCCAATGTTGATGCTGATGTATGTATATATCAATCGTGAAGCTGTGCAGAATATTCAGGTAGAACCCAATGATGAGATCATTGGAATGACGCTTGAGGAGCAGGGGTACAAGGATTAAATCAGATTTCTTATTTATAATGGCAAGGCGAGATGCTTTTCTCCCTTGTTTTTTTTGTTTTTTTTCTTGAAATCAAAGCTTTAATATTTATCCTCAATTGTTCGTCAATTTTTTTCGGAAATTCTGATTTTTGAAATCTTTATTTTAACATCACGAATGATTAAACTTATTATCTTTGATTTGTGGCAGACATTAGCTTATAGAGATGAGGAAAAAGATTCTATAACTCAAATGCTTGAGCAAACTTGATTGTCTATTCCTAAAAAAGATTTTGTAAAAATATTTGAAAATTCTATTCAAACTCAAAAGCGAAGCAATAAATATGAAGCCTATGAAAATTTATGTAAAAATATGGGCTTACAAACTACAAAAGACAATATTGACCTCTTGATGAATATCAGAGATTATGCAGAGTCAAAAACAAAAGAATATCCTCATACTATTTGAATGCTTTCCCAACTGAAGAAACTTTGATACAAAATTTGATTATTGTCCAATAGTAGCATTTTTGCTATAGAAATACTAAAGGAGAAAACAAAGATATTGGATTACATTGATTACCCACTCTTTTCCTTTGAGGTAGGAACGATTAAACCAGATTTGGCTTTTTTTGAAAAAATGCTAGAAATTACTGGTTATAAACCAGAAGAAGCAATTATGGTTTGAGATAAACTGGATGATGATGTGATTCCTCCAAGAGAGCTAGGAATGAACGCTATTTTGTTTGAAAATTATGAACAGTTAAAATCTGACTTTGCTTCTTTTTGAATTGTTTTGGACTAAATTTTCCATAATTACTTAAAAAAGCACAAACTATCATTGTTTTCTCTTTTCAAATTCTTATAAAGAAAGGGCTTTATTTTTTGTAGATATTCTTTTATGCTAGATAAATACACTCCAGGTGAAATAGAAAACAAACGAGGAAAACTCCGAGAGGAAAATGGCTACTTCAAAGCAACAACTGATGCTGAAAAGGCGAACTTTAGTATTGTGATCCCTCCGCCAAATGTGACTGGGATTCTCCATATGGGACACGTGCTAGATGAAGCGATTCAAGATGTACTTGTAAGATGGAAAAGGATGTCTGGATTCAATACTCTACGAATGCCAGGAACCGATCATGCAGGAATCGCTACGCAAAACAAGGTAGAAAGAGCTTTAGTTGATGAGTGAAAAACCAAAGAAGACCTCGGAAGAGAAGCTTTTATTCAAAAAACTTGGGAGCGAAAGGAAAAACACGGTGGGATTATCACGCAGCAACAGAGAAAGCTCGGAAACTCACTTGATTGGGAAAAAGAAAGGTTTACGATGGATGAGGGGTGTTCTGCGGCAGTGAGAGAAATTTTCGTAAAATTATACAATGATAATCTGATCTATCAAGGCGAATATATGGTCAACCGATGTCCAAGGTGCGGAACTGCACTTGCTGATGATGAAGTGGAACATGTAGATTCTGAAGGGCATTTCTGGGAGATTGCCTATCCGATCGTGGGAACTGATGAAAAGCTGATTTTGGCGACCACAAGACCTGAAACCATGCTGGGAGATACAGGAGTTGCTGTGCATCCTGAAGATGAAAGATATCAGCATTTGATTGGTAAAAAAGTGCTTTTGCCGCTGATGGAGAGAGAAATCCCTATCGTGGCCGATGCATATGTAGATAAGGAGTTTGGAACGGGGGTGGTCAAGATGACTCCTGCTCATGATCCAAATGATTTTGAGGTTGGGAAGAGGACAGGACTAGAGATTATCAATATTTTCACTCCTGATGGAAAAATAAATGAAAACTGATGAAAATATGCAGGTTTGGATCGTTTTGAAGCGAGAAAACAGATCGTAGCTGACCTTGAAGCTGGTGGGTATCTGGTGCAGATCAAGAAACATCAGCATGCTGTGGGACATTGTTACAGATGTAATACCATCGTAGAACCTCGCGTGTCTAAGCAGTGGTTTGTAAAGATGAAGCCACTTGCAGAACCAGCACTTGAAGCGGTAAAATCCGGAAAGATCAAGATTCAGCCTGAAAGATGGGTGAAAGTATATTATCATTGGCTAGAAAATATCAGAGATTGGTGTATTTCTAGGCAAATCTGGCGAGGGCACAGAATCCCTGCTTGGTATGGACCAGATGGAAAGGTCTTTGTCGCAAAAAGCGAATCTGAAGCGAAAAATCAGGCTTTAGCTTTTTATGGCAAAGAAGTCAGTCTAGAACAGGAAAATGATGTGCTTGATACTTGGTTCTCCTCTGCACTTTGGCCATTTTCAACGATGGGACGACCAGAAAAAACTGAACTTTTGGAGCATTTCTATCCAACTTCCACCCTCGTAACTGGGGCTGATATCATCTTTTTCCGAGTGGCGAGAATGGTGATGTTTGGGCTCTATGAGATGAAAGAGGTGCCGTTTCACGATGTGTTTTTCCATGGAATCGTGAGAGATGAGCTGGGAAGAAAGATGTCCAAATCGCTTGGAAACTCGCCTGATCCTTTGAAACTCATTGATGAATACGGAGCTGATGCGATCAGATTTACGATGATTTACAATACTTCCGCTGGGCAAGATGTGCATTTCTCAGAAAAGCTCATTGAAATGGGGAGAAACTTCGCAAATAAGGTCCGAAATGCGACAAACTTTGTTTTGATGAATTTAGAAGGATTTGATCCAAAACAAGTAAAAAAATCAGATTTAGCTTTTGAACTGGTAGATCAATGGATTTATTCAAAATTGAATACTGCAATAGCGGAAACAGAAAATTATTTGAATAAGTATGCCTTAGATGAAGCTGCGAAAGTCGTATATGAGTTTATCAGAGGAGATTTCTGCGACTGGTATGTGGAGATGGCAAAGGTGAGGCTCTATATGAATGACGACCTCCAAAGCAAGCAGACCGCACAGCGAGTGCTATGGGAGGTGTTAGAAACCGCTTTGAGATTGCTTCATCCGTTTATGCCGTTCATCACTGAGGAACTTTGGCAGCATCTAAAAACCGAAGGTGAAACGATTATGCTCCAATCCTTCCCAAAAAGTGAAAAAAATCTGATTTCTGCTGAGGTTGAAACTGCGATGTCTTGGCTCCAAGAAGCGATCACCGCCTTTAGAAACATCAGAGCAGAAGCGAATATCAATCCGTGAAAAGAAGTCCCTGCCTTGATCAAAACCGCTGATCCTGAAGAAATCAAAATTCTGACTCAGAATAAAGCTTTTTTGATGAAGCTTGCGAAGCTTGAAAGCTTGGAATTTGGGGTTGAAATCGTGAAACCTGAACTTTCAGGGGTGAGAGTAGTCGGAAAGTCAGAATTAATTGTGCCTTTACTTTGACTTTTGGATTTAGAAGCTGAAAAGGAAAAAATTATGGCTCAGATCGTAAAGCTTGAGCAGGGGTTGGCTTCTTGTGAGAGAAAATTGGCTGATGAAAGGTTCATTTCCAAGGCTCCAGCTCAGGTGATTGAGAGAGAAAAGGCTAATCAAGCCGACTATCAACAGAAAATTGAGAAGTTGAAGGAGAATTTAGCTCATTTGGGAATGTAATTGCTGTTATTTTTATTTAAGAGACTAGGTCATGTGCCTAGTTTTTTTTGTTAAAAATATCTCATTTTCTCTTGACATTTGATATATATATAGTTATACTGGGTCTGTAAAAAAATGTTAAACTTAAAAAAAAAGAAAAAAATGAAAAAATTATTAGTTTTGAGCCTTGTGGCTCTCGTATTCGCTGCTTGCTCTTCTCCCTCTCCTGTGAAGGAAGCAGTAGGAGAAGATGGTAAAGTATATTCCGCACTTTCTCCAGATGCGGATATTCAAGACTATGGCAATGGGGTGTATTATTTTAATTACACCAGAAAAGACTTTGCAAAAGTCTTATCTGCATTTATTGCAGACCATCCAGAATTAGAGTTTGTCTCAATGACCGGCGATGGGACAGATTTTCATGGATTTGATGCGGGCTATTTTCTACTCTTCAAAAAGAAGGGTAGTGAAACTAGTCTAAGTGAAGTAAGTAATCCGAGTAAGTAAACGCTCTGAGATTAAAGGCTGATTTTATGATTTCATAAGATCAGCTTTTTTTATTTTCTTCATCGTGTCTCACCCCCGGGTGCATTTGCTTCTGCATTTTTGCACCCGGGTGTTTTTCTTTTTTTTTAATTCTACTTGGCTGCTTACCTTTGACCCCCGTGGTCCTTTTTCTCGCTTGGTTTTCTCCTTGATTTTCATTCTGGGAAATGTATAAGTAAATGAATTTTTGTTCGTATTTTTTCGTGCCCGAAAATTCTTGCAGATGCTCCTGTAGTTCAATGGATAGAATAGGCCCGTCCTAAGGGTTAGATACTGGTTCGATTCCAGTCAGGAGTAAGTGGCATTCCTTGGTGGTAAGGATTCCTTTTTTGAGGGGCTTTACTGTGAGGTTTGATCAGCTTTCTTTTTATTTTTTTAAATCCATTATCCAAATGGCAAAAACACAGGAAAATGTATTTCAAAGACACGATAAAGATACCGGGTCTCCAGAAATGCAAATCGGACTTTTATCTGATGAAATCGCGACGCTTCAGGCTCATGTAGCTGCAAATGCAAAGGATTATGATGCTAAAAGAAGTCTTTTGAAAAAAGTAGCAAAGAGAAGAAGCTTTTTGAGGTATCTCAAAGGTAAAGATCTTGATGCCTATACAAAAATCTCAAAAAAAATCGGACTAAAAGTGTAGTTCAATACCCAATGAATAATGGACAATGAACCAAAAAGTAAATCAGAAAATGTTAATTGTTAGTTTTTCATTGGATTATTTTATTTCATTACTTTTATATTTTAATGGCTAAAAAAGCTACTGCCCCTGCGGCAAGCCAATTTACCGTTCCTATGATCAAGGAAGGGCAAAAGGTAAAAGGAACTATCCTTAAAGAAATTGAAAATGGAGTTCTTGTAAACTGTGAAAATGGTGCTTTTACAGGAGTAATTCTTTCAAAAGAAGCAAAGGAACTCAAAAGATCTCAGTTTGATTTGAGTCCAGCGACCGAGCTTGAACTTGAAATCATCAACCCAGCAGTAAGACACGAAGATGGATACTACATCGTTTCTGTAACCAGACTTTTGCAATACGATGTTCGAAAATCAGTGATCGCAAAATTTGAAAAAGATGAAATCATTACTGTGGTTCCTACTGAAGCAAATCTTGGAGGACTTTTGATTGATATGCATGGTATCAAGGGATTTATCCCATTGTCTCAATTGGCTCCTATTCACTACCCTAGAGTAGAAGATGGAGATCAAGACGCTATCTTTGATAAATTGCTTGAGCTTATCGGACAAGAAATCAAAGTGAGAGTGATCAATATTGATGAAGAAGATAGAAGAATCATTCTTTCTGAAAGAGAAGCGCTCAAAGAAGAAAGAGAAAAAGTTCTTGCTGAACTTGAGGTTGGAAAAGTATTTGATGGTGTGGTTTCAGGAGTATCTTCATATGGACTTTTTGTGACTATCGGAGGGACTGTGGAAGGACTTGTTCACATCTCAGAAATTACTTATGGACACGTTAATGATATTGACAGGCTCGGAAAGATCGGAGACAAGATGCAAGTGAAAGTGATCGGACTTGAAAACGGAAAGATCTCACTTTCTAGCAAGCAGCTCAAAGGAGATCCATGGGAAGAACTTCCAAAGAGATACCAAGTTGGAGATATTATTGAAGGAGAAATCGTGAGATATGTTCCTTATGGAGTCTTCGTGAGAGTGTATGAAGATATCAATGGTCTTGTTCACCTCAGCGAACTTTCTCAGAAATCAGTGAACAATCCAAACGAGATCGTGAAACTTGGACAGATCGTGAAAGCAAAATTGATTCTTATTGATCCAAAAAACAGAAAAATCTGACTTTCTATGAAGGATTTGGAGCCAAAATCAGCTGATGCCGAAGACAAACCGGCAAAGAGAACTCCAAAAGCAAAAGGAAGTTTGGAAGAAGTTGTGAAAAAAATTGAAGAGCAAGAAGAGTAATCTTTCACTTGGAAATCTATAAAAGAAAAGTCCCGCTTTGTTCGGGATTTTTTCTTTAAGAGGAAAAAGTCTTCCTAAATTTGACAAATCAGCTTTTTTCTAATATAATAGAGGTGCGTATTTTATATTTTTTATGATTGTGATTATGGCAGGTTATAACAGCTATACGAATACTCCTTGATTGGATAGCAGAGATAAGCATACCAAAGCTGAGTTGAAAGCAATGGGACAACCTCAACTCAAGATAGAGCTAAAAAAAGCAATTGATGCAAATGATGATGACTATTTAGATCAGGTAAAAGCAATTCTTTATGAACAGCAAATGAATAAGGCGAATGCTGTGAATGATTTTCGTGATGCGAATAATCTTAATGCTACGATCAAAACCAAGTATGAGGCGATTCAAAAGATGCCTGAATCAACTCCTGATGAGCAAGATGCTAAAAGGAAAGCTATGGAGGAACTCTTCAAGAATGAAATGAGGGACTGGACTTCAAAGGCTAATAGTGTTGTTGATTTTGCAAAAGCACAAAAATCAGAAGCTGAGAGGTTGCAAGCATTGCTAGATTGAGCTGTAAATAAAAAGTTTAAAATAAAAGAAACTCTTCCTTTCTGAAAAATGGGAAGATTAAAAAGAATTAATCACAAAGTTCAAAAGATAAAAGAAAAGCATCCTGATGCTTGGGCGAAACCTGTTTTACAATATTTGATGGCGATTGTAGAAACAAATCATACAGGATTTAGTCAGTTAAGAAAGAGGGCATGAATGAAATTGTTCTGGGGAAAAAATTCTCAAAATATTAATGAGAATTTAAAAACTATTCAAGATAAACTCAGACCAGATAGTAAAGATTGAGTTGTGGGAACCTTAGTAAAGGAAAGCCTTTCTCATCTTTTAGAAGAAGCAAAGGCACAGTATCTTGAAGAACAGCGTAAAAGTGTATATGGGAGATAGTTTTTTTTAATTTGAACGAAGTAGAAAATGTTAAGAAGTTTAGCAGAAGCAAAAGAATTTGCAATTGAAAAAGTCCAACAGCTTGCACAAGATGATTTTTCTGAAGAAGAAAGATCTCTGATAGAATTTGAATTAGAAGATAGATTTTATACCCTCCTTGAAAGCCTTGTTTCTGAAGAAGAGATTGAAAATGCGATGCTTAGTTCCCAAGAGGAATTAGATGCTTATCTTTTTAATCATGTTCCAAATTATATCACTCTTTTGGAAGAAGTTACCTTAGGATTTTTAACTGAATATTTAGCCTAATTTTTTTAAGGTAATTGCACTCAAAATCATTATAATCAAATGTTTTTATTCTTAATATCACAAAAATGCCAACAAAAAACAACAATGCTCATCTTGATGAAATGCAGGAAGAAGACTTCCTTAATTACCTTCTTGTAGAAGCGGGATTTAATCCTGAAGAAGATGACTTTGATCAACTGAAAGCTGAATTAGAGCCGCTTTTGATGGATAGGATTATGGTTCGTGTATTTGAAGCACTCTCTGACTCACAAAGACAAGAAGTGATGAAACTCTTTGATGCAGGGAAAGAGGCTGAAGCTTTGGAAAAAATTGAAAAACTGATTCCTGATTACGATAACTTCTTGGCAGGAGTTTTTGAGGAGTTTCACGATGAGTATTTGAACAATATGAAACTGCCTGAATAGCAAAGATCAGACTTTACTTTTTTGAGATGATGAAAATGGGAAAAGTGATAAATAGCGTAGGAAATACTGCAGCAATCTTGCCAAGAACGCTTTGAATTGGAGGTGTTGCTCTCCTTGATACCTTGAAAAGCACAGGGAACGTGTTCTCAGATATGGGAGCAGTTATTCAGCAGACTTCATCGGAAATCAAGGAAATCTTGACGAGTTCCCGAACGACAGGAAAGCGATATAATAAACTCTATCAGGTTCCGGTTGGTTTGGTGGCTGGTGTGGGGACTTTGATAGAATGAGCGGTGAGAACTGTAGTAGAGCCTACAAGGAATGCTTTTCTCAATGTTCGTGATATTGCAGGAAACTTCTTTAAAAATATTGGAAATACTGTTGGAAGAGCGTTTGATAGTTCTAAACCGGTTTCTGATTTTTCTTTTGAACATTTACAAACCAAGAAACCGACAGGAACAAATCGGTTTTCAAAACTTGCTTGGTGGAGAAAGAAGTAAATGTTATATCTCATGCAGAACTTTTTTGATGATGAGGGGCTCTATAAAGCTCCTTTTTTCATCATGACATATTCTACCAAGATGAAGAGAATCCCTGCCATTGCGAGAATCCCTTGAATAAGCCAGACTTTCATTACAATTGTTGTTTCTTTCATGCCTTGATATTCCAAGAGATGATGAAAAGGAGCTACTGCAAAGAGCTTTTTTTTGAGAACCTTTTTCCAAAAAATTTGGAGGAAGCTTGAAAAGAATTCTAGCACGAAAAATCCAAAGATAATCAAAAAAGGAATCAGAATTCAGAATCTCATATTGAGCAGATAGATCAGGGAAGCAAGCATTCCACCGAGTGAAAATGCCCCACTATCACCCATAAAAACTCTTGCTGGATTGATATTAAAAAAGAGGAAGGCGATCAATACTGCGACGAGAATTCCAACAACCGTTGTTGCAATAAAGGTTCCATTTAGAAAGGTTACTATTGCAAGGCTGACTAGAATAATCGCCATCGTTCCTCCTGCAAGTCCATCAAGTCCATCAGTGATATTGATTGCGTTTACGATTGCGATGGTCGCGATAAAGGTCAAAATCGGAAAGAAAATTCAGACTTCAATTTTTCATGCAAGAGGTCGGAGGTTGATATAATCTACACCAAGTTTGACATAAAACCAGTAAGAAATCCAGGCGGAAAAGATGAACATTCCAATGAGTTTGGCTTTAGCACTCAATCCTTTCACTTTTCCATAGTTTTTGATATTCAAGAAATCATCCACAAGCCCGATCAGCCCCATACTGAAAAATCCAAAGAGAATGATATAGGATTCTCTCGCATTCCAAAGCGAGTTTTCAATTATTCCAAAGTGTTGTAGTGCGAAGGAGACCAGCACCATTACCAGCATAATGATCAAAAACATTCCGCCTCCCATCGTTGGAGTTCCCTGTTTGTGCGCGTGCATTTTGCTGAAAATTTCAGATTTTTCTCCAGTTACCGTGTTTTCACGGATAGTTTTCCCAGCTTTTAACCTTTGAAGAAGTTTGATATATCGGGGATAGATGAGGAGCGAAAGTCCAAAACTTACTAAGGCATAGAGAAGGATTTGACTAAGTTTTATCAATGCTCACGAGCTTTCTAGCATAATAGAGAGAAAAAATAAAAAATCTGATCTAGAAAAGAGTGTAGTGTTTCGGTGAACGAAATGCAAGTCTTTTCTCCTAAAGGGATAGCTTCTAGAAATATTCTCATTTTATAGATCAAGAATCTCCTCAAGGTCTACCTCTTTGTAATAAATTGTTCTTTCTTGACCTTTGATATTTCCTTTAGCGTAGTTCTCAGTTCCAATAGTTGAAAGTTGAAATTTCCCAGTGCTTGTTCTCTCAAGCTGAATCAACGCTCCACCAAGCCCGAGTTGCTGCCCTAATCGGTAGCCGATACTTCTAATGTAAGTTCCAGAACCGACTGCGAGTTTGACTTTCAAAAGCGGGAATTGGTAGTCTACAATTTTATAAGCATAGATTTTCATCGGCTTTTCTTGGATTTCAGCTTTACCTTTTCTCGCATCTTTGTAAAGCCTTTTCCCATTTTGCTTTTTTGCACTAAAGGTCGGCAAGGGGAGCAGCGTTTCTTTCCCTTCTTGATAAAGAATACTATCCAAAAGCGCTGTAATCTGCGATAATGCAGGAGCAGGAATCTGCTTTCAGTCTTTTATGAGTCAAGTCCCCACACTTTCCCCCTTCATATTCATAAGGGAAGCACTTCAGCATCCCCCTTCGTAAGGGGGATTAAGGGGGTTCTTTTGTTCCAAATCCACCCCAAACCCCTCCTTTGAAAAAGAAGGGGCTTTTTCTTTCTGCTCAGAAAAACCTCCCTCCGCTCACTGCGTTCGCTCCTGCCTTCCCGAATTCTTCGAGGACTGTCGCCTTCATAAGGAGGGTTTATCAGCTGTGGTTATTAGCTGAAATAAAGAAGATATACAAAAAGTATATAAACTGGCGGAAGATTTTCATCAAGGAAGAATTGCGGTTGAAGATTTACAAAAAGGTCAATCATATATGGTTGAAACAAAATACT
>JBHAST010000024.1:0-9538 GCA_041831495.1 bacterium | reverse complement strand
GTTCAGCTCTGGGTAATTCCAACAGATGAGGAATTGATGATTGCAAAAGACACCTACGAACTCACGAAATAAATTTTTCCCATACTTTCAGTTTTAGTTGACCGCAACTGATGATTCTCTGAATAGATCCAGGAGTGAGAAAGCTCGGTTATGCACTCATTGATTGAGAATTAAAAATCCATGATTCGGGTATTCTCCTCCAGAAAAAAACCGCTCCTACGAGAAAAGATCAATTTGAAAGGATGCTTCAGATTAGTAGTTTTTTTGAAGCTCTTTTTAAAGAAAAAAAAATCAGCATCGTGAGTATGGAAAAGCTTTTTTTCACAAAATTTAATCAAAACAATGCGGAATTTGTCTACGGCATTAGGTGAATTTTACTCATGATGGCACTCAAATATGGAGCAGAAATCAGAGAATTTTCTCCGATTGAGCTCAAAAAATACATTACAGGAAATGGGAAAGCCGACAAATTACTTGTCCAAAAAATGATTATGAAACTCTTCAGACTTCAGGAACTTCCCGAATACAACGATGCTGCTGATGCTCTAGGACTTGCCTATCTCGCAGCAAAACTCCCAATCAAAAAATAAATCCACTACATTTTGTCTTGTGTTTCATCAAAATTTGAAAGAAATTCTCCCCAAGAATTTGCATTTTTTCAAATTTTAAGCTATAATAGACGAGAACTTTTACTTTGCAATGATGCGATGAAAGCCGTATTCCCAAAAAATATTCAAAAAGGCTTGCTCTCTGGACTGAATTTTTCTATTGGACCCCTGACCATTTCGCTGGTTCAGCTTTTTATTCTCGCAATAGGAATCGCAATCTCGCTCGTGGTTTTTTCTAAATTTTCGCAGACTTCAAAGGTAGTGTGAACTTTCTTTGCGGTTCTGATTTTTCTCTTTTTTGTCTTGATTGCGTTTTTCAAGATTTCTGAGCTCAATATCGTTGCTTTCTTGGCAAAAGTCATTCAGAATCATTTTTTTGATAGCACGCAGAAATACCAAACGACTTTTAGTAAAATCAGCAAAACCGACCTGATGATAGAAAAATTTAAAACTCAGAATAGTAAACAAAAAATCGACTACAAAACCGAGCTTAACCTTGAAAATATTGATAAGCTTGATCATTCAGGATTATTATAATTAACAATTGAAAATTAACAATTAACAATTGAAAATTAGTGTTGTTGGTTTGAAGTGGTATTGATCTGAAGTATTTTTGGAAAGGCGGCTCAATGCCGTTTTTTTCAAAAACAAAAAAATGCTGAGGAAGGGACTCGAACCCTCAAGCCAGATGGCATACGCACCTCAAGCGTACATGTATACCAATTCCATCACCTCAGCATCTTTTACGAAAGGGAGTATAGTAATTTCCCCTAGTATTTCAAGTTTAAATTTTGAAAAAAAGATTTCTTAGCAAAAAAGAGAAAAAAGTCTGACTTTTTGCTTGCATTCCTCTACAAATTTACTATAAGGAAAATAGTATTCTAACGAGAACTCTATTTTTATTTTGTTATATTGAGAGCAATGTTATTCAATTTTCAGGCTTTTATCGCAGAAATGAGAGAAAAAGCTGATAAAAAAGAAATCGTTGAAAAGTATGAGGGCTTTTATGGTCCAATTCAGTGAGATATTGAGGATCAGCTTTGGTATACCGAATATCTCGTAAAATTTGCTCCTATTAACTACCTTACTCCAGATGAGTTGGGAGATGATTTTGACTGGAGGCTTCTCCAGCAGTTGGTAACCGCATCTTTTTCAAGTGATTATGAGCTAAAGTTCGACTCAGAAAAGGGAGGACATGAGCTCTTTATCGCAGTAAAAAGTGGAGATCAGAGTGTGGTAAAAACGGTTTCTGAGCTTCGATCTTTTCAAATGTTGAGGCTTTATGAAATTTATGTTGAAGAGCAGATGAATCTCCAGATTCTCAAAAAAGAAGATGAAAATGAGCAGGGGGCGATTGAAGCTGAAAGAGAGATGAGGCTCAAGAAATGGGAGGCGGTTCTAGATACTATGGGAAGAGAGGAGCTTGCAAAGGAAATTAAAGTAGATCAAGAAGAGAAGCTCTGAGATCTTTTGAGTCAGCTTTAAGCCTTCTTTTCTAGTTGTGAGCGTTTAATATTGATGGTGGTGCTCTTTTTTCTTGTTGAATTGCGAAAAAGTCTTTTCCTTAGAGGAAGAGATTTTTTTAAATATCATTTTTTATCACTTCCTCATTGTTTTTTCTCTTTAAAATAACCTGATTTCTCATAGCTCACGCCAAAAAACTTTCAAATTCTCTTGATTTTCGATCCTAGAAAAATATACTCTCAAGCATTCGGCGAATCAAAAAGTATCTACCTTTTTTATTTATTATTTCGCAAGTTAATGCAACATTACGAATTGGTGCTTTTGCTCAACGCAAACACTTCTGAAGCAGACAGAAAAGCGGTTCTTGCTGATCTTGAAGCAAAATTTGAAGTGAAAGAAAAAGATGAAATCTGAATTCAGAACCTTTCTTTCAAACTTAAAGACAAGAATACTAAAGCTTACTTTGTTTCTTACTTGCTTAATCTTAAGCCAGAACAGGTGAAAGAAGTAAAAGCTGCACTTTTGTATAATCAGGCGATCGTAAAATACGAGATTTACAAGATGGGAGCTGATCAAAAGTTCTTCCACTTTGAAAAATTGCAATCTGAATTTGACAAAGCAATTGAAGAAATCAAAGATAGAAAGTATGGTCAAAAAATCACTTTCTTCGCAAATGAGAGAAATGCAAAATACATCAACTGGAAATCTCTTCCTATCTTGAAATACTACCTTACAAGATTTGGAGATATCAAGCCAAGACTTTATACTGGAAACTCTGTAAAGATTCAGAAAAAAGTAAGACAGGAGATTATCAGAGCAAGAACGCTTGGACTCCTCAACTTTATCAGTAGATAGTTTGTTTTATTTGATTAGTATCCCATTCTCATGGCAAGTAAATTAAGAAGAATCAGAAAATATCAGTGGACAAAGAGAATTAGAACCCACGGATTTAGAGAGAGAATGAACTCTTGGACAGGAAGAAGAGTTCTTGCTCGTAGAAGAGCTAAAGGAAGACATCAATTGACCGTTCAAAGACAGAAATAGTCTTCTCATGGATATTCTCAAAAAAAGCTGACTCATAGTGAGGGTTAGGCTTTTTTTGATATTTCAAAGAATTGTAGTCATATATATTTTTATAGTTCTTTCCGATAGGAAGAAGTCTTTAGATAAATACATTTGCTTTCTAATACCTGAGAGAGACAGCAATATTCTTGAGTATCAAATCAATAAAGAATATAAAAAGCTGGATATTACCTCTTACTTAGACGACATTTTCGCAAGTGCAGAAAAGGGAAAAACTATAACTATGAAGAAAAAGAGCCTTATCTCGTAGAAAATGAAACAGGACGCTTTGTTTTTGAGGCTTTTGAGGGAGAAAGGGAGAAAAGGAATCAAATGGGAGGATTAAACTTAGAAACTATGTAGGAGGTTATCTCCTTTTGAAGTAACAACATCTTAAAGAAATTTTCGAGAAAATATCCCTTTTTTGGTTTAAGAAATAGGAAAAACTATTTTTCAAAGCTCTTGGACAAGAATATTCTGAAGATTTGTATTCATTTGATTAGCTTGCATAATTTTGGCTTGCAGATATCAAAGTAGTTTTTCATTTAATAGAGGCTCTTCAATAATTTTTGTAGCATGTTTAAAGGTTCAAAGAGTAATATCAAAGCTTGTTTCAACATTTTTCAATAAAACTGAAACGAGATTTTCTTTCCCATATGTTTTCATTAACTGATTAAAGATTTCTTGCTGGTCTTGAGGACTTAGATTAAGATTTTTAAGAATATTTTTGTCTTTTTCATGATATGAATGAAGAATATGATCTCTAGTTTCCAAAGCATAAGCTTCTTTGTTTCTACCATTTTGCTTGATAAGCTCAGCAATAATCTTTTTTCTTGTTTCCCATTCTTGCTTATTTTGAGACTCAGTCCATTCTACATTTAATACGGATTGGATCCTTTGTAATTGCTGTTGCTTATCCAAATTAAAAAGCTGATTATCGCCTTCATTTAAGATTCCTTTCAGAGGCTTTTCTTGCTGAGCAAGGACTTTATCTACATATATTGCCTTAAGTTCTGGAATCGTTTCAATATGAGAAATTCAAAATTCAGAATGCTTTTTTAGATAGTTATTTGCACTTTGAAATAATCTATCTCTCAAAAAATATTCATATAAATTCAATGAAAGACTGACATAAAAATTTTGATCATCTCCAAGAGAAGAAAGTAGTGGAAAGGTCGTAAAAGAATAGATTCCACTTTCTGGATTTGAAAATTTTGTAATAGGCTTCTTTAATTGACAAATTTTCCAATCTTGATCTTCAAATTCATGAAAAAGTTCATCAATACAATTAAAACATCCAGCTCCAGCATCTGCAAGAAACCTTTTCCCTTTCAAGGTAATAATATTCATGACATGCCCATAAGGAAGTGCAAGATTTGATTTTTCAATTCATAACTCTTTTCCATATTCTCTAAAAATTTGATAAAGTAATAATGCACGACTTCAACAGGAAAAACCTTCTCTTTTTCCATCAAGATTAAGTTTTGTAGGCAAAGAAGTATGAAGAGATTCAATAATCATTTGTATTTTCTCTTCTGGAGTATTTTGACAAGATTCAGATAAAATATCGGAAAGAGATTGTAGGTGCTGATCAATTATTGGCTTTCCTTTAAAGAAAAGTGGAATCTTCATTTGTAAAATAGTATTATTTTTTTTCTTGAGATCTTCCGAAAGATATTGTTTTTGAGCAAAAATATCAAAATCTGCTTCTGCATTGAAAGCTTTATAGAGCTCCAAAAGTTGTTGTTCTTGTTCCTGCTTGGATTGTTCTCTTAAATTTTTAAGTTCTTGTTGTTGAGTAAAAACATCTTCAGGACTTTGAGAATAATTTAAACCTTCCTTTTGACCAACTGTTAAAAGAGAATCCAAAGATACGATATAACTTTCACTTTTAGGAGTATTCATGCAAAATTTAACACAATAAAAAAGAATCAGATTCATTATACTCCAAATGGAAGGAAATGTCAAAAAAGCTGACTCAAAGTGAGGGTTAGACTTTTTTTGTATAGAAAAAACAGATGTATTGATCGAAATTTTATAGCTGAGAAAAGTCTTTTTTATATAATCTTCTTTGAGAGTTTTTCTTTATTATATTTCTTACGTTAGTGTTAAATAGGAATTAGAGAAATAAAAAAAGAGGCTTTTAAAGCCTCATTTCTTAAGAAGAAGGTTGATTTTTTTATTTTACTTTGTAGCTTTCAATCAGCTTAAGGAAGTTTTGATAAGACTCTTTCATTGCTTGATCCGCTTTTTCAATCATCGCTACAAAAATTTTCTTCACCTGAGTAAGCAAAGCTGTTTTTTCCTTTGCTGTTGGAAAAGCTTTTGCATTTTTTTGGAAATGATCATCAAGCACCTTATGAACTACGGCAGCTTGATCTTTTTCTTTCTGATCCATATGGTCCTTTTTAATCATCATATCGGCTTTTCCCCAGAGGAAACGATCTCCTTTTGTCGTGGTGATAAGGAGTTTCTCATCTTTAGTCATTTCATAGCTTGCATTCTCTATTTCAAAAGCCATTTCATACTCACCAAGTTCCCCCTGACACATCATCAAGGTTGTCATGAGCCCTTCTGCCTTAATCTTTCAAGCTCTTGGCTCATACTTTCCAGACATTCTGTTGCAGAATTTTGCTGAAAGCCAATCTCCAGAGAAGCTTAATGTCGCACCGCTTACCGCAGCCTTATCGTTGAAAGTAAGGAGTTTCCATTCACCATTATCAAAGTGAGATTTCTTTTCTGCTTCAGCTTTTTTCCATTCGTAGGTATGACCGTTGGTTTGAGTCAGTTTTAAGCCTTTTTCTGAAAACTCAAGTTTTGCACCTTCTGGAGCGAAATCCATTTCGTGCTGCATAATATCGCCCTGGCAAAGCATTCTAGTCATCGCGAGGACTTCGGTCTTGAGTGTTCCGTTTTTCTCCTGATAGCTCGTAGAGAAATGATTACAGAATTTTCCAAAGAGTTCCTTGTCTTTGAAATTCAAGCTGGCTCCTGTCGCCATTTTCCCATCAACAGCGGTCAAAGTCCATTCGGTATTGGCTAAAGGCAGTTTGCTCTCCTGTGCGAAAGCGTTGGTGATCAGGCAAGCACCCCCAAGGAGCATTCCTGTTGCAATAAGTTTTGTTTTCATGATAGAAGTGGATTAAAAAGTAAAAACTTCTGTTATAAGAAACGGAAGCAGTGAACAAAATGTGACAAAAAAATCAAAAAGTTGAAAAAATCTGACTTTCTTTCTAGAGATTCTATTTTTATAACCATAAAGAAAATCCCTTATTTTTTTGAATATCTAAAAACTACATATTTCCTTTTTTTAGAAGACTCTTCTTTGTCCAAAAAAAAACTGAAAAAACTGAAAAAGACTTGATTTTCTCTTGGGTAATCATATATTATCCTTTGATGTTTGAGGAAAAATTGAAGGCAATTTCAGTTTTTTTGTGTTTATAAGCTCAAAAGATGGCTCTAAACATGTTCTTCATCATTTCTTATGCAAAATAGAGGTAGCTGTTGCAGAGGAGGTCAAACAATGGATGTGGTCTTTGGAAAACGGTTTGCTCTTCAATACTATCTCGAATAGTAACCCTATTTTGTTTATATCTCTATCAGATTGCATCTATGGTAACAAAAAAGCAAGCTGGAGCAGAAAAGACAGGTAAACCTACCAAGTCTTCTTTTTCTGTTTCCAAAAAAACGACAAGCAAAAAAGCTGAACCAAAAATTGCGAAAGCTTCTGCAAAGGTAGTGAAGACCGAAAAGGAGGTTCAGAATTCAGTTCTTCCTGCAAAGGTTCAAGAGCTCTTCAAGGACTACTATCAGCAGGATGGTAGAATCTTTTTGACTAAGCCAAGAAGTTATGGGGAATTGCCTGATCTCTTGGAGCTTCAGAAAAAAGGATATGCTGATTTTATCAATATCTACCTTGGAAAACTTTTCTCTGATGTGGAAAATATCTGGGATATCGCAGGAGAAAAAATGTATGTTGCAATCTCAGATTTACAGGTTTCCGAGCCGATTGAAACGGTTGATATGTGCAGAAAAAAGGAGCTTACTTACGGGGGAATCATTACTGCTAAAGTAAAGCTCGTAGAAAAAATTGAAGATGAGAAGACCAAAAAAGTATCTGAAAAGGTGCTTTTCAACAAGAGAGCAAATATCGGTATTCTTCCTTTGATGACGCCGTCAGCTTCTTACATTATCAATGGAGTTGAGAGGGTGATTATCTCACAGATTATTAGATCTTACGGTATCTTTTACGGAAAGAAAGATTTCTGGTATTCTTTCAAACTGATTCCAGAAAATGGTCCTTGGCTTGAGGTAAATGTAGAAAAAACCTGAACCATCGTAGCGAGAATCAATAAATCTAGAAAGTTCCCTATTACCTCACTTTTGAGAGTTTTTGGGCTGGAAACTGATGAAAGTATCAGGGAGGCGTTTAAAGATATGCTTGATGAAGAAGATGTAGATTTTATTGATATTACCCTCAAAAAAGATACGACCGTTGATGCGATCTCTGCTGCAGAGCACATTTATGGAAAACTCAGACCAGGGGAATTGATTGATGCGATGTCAGCTTTGGACTATGTAAAAGGGCAGTTCTTGCTTCCTGAGAGAATCTATGTCGGAAATATCGCAAGGAGAAAAATCAATGCAAAACTGAATCTCAAAAAACCACTTAAATCTGCTGAATCAAATATCTTTGATGGAAATGATATCGTAGAAGCGGTAAAATATCTCGTAAATCTCTGTAATCACAAAAAAGGCTATTATACTGATGATTCTGATCATCTTTCAAACAAGAGAGTGAGAACAATGGGAGAAATCTTGTATGCACATTTGCAGCCAGTGATGAGAAAGTTCGTAAAGAGCGTAAGAGGAAAACTTTCCGTTTTGAACATGGAAAATCCACTCAAGATCACGGATCTCGTAAACTTCAAGATGATTGATAACTCTATCAAATCCTTTTTTGCGACCAGTCAGCTTTCTCAATTTTTGGATCAGATTAATCCACTTTCAGAAGTAGAGCACAAGAGAAGAATTACTGCGCTCGGACCTGGAGGTTTGAAGAGAGAAACTGCGAAGTTTGAGGTGAGAGATGTGCATCCATCGCATTATGGTAGAATTTGTCCGATTGAAACGCCAGAAGGACAAAATATTGGACTTGTAATCTATCAATCCCTTTACAGTAGAATCAATGATGAAGGATTCTTGGAAACGCCAGCGCTTAAGGTTTTTCGTGAAGCAGAAGCAAAAGCTGAATCCTTGATCGGTAGAATCGCTCATCGTGATATTTTTGAGCTTGATGCTAAGGGAAATCCAAGCAAGAAACTGATTATTGCTGAAAATGCAGTCATTGACCAGAAAGCTGCTGAAACAATTGAAAAATCATATGGAAAACTCAAAAAACCTGTTGCTGTGAAACCATATTTCACAGGAGAATTGGAATATATTTCTCCAGAAATGGATGAAAAAGTGGTAATTGCTGATGCGACCACGCCAATTGATGATCACAATAATATTTTGTCTACGAGAGTGGCTGCGAGGCATTTTAGTGAGATGGAAACTTTCCATGTGAATGATATTACGCATATGGACGTGAATCTCAGTCAGATTTTTTCTCCTAATACTTCATTGATTCCGTTTGTAGATCATAACGATGCGGTGCGTGCTTCTGTAGCGACTAACCAGCAAAGACAGGCACTTCCATTGCTCAAAAACGATGCTCCACTCGTTGGAACAGGACTTGAAGCTGATATCGTAAAGATGACTCATGCGGTGATCAAGGCTGAAGGAGAGGGAGAAGTGGTGTATGTAGATGGAGGAAGCGTTAAAGTAAAATACAAGGAAGGAACTAAAGAATACTGACTTACTACTTTCGTAAGGTCAAATCATAAAACGTGTATCACGCAGGTGCCTTGTGTTTCCTTGGGGCAAAAGGTGCAAAAAGGTGATTTGCTCGCAGAAGGACCATGTTCCGTGAATGGAGAGATGGCGCTTGGAAAGTCGCTTAGAGTTGCGTTTATGCCTTGGAAATGATATAACTATGAAGATGCGATCGTGATTTCTCAAAGGCTCGTGAAAGATGATGAGTTGACCTCTATCATGATCAATGAATACGAAATTGAAGTGGCAGAAACCAAGCTCGGACCTGAAGAAACCACAAACGATATCCCAGGAGTTGCGATGGCAAAGCTTGGAAATCTTGATGAAGAAGGAATTATCAGGATTGGTTCTATCGTGAAAGGTGGAGACTTGCTTATTGGTAAGATCACTCCAAAAGGAGAAGGAGAGCTCACACCAGAAGAAAAGCTGATTCAGGCGATCTTTGGAGACAAATCCAAGAATGTAAAAGATACATCGCTTTACATGCCATCTGGAAGCGAAGGAAAAGTCGTTGATGTGGTAATCCT
>JBHAST010000023.1:0-8330 GCA_041831495.1 bacterium | reverse complement strand
TTGATTTCTAATTTTTTTGTTTGAATTATTTTGTTTTATAAGATGATTATAGAAACCTTTCTTGATTTTTTGATTGAATAAAGCTAATTCTTAACAGCAAAGTTATCAAGACCCTTGTATAAAAGAAGCATCTGAATTATTTTGGCTTATAATAAGTATTTCCCTCTAGATTGAGTATGATTTTAGGAAAAAACAAACCGAATTTTTTGATAGAGGCTTTAAAAATTATTCATCAATCTGAATGATTCTCATTTGGGGTTGGCGAGAATTATTGTGAAATCTTTCTCCGATGACAATAATCTGATCACCTTTTTTGACCATTTTTTTTTCTTTAAGAACTTGAATCGCAATATCTTGATCTTCTGACATATGAGATCAGAATTTTTCTATTTTTTCTGAAAAAATACCGTAATTTACACCGAGAGAATAATGAACTTTCTCTTCCTCAGTAAAAGATATCACAGGAATATTAGGTTTAAAAGCTGATAAATACCTTGCGAGATTTCCTGAATACGAAAAAGCGATAATCAGCTTGGCATGCACCTCATCTGCCAGCATCAAAGCATAACGAGCAAGCGCTTTTTTGAGGATTTCAGACTCCTCTACTGACTGAATATCAAAATCTTTATGCTTGTTATTGGTTGTTTTCTCTGCTTCGGCGATAATTTTTTGCATATATTGAACCGCCTTGATTGGATATTTCCCGATCGCGGTTTCATCCGAAAGCATCACGGCATCTGCCCTCATAATCACGGAATTATACACATCACTTACTTCAGCTCTTGTTGGAAAAGGATTATTTACCATGCTTTTCATCAGTTCTGTTGCGATGATAACCGGTTTCCCATAAACAAAACATTTATCGAGAATCTTTTTTTGATAAACAGGAAGCTCGTAAATCGGCATTTCAATACCCAAATCTCATCTAGCGATCATTACTCCATCTGAAAGCTTTACAATCTCTTCAAGGTTTTCAACCGCCTCTTGATTTTCTATCTTGGAGATGATTTTCACCTTTTCTCCACCATTTTCGTCCAAAAAAGCTCTGATTTCTTTTACATTATCTCCTGTCCTGATAAAAGATGCTGCAATATAAGAAATTCCCATTTGAATTCCAAAAAGGATATCCGTTTTATCTTTTTCAATCATTGCTGGTAGCGAGATTTTCACTCCAGGGAGGTTGATATGCCTTCTAGATCAGATTTCTGCATCATTGAGTGCTTTTAAAACAAGATGATCCTTCAAAATTTCTTTAACCTCGACAAGCAATAATCCTGAATCAATGATTACTTGTTGCCCAACATTCACATCCTTTAAAATTCATGGATAATCGCAAAAAATATCAGACTCCTCTTCTAGTTTTTCTTCATCTACAAAAAGAGAAAAAATCTGATTCTTTTTCACTTGAAGCGGGGTTTCTCTAACTCCTGTTCTAATATCAGGTCCTTTCGTATCAAGGAGAATGCTCAAATGCGTGGTTCCCTCTGCATTAAGTTTATTGATTTCAGCAATGATTTTTTGGGCAGTTTCTGGTGTTGCGTGAGTAAAGTTGATTCTGATGACATCTACTCCAGCATCATAAAGCTGAGCAATCTTTTCTGTTTCATAATCATCTCTGACCGTTGCTATTATTTTAGTAAGTTGCATTTGCATATTTCTTCAAAACCTAATGAGGTAAAAACAAGTAAAGCATATAAAAAAGCAGAAAAATAGCAAGAGAAAAAGCCCTTAGAAAGGGTAAGGACTTCTTCTAGTATGTGTTGAGATCTCTTCTTGTTATTCTTCTCAAAAAATCTGGTCTTTAAGCTGATACATGTTCTCATAATAGGAAACATCTGTCCTAGGATACAAAGAACAAAGAATCTGAGTTCCTACGGCATTTTTTCTCCAAAGTGCAGATACAAGCGGCTCCCAAAGCGATATACGATAGTGATGAACAAGATAGTGCTCGTTCTCTTTTGCCATTCCTGTTTCCCAAGAACATCTTGCATCAAGCTTATGCTGTCGTGCTTCAAATAAAGCAGAATTCGTGCTTTCTACGGTAGATGCGAGTTCATAAAGGCTTTTTAATCAAGCTAGGGTCTCATGAAGATCAAAAAGAGGCGTTCTTCCTTTCCAGCTTTCTTCTCCTGTTTGACTTGGAATCATAAGCACCATTTTCTTATGTCCTTGATAGTCAAGTTTCAACATATGTTGACTGAGGAGCATTGGATCTTGATGATAAGAATCAAAAAGTGCTGACAAGGTCTGAAGATGCTCTTCTGGAATCAGATTTTTTTCTTTGAGATAGTGTATAGCTTCTAGAGTTTTGCTAATTTTGCTAAATGCTACAGCAGTCTCAATGCTATTATTAAATTTTGCTTGTTTGAGATTCAAAAGAAGTGCAGCAGTGAGGGCTTCTTGTCCCTTTTCTGCTTCAGCAGTATGATAGTAATAGATTCCAAGAATCGTTAAAAAGGTGCTGATTTTTTCATCATCTTTCCGAGTATTAGCTCCTTCAAACCATCCATAGTCATCTATCACCCATTCCTGAGTTTTGATCTTGGAAATAAGCTCTGGCAGGTATCAATTTTCTTCTACTTTTTGTAAAAGCTCTTGCATCTGCATTCCAGAAAAGAATTCATCTAGATTCAAATCATAGTTTGATCAGATTTGAACAGCATGGTCTATGTTTTCTTCAACTCTTGCCCTTGTTTCTTCTGGAAGCAATTTGAGATGAGCAACTTTCATTTCTTTAAGGTTGTAGAAATCACTGAGATAATAACGATCAAATCTTTTTGGGTTTACATTTTCTGTATCATAAGAAGCAATCAGCTTCATCAAAGCTTGAGCTTTCTCACTTTGTAAGGTATAGCCGAGATTATCTTCCTTTACGATAGGAGCTGGAAGCGGAATCTCAAAAAAGGAATCATCTTTTGTGCTTTCTGGAAAATTGGCAGGTCTCATTCGCCAAATGCCATAGCCGAGAAGTATTGTCAGGAATACTCATCGTAAAATCAGTCTTTTTTTCATGATAAATAAGATAAGAAAATAAAAGGTAAGAACATTATATATATATTGCAATTTTTGCAAATTATAAAGCGCTTTTTATTCACGCAAAATATTCAAAAGCTGATCAATGAGCTCAGGAGAGAGATTGTTCCCGTATTCAGGATCGGGTTCAAATTCAGTTTTTAGCATTTTGAGTAATCTCTGTGGCGAAGGCTCCTCACTATTCATATAGCCGTGAAGAAAGTCTTCATACGAGGTTTCCCAAGGCTGACAAGTTGCCTCATCATAGCTGCCTTCAAGCTCTCCATCTACGCAGAGTCTGAGCTGCACTTTACAAGGAATATCAGTAAATCCATTTTTGAATCTATAGGCTTTGACAAACTGTCCAGCCTGAACTTTTTCGCCTCGTGGAGCTTGGCAGTATTTGCGTGGATTTTGCTGCTGAGGAACCTCATTTGCTTCATCAGAAGTTTCGTCATTTGGAGTTCAAGCGATGAGGATTGGAGATTGAGGATCGTTGATTTTTCCCTCAAGGTTGAAGTCTGCATTTTCGTTGATTGGATTTTTGGAAGGTTGAATAAACTCTCCGAGGTCTTGGGTATTATAGGTGTGATAAGGCAGATTTTTGATGTTTCCATTAAGGCTTTCATCGCAGGAACTTTGAGTGAAAGAACCAGAAAGTTTCCCATTTTTACAGGTTCTTCTCTGGAGATTACAGATATGAGGAGCATCTGCTCTCTGCTCATAGGCAAGAACTGAAGCTCCGTGATCGATCTCATAACCCCAAGGCGTCAAACACGACTTCTCCTCAAAGATTTTCTCTTTTACCTGATCTTCCATACCATAGAGCAAAACCACATATCTGACCGCACCCTCTGGAAGCTCCACAATATCGCCTCTCAAGAGATACTCAAAAACCATCGTAATAAAAACCGAGCGATCTTCTAAGCTACTTCGCAAAGCGCTATAGGCTTTTTTAGGTGCTTTGAGGACAGTTCCTGTGCTATTTTCAGTATTTCAAGATCAAAAATCTGAATTCATTGCTGGAGTATCGTTGTCTGAGGGGAGTGCTGTGGTAGTTCAGGTTTGCGTTTTTTCTTCTGGGAAAAGATAGCTCCAATCTTCAGCTGAGGCGTGTTCTCCTGCTTCTGAAGCTGAAAAAAGATCGTATTGTTTCCCGTTATCTGCGAGGAAAATCCACTGCATTGGCTGCGAAGTTCTTGATTCCCAGTCCTGACGATAATTTTCGTTGGCATTTGGATTGATATTGACCAAAATTGTTGTCCCGAAAAAGAGAATCAGCGTGTATGCGATAAAGGACAAGACATTAGGTTTCGTGAGTCTTTGCGGTTTAATCCTTCTAATTCTTTTGATTGCCATTGAGTTTTTATCAAGTAGAGAAATAAAGTTTTTCCTATTATACTTGACAATGCAAAAAAATGCAAAAAATTTGAAAGTTTTTTTCACAAGAAAAAAGCGCAACAGCTGCGCTCTTTGTCTTTTTTTTGATCAATTAAGCAATAATTCCGCTTCAAAGACAGATCTCTCCATAATACAACACGAAAACCTGACCTGGAGCCACTGCCCACTGAGGTTGATCAAAACGAAAAGTTAACTCAGAATTGCCTTTTTTGAGAAGTGAGCAAGGAACAGGAGGATTCTGACGATAACGGATTTTTCCTGTCAACGAGGATCACACTGGATATTCCTTTGCAATCCAATGCCAATCTTTCACTATAATTTCTTGAGTTTGCAGCTCTTCTGCTTCTTTATCACACACATAAACGATATTGTTTTCAATATCTATGCGATAGACATAAGCCTTAAAATTCAGACCTAAGCCCTGTTTCTGACCGATCGTGAAAAAGTAGGCTCCATCGTGAGTCCCTACAACCTGCCCTTCTAAAGTTCTGATTTCTCCCTTTTTAATGGGGAATTTCTGCATAAGAAAAGTTTTGATCGGCACATTTCCGATAAAGCAAAGCCCCTGTGAATCTCTACGCTTCGCATTGGGAAGTCCCATCTTCTCTGCTAAAGCCCTAACTTCAGGCTTCGTAAGCTCTCAAAGCGGAAAAACTGAATGCTGAAGCTGAAATTGGTTGAGCCCCGCGAGAAAGTAGGATTGATCCTTGTTATGATCGACTCCACGAAGAAGAGAGAAGGTCTTCTCAGCTTCAAGAGAGGAATGAAGTCCCTCCTTTGTAAGGGAGGACTGTCCTTCAGTACTAAATTCTGAATTTTTAAGAGAGGCGATCTCAGAAAATAGTTTTTGATGATATCCCTCCGCCTCGCTTCGCTCGGCACTCTCCCGATAGCTCGGGACTTCACTACGTTTCGCCTTAGCAAGGGAGGACTTTTCCTCGATTCTCGCATAATGCCCGGTTGCGATCTTATCAAAGCCCTGTTCCAGAGCTTTCTGCAAAAAAACATCAAACTTGATCAAAGAATTGCACAGCACATCAGGATTTGGAGTGATTCCTTTTTGATAGCCCGCATAAATATAGTCGATAATCCTCTCTTGATATTCTTTCTGAAGGTCAAAAGAGCGAATTTCAATCCCTAGAAATTCAGCAACCTTGATCGCATCAATCACATCATTGTAGGTCGTGCAGTTTCCGCTTTCCGAGGTATAGTTTTTCATAAACCCAGCGACCACTTCATGTCCCTGCTCTTTGAGAAGCGCGGCTGCAACGGCACTATCTACGCCTCCCGAAAGCCCAACTAAAATTTTCATTTCTTTGTTTGAGATAAACAAATTCTCAAGTCATTATTAAGCTCCTAGTCTAGGATTAACTCTCACCAATCCCCTTGCTTGAGTCCAGCAGCATTCCCCTCTTCTACATCAATATGCATATCAAGCGCATAGCTATCTGAAACCCTAATAACCACCTCATCAAAAATCAGACTTCTTTTTCCATTGGTCTTTACTTTTACGATTTGCCCGTTGGTAACTCCAAAATTTTCCGCATCAGCAACGGTCATATGAATATGTCTCTTGGCAACGATCATTCCTTGATTGAGTTCCACCTCCCCTGCTGGACCGATAATCGTCACAGGAGCCGAACCCTCTAAATCTCCAGATTCTCTGATGGGAGCTGGCGTTCCAAGCTTAAAAGAATCTCCGAGCATTACTTCTACCTGAGAAAACTTTCTATAAGGGCCCAAAATTCTGACTTTTGAGATTTCGCCTTTTGCGCCTTTGATCGTTACGCATTCCTCGCAGGCAAACTGCCCTGGCTGAGAAAGGTCTTTGATCTTCGTAAGCTCATAATTAGAGCCGAAAAGCGTATTTGCATCAGCCTGTGAAAGATGCACATGCCTATTGGAAATTCAGATTGGGATTCTCATATTTTTCAAGAAAAAAATAAAAAAAGCTTTTTTTTGGAGGTGCGGAGAATTGAACTCCGGTCTAAAAGGTATACACCTTGATTTCTACCATTATAGTCAGTTTTTTAACCTGATTTTTAGCCTTATTGAGCAGGGAGAAGAGGGAAAACGACAAACACGATGCTTCAATTTTACACAACAAGGTTTGGGTTTCCTGCTGTAGTCTACCTTGCTCCTAGCAGGAGTCAGTATGCAAGGTTGGTTTTTAACTGGCTTGTAGCTTGACGACTAGGCGTAAGCTTTTACAAGTTCAGCTCTCTTAAGAAGAGATTTTCATGCGTTAGCATTTTTGGTTTGATTGGTTTTAGGCTCAGTCAATCATTGAGCAATGGCTATCAAGAGGTACAGATTCCTTCCATCAAATCCAAAGTCACCCCCATCAGTCTTTAAGTATAGGGAAATGAAGGTCTGTTTTCAAGAGTAAAATTTTTTATCACGAAGTGGAGAAATTTCTTCTCTCCTGATTATCAGGGACATTCTTCCAATGCTATCGGTTTTTTTACGATACGATCAAGCATTTGAAGCGCAAAGAGCTGTTCTCGTGGCTCATTATACAAATACTGCCGACATGCGTGTTTTCTAAATACGCCATCAATAAAAGCAAATTCTACTACTTTTTCAGTGTAAACTTTCTTCTCATAAAGTGACTCCCCTCTCCATCAAAAAATCAGATTTTTCCCTTCATTTCTTAGAAAGAAAGGATGATAATCTGTAAATATCGGAAGATTTGGGAACAGATTCCAATGACTATCCCCCTGTTTTGCAATCAAAAAATTCTGATAGTATGAACCACGCGTTGTGGAATCTAGAGTGTTAGGAATACCAATTCTCCACTCCCCTATCTGAAAAAGATTCTCCACACGAGTTCATGGGTAGCCAAGAGGAGCTTTGAAAAGATGCCCTGTCATTGCTATGAGCTCGCCAGAAAGAACTCAATCAAAAGGAGTGCGTTCTATTTTTCCCAAGAAAGTAGTATTGATTTTTTGGCAAGCTTTTTGTGTCGTAGGATTTGGATGTTGCTGTTCGCAATTTTCTAGGAGAGGAAGGATGCGATCAAGTGTTCCATTTTGTTGATAATACTGGGAAATCGGGATCATAAGCTGATACATTAGCTCATCTTCTGGAGGAAGAGTGTTCCAACAAGCAAAAGTCGTTCCACAATAAGCAAATCCTAATAAAAGCAAAAATCAGATTTTTTTCTTCATGATCCGTTTATTTTAGAGGAATAAAAGCCTTCTTGAGCTTTTTTAATGCCCAATCATAATGACTAGAAGTCGCAGACACACAATAAGCACCCAAACTTGTCGTTCAAGTCCAAGGGAAATAAGCTTTAGTAAATAGCTCTTCATCCGAAAATTCTTCAATCAACCTCATTACTTGAGAATGACTTTTTTCAAATAGCTCTTTAGCTTTCTGAAGTGGTGTGTCTTGATGGTTCTTCCAGAGTTCAATGTTCATTGCTCCATAAGTTTTCCAAGTATAAGGTGCTGGAAGAAAAGATGTTACGATGCCTTTTTGATTTTCTGTGATCCAATGGAACAAAAGTTGATGCCATTCATAAAGATGCACCAGCACATCTCTAAGATTACGATCTCTTTTCCAATGAGCCTCTTTCTGATGAGCTAAAAACTCATCATCAAAAGAAAAATCTGACACCTGGTCTTGTTCCGAAAGAGAAGCTATCAGGCTTTGAAACTTTTGAAACTGCATTTCTGCGGCTTGAAGCAAATCTGCTTTGTTTGTTGGTCTTGGCATTCTTTTCAGAACATACAAGATAAAATGCTTAATTCCACAAATGCTTTGGATAGACTCCCTCTGCGATTAAGGCATCAATATTGCTACTTGTCGCTTCTTTATCTTCCTGATAGGTTACCCCAAACCATTTCGCAGTAGTCGGCAAAACAGGCACAGACTGATTTTCTTCGTTGATCAATCTTGTTACCACCTCAGGC
>JBHAST010000022.1:0-2931 GCA_041831495.1 bacterium | reverse complement strand
TCAGATCACTTGCATTTAGTTAAATGTGAATTTGCGATTGCATGATTAAACGAATCTCCTCATTGATCAGGAAATAGATATATTATCCTTTTGAATGAAAAACATAGAACATGTAGCATACTCCTTCTTTATGCAAAAAGCAATGTTCAATGAAACAATGAAACACAGCGACGAGAAAATGAAATTAGAGTAAATTATCCTGATATCAAAAAACATTTCACAGGTTTATAAAAAGATTATTAGAAAATTTTCCTAGACCTCTTTACTGCGAATCAATATTATTTTTAGCTAGATTATTTAATGTCTTTCTACAAGACAAGCAATGCAAACCTTTGATTTTGGAGCATACGACATCTTACTCACAGAAAAAGCTGACTTTGATCAAGAAAAGTGAAAATATCCTCAGCTAGAGCCTTTTTTCTGCTGTAAACAAATCCATAGCAAGCTCATCCATGAACGAAATCCTGATTGGGACAATGGAACCGAAGGCGATGGGCTCTATAGCAATCAAACCGGAATCTGGCTTAAAGTCGGCATGTCTGACTGTAATGCGGTTGCGATCATGGGAAAGGAACGGTTTGGAATCGTGCATGCAGGGCGAAAAGGGCTTCAGCAAGGGATCGTGGAGCATATGATGGAAAGGCTACAAGCCAAGGGAGAGTCAGATTTCACCATTTTTCTTGGACCTGCGATCAGGAGCTGCTGTTATGAGGTCGGACCAGAATTCAGTGAACGATGTGAAACCTCGTATCTCACTCCGAAAGCGAATGGGAAATTCCATCTTGATATGCTGGCAATGCTCAAGGACCGTTTACAAGCCCTTCCTTGCGAGGAGATCCATGTTCATTCTGAATGCACCAAATGCGGAGAGCATTTTTTCAGCTGTAGGAACAAGGACGGCATCAACAATTTTATGCTTATAAGGAAAAAGTAATCATGAAACTCATTCTCCAATCCGTTTCCTCAGCTGAGGTCCAAGTCTATGCTGATGAAGCTCATACTCAACAAGAAAAAACAGAAAAAATCTGAATCGGAATCTTGATCTATTTCGGCGTCGGAAAGACTGATGAAACGCGTTCGGACTGGCAGACCGCGATTGAAAAATTTAGCACCAAACTCAAAACCCTCAAACTCCTCTCCTCTGCTGAAGGGAAAATTGAAGTGCCACTCTCTGAGGTAGGAAGCGAGCTTTTGGTGATTTCCAATTTCACCCTCTTTGGAGCCTATAAAAACGGGACAAAGATTGACTTTTCTCAGAGCGGAAGCTACCGCTTTGCCAAGGAAGCTTATGACTTTTTCCTTGCAAGTTTGGAAGCGAAAGGATTTAAGGTCAAAAGTGGAAAATTCTGAGCTGAAATGCTCGTATCAAACACGAATGTCGGTCCTATCAATTACCTTTTTGAAATCTAATTGCAAAGAAAAAGGAAAAATATACAGTTAGGAGTGATTTATTCCTTTTTGCTTGGAAATGAACCACCTTTCAAAACGATGAAAACTCAGTCTATGAATTCTGATTTTTTTTCTTATTAGCTTTGGGAAGAACCTCTTTGCACAAGAAAACAGCGATATAAACTCCGTTTGTTCCTTAGCTCCTGAACTCATCGGACCACAAGGAGGACTGATCAACCAAGAGCTTCACTACGAAATCAAGCTTCCACAAGCCCTAGAAGAAGAAAAAGTAAAAGTCAGATTTTTCCTTGATGGGAATAGAACTCCTGAAACTTGACTCAGCTATAGTACGCATTTTGAGCATACGGGACATTTTGAGCTGCTAGCAAAAATTCAGCAAGATGACTGTGAACGAAGCCTCAATACAAGCATTGCGATCTACGAAAAGAATCTGCTCTACCTCTGAACTGAACCAGAATTTTTACATTTTTGATTTGAAGAGGAGCTCAATAAAGCTGGCTATCTTTTTTCCAAGATTTTCACCTCAAGCAATGAAGAAACTGCTGATGAAAGCGAGCATACTGCCTTTAATTCAGCACATATCATTATTATCAACGATAAAAACTTCCAGAACTATCTTGAAAAATATATTACACTCAAAAGAAGCAATCAGACTGCACCAGCCAAAAATCTGATTATTGCAACCTCTGCGAATCCTATCCTTTTGAGGAGAAGCTTCGCCCAATATGCTCAAGACCTAGAGAATGACACTATTACGATCATCAGTCCAAGCAATCTCATCAATCTGATTTCTGATCTTTCCCTAGAAAAAGATTTCGCTGCTCAAGAATACAGCACGCAGTTTTCCTGGGACTTCAAAAATAGCCCTAAACGAATGCTGATTTCCTATTTCGTTGATGAGCTGCTCAAAACAGGATTCCCAATACAGATTTTGGGACTTCTGCTCTCCCTTTCCGTCGTAGCTCTAGTGATCAGTTTCTCAAGGCAAATCGTAGGACTTGGCGTATTCGGAGTTTATCAGCCCTTACTCTTGGCACTCTGTGCAAGTATTGCAGGGCTTAAAGTCACGCTTTTCATCTTTGGAATCGCTCTCTTAGCGAGCCTCGTGATAAAAAGCATCTCGCATCGTTTCTATCTCCTTCATAGCAGTAAAGTCAGCCTTTTGATTACCCTTTTCTTGCTCTTTTTCCTCGCAGGAAGCCGAATAAGTAGCACCTTTGAATTCTGATTTCTAGAGCGCAAAGGCTTATTCACAATCTGGTTGCTTTTCCCGCTTATTCTCGGAGTGCTCATCGCAGACAAAACCTTTCCTCATTTCAAAATTTGGACAAAAGGACGATGGATTTCTTGCTGAGAGCTGCTCATCGTTTCGGGGATTGCCTACGGAATCCTCCAGCGAGACTGGATCAATAATCTGCTCCTCTCCTATCCTGAACTACTTTTCCTTATCATCATAATCAATTTCATCATCGGAAGGTTTTCTGGACTCCAAATCTTGGAGTTTCTCAGGTTTATGCCACT
>JBHAST010000021.1:0-6917 GCA_041831495.1 bacterium | reverse complement strand
AAATACGCCGAGAAACAAGCCGAAATCAACCAAAGATACCAACAAAGCTTCAATCCTGCTACCTACTATCAAGCTCAAGCAAAAATCCAAGCTGAAGAAGGAAAAGTAAGAGAACAAGAACTCGTAGAAGCCGACAATTTACTTGCTCAAATGTAAAAAATATGAAAAAAATTCTGATTTTTGTGCTTTTTTTTAGCTTTTGACTCAGTTCCCTAAGTTTTGCGACTGAGGGATCAACAAGTCAGGATTTTTTGGAACAGGTATTTTCTCCGGCTATCCAACAAGATACTATTGTCGGAGGAGACAGCATAGGAACGACAAAGAGAAGTGTCTGAAAGTATGTTTTAAAAGAAGGAACAACCATCAATATTGGTGGATCAGATGCAGGAATTTATAAGAGACAATCACTCATCATTCAAATCACAAAATTCCTACTAAGAATGACAATGGTACTTGCCGTAACCATGATTATCTATAACGGAGTAATGTATGTAGTAAAAGCTTCTAAAGGAGAAAACCCAAAAGAAATTCTGAATAATTTAATATATATTTGAGTATGAATTCTCCTTGCTCTCCTAAGTGTAGTAATCATTAGGCTAGTAAGCTCTATTGGAACAGGAAGTATTGGAACTATTTAAATTTTATTTCCTTGTCTTATCAAAAAAATGTTGAAAAAGCTGTTTTCATTCATCGTTATACTTTCATCTTTCTTTATGCCAATTTTTTGAGTAGAGGTCAGACTTCCAAACGATCAGGCTGGAGATGATGTCAATATTACAATGGAGGGACAAACAAGCAACACTCGTATCCGTGGAGATGAAAAAACACTTTTTAATATAATAAATCTTGTAAACAACTATCTCCGATGGTCATTTGCTCTTGTATGTACTGCTCTGGTCATTTACTGAGGATTTGAACTTATTACCGCTAATGGAGATAAAAAAGCAATGAAAAAGGCCCTTCGAACGCTTATTGGAACGGCTATTGGAATCACTATTGCTATGCTTTCTTATGCTATAGTTAAAATACTTACTAATATCTTGTAATGAAAAAAAGAAAAAGGAGATCGTCCTGCTAAAGAGATCTGCTTTTTTTTAATTAAATTCAAAGTTCGTAGAGAGAATTGTATGTAAAACAAAACACCTATGCTATGCCTTAAAAAGATACAAATGCTATACCATAGATTCATATTTTTTAATAAACTTTGGAACAATATCAACATAATGTTTCGTTTCTTTATTATTAGGAACATTGTTTTTTGCTTGATCAACTTTTCAAGGACCTGCATTATATGCAGCAAGCGCTAAGGTTAAATCATTATATTTATCATACATTTTCTTAAAATATTTAGTTCATCATCTAATATTTTGCCTTGGATCATTTGGATTGTCAATTCATACCTCCCTTGCAGTTCCTGGCATCAGTTGCATCAATCATAGAGCACCTGCTGATGATTTAAGGTTAGGATTTCATCCTGATTCTTGTGTAATGATTCATTTTATCCAGGTTTCTGGTACTCCAAAATCTTTTGAAGCTTCTTCAATAATATCTTTGTAATTATTATTGATATTCTTATTTGCTTCTTCTCGTTTTTTTAGTTCTGAAGTACTTAAATCTCAAATCTCTTTTAGTTCTAAATTCGTATTTTTTATTTCTGTATGTTCATTTTGATTTTGTACTGAATCAGCTTTTTTTTCTGCTTCATAAAACTGTTCTGGGAGAAAAATCTGAGCTTCTACACCTTCAATGACATTTTCCTTGTCTAGACAAACTCAAGATATCATCGTGAATACCAAACTATCCGCATCAGCAAGCATTTTAGAATTCTTTGGCTTTGAAAAATGCTCAAGCATGGTCTGAAGATAATAGTCCACGAAAGCAGCTCTTTCTTCCTCGGAAAGTGCTTTTTTGAGTTTGAGGGTGGAGCCTTTCTTTTCTTTGATCGTTTCCACAAAATTCTCTCCCTTAAAGTTTTTTCCTTTTATGGATTTAAGGGTTGAAAGGTTGATAAGATCAGGATTTTCTGTTATTTTTTCAGTGATTTGCTCTTTGATAAGCGGAAGATCTATCGCAAACTTTGAAAGCTGATCTGCATCTACTTTAAGCTTATAGTCATTGAGCAAGGATTGCGCGCTTGTATCTTGAAGCGTTTTCTTTTTCATATATTTTTCGTAGACCTCGGAAATATACTCTTTTTGAGGCTGTTTGAGCTCTTTATCGATATTCTTCTTTTTCCAAGCTCTTTCTACGCCTTCAATCCCTCCAGAAAACCCAAGCAAACTCAAGACAAAATTGATCACGCCTCAGAGAAGTTTACTTTCTTTAAGCTCTTTCCAAAGGTCAATTCCTACAACAGATTTGATTGTTTTAAAAGCTTCTCAAGGAGCGTTTATGGTTTCTAAAAGCTGATCAGAAAGCTTCTGAGTTTGAGCAAAAAAAGTATCTGATTTGTTGAGCAAACCAAGCATTTTTTGGACCGTTTTTGGATTTTCTACCATTTCAATGGTTCAGATTTCTTGTTGAATTTTCTCTTTTCCTGCTTGCAAAGCTTGAGCTAAGTCCTCCTGAGATTGCTCGCCCTGAAAAGCCGAAAGTCCGAACTGCTCCCAAGTAATTGAATCCAGCGAAATCTGATTATTTTTTGGCGATTTATCCGCGGTCAGCGTTTTTTGCCAAAGCTCATCTTGCATTACTTTCTCATAAAATTCATAAGGATTATTCAGCTTTTTGAGTTTTGCTTGATTTTTTGGCAAAGCAAGAAAGTCTGAAAGATTCAAAAGCGCTTTTCCTTTGGTGAAAGGGAGCATAAATTTCTTGGAAAAATCGTTTACGCCTTTAAAAAGCTCGCCGATACTCTCCAAGCTCATCGTAGACAGCGAACCAAGAAAATTGACATTGGTTTCTTGTCCTGTTTCCTTGAGCATATCCATCAAAAATCGCTCAGTTGCTGGAACAATGACCTGAGCAAGATAGTCAGGAAGCTGTTCTGCTGGAGAGATATTAAGCTTTCTCGCATAAAACCTTGTCAAAACCGTATTGATTTTCCTAAAAACGATTTCTATTCTTTCTTCGGCTTCTTTGTCTTTAAGTTCTGGATAGGCATTGAAACTCTGATCAGAAAAGACTTTCAGCATTCTTGTTTTTAGCGGAGTATTTTCTAGGAGTGATAAGGTTTCTAGCGAAGCTGTTCCAAAGCGAGCATTTTCAATTCCTGACTGAAGCGAAGTAGTTTCTTGCTTAGTTTGGGAAAGCAGTTCTTTGTATTGAAGCTTGAGATCAGCGATTTCTTGTTGTAGTTTCTTGATTTCTTCGTTGTTTTCTTTTTGAAGTTGATCTGTAACTTTTTGTTCTAAATCAGAAAAGGACTTTTGAAGTTGCTCTTGTTTTTCAGATTTGATGGTTTCTTCTAAACTTTGAGCATCTTGAGAAAATGCTTCAAGTTGCTTTTGAAGGTTGTTTTTTTCTGATTGTAGCTGATTGATATTCATTTCTGGCATGGTCACTCTAACTCAGGTTAAATTTTCTCTCTTTAAGTATAGTCAAAAAGTGAAAAAAAAGCAAAAAAAGCCTGAGTTTTTACCTTGACAGGCTGTCTACTTTTCATATACTGCGAGTGATATGAGAGAATGCTTGCTTTTCCCTTTATTTCTTAAAGAAATAACATGATGAGAAAACTCCTTTCCCTTTCCGTTATTCTAATGCTGATTTTCCAGTCTTGATGGTCATTTGCTCTTGAATGAGGACTTTTGGAACTTGACAGTTCTTGAATAGCAGAAAACTCTCCTCCTTCAGAGCAATCAGAATCCGCTTTGGAAGAACAACTTCCTTGAGAATCTTTACTAGAGAATGAAAACTGACCTGAGGAATGATGATCAGAATTTTTTTCTTGAAAGAATAGCGTTGGCAATACGATTGAGTCAATGGAAAGCTTAGCTTGAGAAGCTCTTAGTTGACAAGCTTCTCTAAGAGGAGGAAATAACGAAAATTCTTCTTTTGAACAAGAGACAACGCCAAAACTTCTCATAACCGAAGTATATTTTGACGGAAATAATGAACGAATTGAAATTTTTAACTCAGGAAGTGAAGATTTTAGTTGATGACTTCGTATACAATCTCCAGAAAAAAATCGGGATTTTAGTGCACATATTAGCGCTGGACAGCTGATGATTTTTGCAAAAAATAACACAACTCTCAGTGGAATTGGGAGTCAAGCATTAAATATTTCTTTGACAGATACAAAGGCAATAGCGCTTAAACTTATTTTTAATGGGGAAGAAGTTGATACCTTTAGTGTTCCAGAAAATGAGGTAAAAAAGCTTAATGACAAACAAACTTCCTTTGAAAAAATAGAAGAAAACTGATCCTTTACTATCGTTCCGACTACTCAAGCAAGAACGAGAAATATGCAAGCTGGCTATTTTTGAAATCCTTGAAGAGCGTTTGATTTTGCTGCTTGAGAAGTTGGAAATCAAGAACCTGAAGCAACTCTTCCATCTTCTTGAACTGAAGCTAAACTTATTATTACAGAAGCCTTTTTTCATCAAACAAATAATCGGATTGAGATTAGCAATATCAGCGAAAAGGTTTTTTCTGGGGTGCTTAGCCTAAGTGGCATTTCAAAGCAAGGGAAACTCTTTTCGTATGCTCTCCAGATTCCAGGTCAGACTTCTTTCGTTTTAGCAGAGAAAGATGCTTATTTTACCTGAGAATTTTTGAAAAAAATTATTACAGATCAATATGCTCTTAATTGGAACAGTTGACTCAATCTGATTTTAAACTATTGAAATCAGCAGAAAGATGAGCTTATCGTTCATCCAGAGTGGACGCAGTTTCTCAAAGGCAAAGATTCCTCTTTTGAAAAAGTTTTTCTCAATGGACAGTGGCTGACTACAAGAACTACGCTTGATAGAATAAAAAATATGAAAGTCTATACGCAAGATTGAGAAACCAATCAACTTATCGCCAATCCTTGAGTCTACTTCACTGAAGCAGAAAATGCAAAAGATATTTCTCAGCCAAAAGTTCAACAAGAGGAGAATTCAGGGGATGAGGAAAGTCCTGTGGATTGTGCAAACTTTACCGATCGTCATCGCTTAGAAGTACAGGAGCTCTTTTTCTGAAATACGGTCTATCAGCCTTTTATTGAGCTAAAACGGGTTGACACTCCTTGAAAGATAAGCCATTTAAGACTAACAGGAACGCTCCTAGAAAAAGAACTTGTGATTGAAAAAAATGAAGACACCAAAGACCTCCGAGATAAAAATCTGACTTTTGTGCTTTGAAACAGTGAATTTTGGAACGACAAAGGAATAGACAGCATCTTAAATCCTGATTTTGCATTTCAAAATCAAAGCTGATATCTGATGCTTGAGGGTTTAGTTGGACAAGAACGACAGGTTTTAGACATCGTCAAGTTGACAAAAACCGAGAATGGAAAGTCGGCTTATCATCAAGGGAATCTTCAATGATGCACGAGAATTTTTGATCAGGTTTCAGATTTTTCTCCCTGATTTGATCAAAAGTTTTTGGATTTTTTTCAGATAGACAGCGAACCGAAAATTGAATATATCAAAATCTGAGGTGGTGGAGGAAGTTGTAGCTGTCCAACTCAAGAAGACCTCTGCCCTGCAAAAAAAGATAACAAAAAAGAAAACACGGAAACAAAGGTCCAAGAAGATGAAGACAAGAAAAAGGAAAATAAACAAGATGGAGTACCACCACTGGATATTGAAAACTACCAAGTAAAAATTGAAGATATTGATTACGATCCTGAAGGAAGCGATACGGGCAAAGAAAGTATTACCATGATTCTTACTCAAGGGGAAAGTCTGAATTTAAGTCTTTTAACTCTGGATATCAACGGTAAAAATAAGAAAATGAAAGGAGTTTTGGAGCAAGGAGTTTCTCAGACTTTTGTAGGAAATTTTTGATTTCCAAATAGTAGCAAAACCAGTGATACGATCCTCGTTCAGCTTAAATATAAGGACAGAGTTTTAGACAGCTATTACTATAAGCTCAGCTCAAAGGAGAAAGTCAAAAAGGAGAAAGTCAAAAAAGAGCAAATTACCAAAGAGGGAATCAAGGTTTTTTCGGTGATTGATGGCGATACAATCAGATATAAAGATGAAAACTGAAAACTGCAGTCGGTTCGTTTGCTCGGAGTAGATGCCCCTGAAAGCAATACTGCAAGATATAAGAAGACAGAATGTTATGGAAAAGAAGCCAAAGACTACCTCACGCAGAGGCTGAAAGGACAGTATGTGCAGCTTAAGTTTGAAGAAGGACAGGAAAGCGATAGATATGGTCGTTTACTCGCTTATGTCTGGCTAGAAGATACCCTCATCAATGAAGAATTGATTGCTCAGGGCTTTGCGAGAGAATATACCTACAAGCAAGCCTATTCTCAGCAAGAAAAGTTCAAAAAAGCTGAACAAAAAGCACAATCTGCTCAACTTGGAATGCGGAATCAAAATCACTGTCCAAATCTTCTCAAACAGGAAGAAGAGACGAAACAGAGCATAGAAAACTTGATCATTAAAATTAAAGCTATAGATTATGATCCCAAAGGAAGCGACAAAGACAATGAAAGTATTACGCTTTCCCTCTTTGATAAGTCAGGAAGTGGAAAATTTATCGATTTTTGAAATCAGTTTTGACTTTTTGTTTTTGATCGTGTCGGAACGGGACTTGAACTGAATTTTGAAGAGATCGAAGGCAGTGGAAAGTTCAAGGATTTGAGTTTTTTGGGACAGCAAGAGATCAAAAATCCGCTAGTTCTTAAGTGAGATTTTGGTTTTCCAAACACCAAATCAAGCTGTATCGCCTTGGTGCAAAAGGAGCATCTTTTTGATATTGCTTGCTATGATATTGCCAAAAAAGAAGAAAAAAAGACTGAATCAGAACGATTATCTGGCTTT
>JBHAST010000020.1:0-4037 GCA_041831495.1 bacterium | reverse complement strand
AGAAGTATGTTTCTATTTTTATGGAATTAAAAGGTGATGTGTAGAAAAAGTTCTACAGATTTTTTGCGATTTATCTTGATATTAGAGTGGTATTTGCTATATTTTACTAGCTTAGAAGGCAGGAAAATAGAATGAGTTGTGTCTAAAAAGTTGGATTGAAAATCTCGGTATGATTAAAGTTTTGTGTGGCTAAAATCCAAAAAAAATAAAGTACATAACGATCAAACAAAATTTTTTATCTCTTTGTGATGATGCAATGTTTCAGGAGCTTCACTATATTCTCCTCAATACTTTCCTCTATGGAAGTGTAGCTTTGTTGATTGCATCATTTTTTGCTTATTCCAAAGTGCTTAACTTCTCTCTCGGAGCATATCTGACTTTTGCTGTCTATGTGATCTGGGAGGCAATTCAGCATGGATTCTCTCTTACTTTTTGGTTAATGCTGATTGTTTTCTTCGTAAGTTTGCTGCTGGTGCATTGGCTCTTGGTTTCACTCTTCCCCAACGAAAAACAAAGAGAACAAGCCTGACTCGTGATCACTTTAGGGCTTTCAATTTTGATTGAAAATATGATTGGCTGGGTTTTCGGACCGCTTGCGATCAGTGTTTCAGGTTTTTCTTTTTCTTGGTGGCAGTTGTTGCTGATTTTGCTTTTGGGAAGCGGAGGATTGTGGTATCGGTACCAAAAAACCTTAGTAGGAAAGCTCGGAACCGCAATCACTGAAAATGAATATCTTATCCGTGGAATGGGAGTTTCAGTCCGCAAGTTTTCCTTGCTCATGTGGCTTGCTTTGTGTGGCTTACTCTTTCTCGTGGCTTGGGTGCTGCTCAATGAATCTTCGCTCAAGGCAGGCGATGGCTTCTTCTATATGATCAAGGGGCTGGGAATTATGATTTTGGCAGGTATTGAGAAAAAAGAGTATCTCTACCTCACAGCTTTGCTCTATGTGATCGTGGAATATCTGCTTTTTGTGCAGTGGGGATTGCCACTAAGCTACAAAGAAACATTAATTCTGATCGTAATTTTGCTCGTTTTGCTTCTCAGACCCCAGGGACTCTTCTCTCGTAAAAAAAGGACACTTTAGTTGATCAATTCTCAATTCATGCAAGCTTTTCTCTTTCATATTCTGATTGCCTCGCTGATCTTTGCACTCTTGGCGAGCGGATTCAAGACCTTTCTCAAGCTCAAAGGAGATCTGGATTTTTCCTATATGGCGATCGTGCTTTTTGCCAGTTATGCGAGCACATTATTGAGTTTAAAACTCTGATTGGGATGGATTCCTGCGATGATGGTCAGCTTTTTGATGAGTTTCCCTTTTACTTTGCTGATTCTCTATCTTTCCAATAAGCTTGATGGAGTCTATTTTACGCTTGGGACACTGACAATCTATATTTTTTTCTATCAGTTTGCCTATAATGCAGAGTGGCTGACAGGAGGGGCACTTGGACTCAATAATATGTCTTCAATACTTCTTGGCTCACGAAAATTAGTTGGTTTGGAGCAAACTTTGCTCTTTGTCGCAGGAGTGGCGATGGTGATTTTTCTGCTGTTGATGCTGCTGAGAAAGAGCTATTTTTACAAGCTTTTGATCGCTTGGGGAGAAAGGGAACAAGTCCTTAAAGCACTAGGAATTGCGACTTCTCCTTACAAATTCGCTCTCATCTTGCTGACCTCGTTTTTGGCAACGGTTGGAGGCGGGCTGTATGCGATGTATTATCACTATATTGATCCTTCAAGTTTTTGGCTTGGGATGCTGATGCTGGTGCTGATTATTGTCTTTCTCTCTTACAAATGGGAGGAGTGGGGGACTGCGGTTGTCGGAATGTTGGTGCTTTTTGGATATGAATATCTGAGATTCGCTAAGCTCGTTCCTGCCGATAAGCTCGGATATTTTAGAGAGATCATCTTTAGCTTTCTCGTGCTTGTGCTTGCCTTTGTGCTTTTCAAGAAAATAAAGGTAAAAAGAGAAATTTAAATCAGAATTTTTAACTTTTCATTGCTCTACTTATGCTCAAACTCAAACAACTTAGTTGGTCAGTCTGAACGACCAAAATCATCAATAATCTCAACCTTGAACTTCAAGAGGGAACTGCACTGGGACTTGTTGGACCAAATGGTTGTGGAAAAACCTCACTCCTCAACCTTATCAGTGGTTTTCACTTCCCAAATGAGGGACAGATTATTTTTCAGGAAAAAGATATCTCTAGAATCAAAGTAGAGGAGAGGGCAAAACTCGGGATTGGGAGAGTTTTTCAGTCTTTTTGAATTTTTAAAAATCTGACTTTGTTTGAAAATTTAGCCTTAGCCTATGCAGGACAGCTTTCTCGAAAACAGTATTTTCTTCCTTTGACTTCGCTTCCTGCTCATCAGAAAGAGGAAATTCAAGAGATTTTGCAGGAATTGGGGCTTTTGGAGAAACAGTATCAGCTTGCTGGGAATTTGTCTGGTGGGCAGATGAGACTTTTGGAAATTGCGAGGCTCTATTTGCAGCAAACAACCCTTTATCTCCTTGATGAACCGACAGCGGGAGTAGCTCCGAAACTCAAAGAAACCGTAGCCTCTTTGATAAGAAAAATCATCCAAAAAGGGAAAACGGTGATTATCGTGGAGCATGATTTTGAATTTCTTTCACAGTTTGTAGATACTCTAGCGATGATGAATGAGGGAAAAGTGGTACTGACTGGAGATTATGCTACAATTAAAAATCATCCAATGACTAGAGAGATTTATTTTTGAGCTTAGGAGAGATTTAAAGAATTTTTATATTTTTTAACGAATTATACAATGATCAAGTTTTTCAGCGAAATTGATGCAAAAGATGTTCATACTTGTTGAGGGAAGGGAGCTTCGTTATGAGAGATGACACAAGCAGGATTACCTGTTCCAGAGTGATTTGTCCTTACTACAAAAGCTTTTTGACTTTCATCGGATAAACGAGAAAATCAGGTTTTAGAGGCTTTTGATCAACTTGATTGTCAATTTGTAGCAGTTCGTTCTTCGTGAACAAAAGAAGATGGAGAACTAGATAGCTTTGCAGGTCAGTTTGAAACCTATCTCTTTGTCAAAAGAGAAAACTTGGTAGAGCAAATTATCGCATGTCATAATTCCATAAATTCAGAGAGGATCGTATCCTATTGTGAATCCAAAAATATTGATCGTAAAGAAATTAAGGTAGCGGTTGTAGTGCAAAAAATGGTAAATAGTGAGGTTGCTGGGGTCTGTTTTACGGCAAATCCGGTTTCGTGATCAAGAGATGAAGTTATGATAGAGGCATGATATGGGGTAGGAGAGGCTGTTGTTTCAGGAATGATTACTCCAGATAACTATCTTATCAATAAAAAAACAGGAAGCATTCAAAAAACTGTTTCTGAGCAAGCAAAGAAATTAGTTTTAGATCCCGAAAAGTGATGAGTAAAAGAGATTTTTATTTCTTCTCAGGAGGCTCATCTTCAGAAACTATCAGATGAATATATTATAGAACTCGCTGATTTTGCAAAAAAAATAGAGTCCCATTACTGAAAGCCAATGGATATTGAATGGGCGGTAGAAGGTGAAAAATTGTATATATTGCAGGCAAGACCAATTACGACTCTTAAAGAAGATTTGTCTTGTGATCTTTTTGAGATGTTTATAAAATCTATTGATCAAAAGAAACTTTATCCACCATTGACAACTAGTAGTATTTTTGTTCAGACTTGTACTTCTTTATATCAACCTTATGTTAAAAAATATTTTCAAGATAATAAACCTATGAATGTTTTAACTTTACATTATCTAGGGAAAACTTGGACCTATCTAGATTCAGTCAAACTTGAGTCTTTGTCAGAGGAGATGTTTTATAAATTTCTCACAAAGAAGATTTCTAAAGAATCATTTTTTATAGAATTTGATCACTATAAAAATAAGATTGATCTTGCATATAAAAAAGGAAGCTACAAGCGAATAAAGAGTCTAAGTGATTCGGATTTAGAAGATTTTATGAAAGAAGTGATTGCTAATTTTTTGGAATTAGATGCTATGTCTTTATTTTCTCTTGT
>JBHAST010000019.1:0-3745 GCA_041831495.1 bacterium | reverse complement strand
GAATAATCAATCTGAAGCTTCTCTTTCTCCCTCTCGTTCGCAGTTATTGCTTTTTTCTTTGTTGATTGCGTTTTCTTTCAGTATTGTGGAGAATTTGCTTGCTTTCTGAATTCAGCTTTTTCATGGTGAGATGATAAGCTCTGGAATGCTCTTGTGAAGAGGACTTATGGCTTCGCTAGTCCACTGTGTTGCAACAGGATTGATCGCACTGCTCCTCATCAAAGGAAAGAAAATCTGACTTTTTTGGAACTATAGCGTAGCGCTCTTTGTAGGTTTTCTCTTTCATTCAGCGTATAACCTTTCTTTAGTTTGGGGACTTTCGTGGCTTGCGGTTTTGGTTGCGGTATTGTGAGGAGTTGGGCTGAGTTATTTGCTCTTTAACCTTGATGAATTGTATGAATAAGAAATCTGCGGAACTTGTGTTGTTTCCGTTTTTTTGTTAATCAAAAAATTTGCTCTAAATTTGCAAAAAATCAGAATTCTGATTATACTTAGTTTAGAACTTTTTATTTTCCTAATACATGAAAAATGACAGAAACAAAAGAAACAAAATTTATTCTCTGGTTTGATGAAATTGGCATTGAAGATGTGCCATTAGTAGGAGGAAAAAATGCAAGCCTTGGGGAAATGTACACCAATCTTACTCCAAAAGGGGTGAATATCCCAAATGGATTTGCAGTGACCGCTTATGCTTATCGTTATCTTTTGGATCAGACAGGAGCACATGACAAGATCAAAGAAATTTTGTCAGATTTAGATACTTCTGATATGGAAAATCTCGCAGAAAGAGGTTCAAAAGTAAGAAGTCTGATCAAAAATTTGGAATTTCCTGCTGAGCTCAGAAAGGCGATCATTGATGCCTACAAGCAAATGGAAGAGAAATATGGGAAAAATATCGATGTTGCTGTGAGAAGTTCAGCAACCGCAGAGGATCTACCTGATGCTTCATTTGCTGGTCAGCAAGAGACTTATCTCAATATTTATGGTTATGAAGAGATTATTGAAGCTTGCAAGAAATGTTTTGCTTCCCTTTTTACCAATAGAGCGATTTCTTATAGACAGGATAAGGGATTTGATCATTTTGAAGTTGCACTTTCTATCACGGTGCAGAGAATGGTAAGAAGTGATCTTGCAAGTTCTGGAGTGATGTTTTCTATTGATACGGAATCTGGGTTTAAAGATGCAGTTTTCCTTACTGGTGCCTATGGACTTGGAGAAAATGTCGTTCAAGGAGCAGTAAATCCTGATGAATGGTATATTTTCAAGCCAACGCTAAAAACAGGGAAAAGACCGATTCTTTCCAAAAAAGTCGGAGAAAAAGCTATCAAAATGATCTATACTTCAGATGCAAAAACGCCAACCAAAAATGTCCCTGTGCCAGAGGAAGATAGGAAAAGGCTCGTACTTACCGATGATGAGGTGCTGAATCTTTCAAGGCAGGTTATGATTATTGAAGAACATTATTCTCAGAAAAAAGGGAAATTCTGTCCTATGGATACCGAATGGGCGAAAGATGGAAGAACAGGCGAACTCTTTATCGTGCAGGCAAGACCTGAGACCGTGCATTCCAATACTGATGCGAATGTTCTCAAAACCTATGAACTTCAAGAACAAGGACCACTTCTCATTGAGGGAAGAGCGGTAGGAGAGATGATTGGAAGTGGGAAAGCTCATGTCATCAAAAATGTTTCCGATATTGGACAGTTTAAGGCTGGAGAAGTCTTGGTAACTGATATGACTGATCCTGACTGGGAACCAATTATGAAGATTGCCTCAGCGATCGTTACCAATAGAGGAGGAAGAACTTGTCATGCTGCAATTATCTCTCGTGAACTTGGAATTCCTTGTGTTGTAGGAACCAACACAGGAACCGAAAAAATCCCTAATGGAGCTGAAATCACTGTAGATTGTAGTAGCGGAAGCGAGGGAAAAGTGTATCAAGGTGCTTTGAAATTCCAGATCAAAGAAGTAAACCTTGCTGAGCTTCCAAAGACCAAGACGCATATTACCATGAATATTGGGACTCCAGATTCAGCTTTTGAAAAGTCTTTTATTCCAAATGATGGAGTGGGACTCGCAAGAGAGGAGTTTATCATCAATTCCTATATCAAGATCCATCCTTTGGCGTTACTTCATTTCGATGGATTGCAAGATGAACAGGTCAAAAATCAGATTTCTGAACTTACTTTTGGCTATGAAAATAAGGCTGACTACTTTGTAGATAAGCTCGCAGAAGGAATCGCGATGATTAGTGCTGCCTTTTATCCAAAGAGAGTGATCCTCAGACTTTCTGACTTCAAATCAAATGAATATGCGAATCTGATCGGAGGAAAAGTCTTTGAACCGAAAGAAGATAATCCGATGATCGGATGGAGAGGCGCTTCAAGATACTATGCTCCACAATACAAAGAAGCCTTTGCACTAGAATGTAAAGCCGTTTTGAAAGTGAGAGAGGAGATGGGACTTGATAACCTTGATGTGATGATTCCATTCCCAAGAACGGTAGAAGAAGCCGAAAAAGTGATTGCTACAATGGCTGAATATGGACTCAAACAAGGAGAAAACGGACTCAAAGTCATGGGTATGTGTGAAATCCCATCAAATGTCATCTTGGCAGAAGAATTCTTAGAAGTCTTTGATGGCTTCAGTATTGGATCAAATGATCTTACTCAGCTGATTCTTGGAGTGGATAGAGATTCAGAATTGGTTGCTTCTGTGTATGATGAGAGAAATCCAGCGGTTAAAAAGCTCGTTAAACAAGTCATTGAAGTCGCTAATGCAAAAGGAAAATATATCGGAATCTGTGGACAGGCGCCTTCTGATTACCTTGACTTTGCGGAGTTCCTCGTAGAGTGTGGAATCCAGTCTATGAGTCTCAATCCTGATACGGTGATCAAAACAACACTTGCAGTCGCTGAACTTGAAAAAAAACTTGAAAAATAAGAGCTTATCCTTCAGCAAAGAGAAACCTGATGAAAAATTCAGGTTTTTTCTATTTTTTTGGGAAAAGTCCGATGACAAACTCGCCCTTGAGCGTGAGTTTTCCTGTTTGGAGCTGTTCTCTAAGTTCACTAAAAGGACAGGTCAGATGCTGCTCAAAAAGCTTGCTGATCTCCCTCGAAATGCTGATTTTCCCTTCAAATCCAAGCTGTTCCAGCTCAGAAATCAGTTTTTCTACTCTATGGACTGATTCATAAAAAAAAGTGGGCATATCACGAACAAGAGCTTCCTTGAGCGCGGTTTGTCTGCCTTTTTTCTGCGGAAGGAATCCAAGATAACAGAATGATGAAGTATCAAATCCTGAACCTACGACTGCAGGAATCAGTGCATTTGCTCCAGGGAGGATCGTATAAGCAAGCTGATGCTCCCCACAAAGCTGAATCAAGAGCTTTCAAGGATCAGATAGTCAAGGGGTTCCTGCATCAGAAAGCATTCAGACTTCATTTTCTTTAATCAAATTGAGGTAATGTGCGAGTTTTCCCTTATCGGTAAAGCTTGTAAGTGAAAAAAACTGCTTATCTTGATAAGGAATTTCATACATTCCAAGGAGTTTTTTTGTTGTTCTGGTGTCTTCACAGATGAGGATTTGAAGCTCTTTGAGCAGTCTCAAAGCTCTGAGACTAATGTCTTCTTTATTTCAGATTGGTGTTGGGATAAGGTAAAGCATCAAATGCTCTAAAGAGTATAAAAAAGTTCAAAGCAAGCATAGAGAAACTAGCACGAGAGTCAAGGTTAAATATTCTTG
>JBHAST010000018.1:0-3025 GCA_041831495.1 bacterium | reverse complement strand
CAGGAAAGGCGCTCAATTGGTCAGATCAGTATCAGCACCCTGTGATTATGCTAGTTGATAAGCAGCTTTCGGAGTCCTATTTGAGTATTGATCCACAGAAACTTATTCCAGAACCGATAAAAAGAGGCAAAAAAGCTGACTCCACAGGCGAGGATCAGTTCAAAAGATACGAATTCAGCTCCGATGGGATTTCTCCTTACAGTGTACCAGGGACCGAGCATACGACCTTTATTGCGACTTCCTACGAACATGATGAATATGGAAGCACCAATGAAGAACCGACCATGAAAGGCAAAATGATGGAGAAAAGAGCTCAAAAACTGAAGACTTTCGTAGAACAGGAGTTTAATTCAGATTTTTTTGGATTTGAAATTATCAATCCAGATGCGGAAAATTTTTATATCACGATGGGAATCAATCGTTATGCGATTGAGCAAGCGATCGAAGGCAAAGCGGAACTTGGGCTAATTATTATCAAGAGCTTTTTTCCTTTTGATCCGAGGTTAAAAACTTTCCTAGATGAGCATCAAAACAAGATTAAAAAGCTGATTTTCGTGGAGATGAATCAAAGTGGAATCCTAGAAGATCTCGTTCGTAAAGAATGCGAGCTGTATTGAGAATGGAAAGAAAAGCTTGCTCATCAGAGAAAAGTAACTTTGTATCCGATTTTTCAGGAGGAAATTGACCATTCAATGAACAATTAAGAAGGGAAATACCTTTGATAAAAGTTCCCCCTTATCAAGGGGGTGCCCAAAGGGCGGGGGATATAGAATACAGAACAACTCGCTTTAACTTAGAAAACAGCAATGAAAACCATCACGATTCAAAAAATTAGTAAAAAAGATCACGAAGCGATCATTGATCTCTACCTTGAAGCCTATCTTGCAGAAGGAGAACAGTGGACTCAAGAACAGATCACTCCTTTTGTAAACTATTTGCTCAAAAGACCTTTTAAACTCAAGGCTCTCGTAAATGGAAAAATCGTTGGAGGCTTTATTTCAGATATTAAGCCTTGGCATGAAGGAAATATGCTCTTTGATCCAAAAATCTTTGTACATCCTGACTATCAACAACAAGGCATTGGGAAAACTCTCCTCTCTACGGCACTTCAAAAAGCAAAGCAACAGCATCAAGTAAGCGATATCGTAGCTTTTACCTTCAAAGATTCTCATCAGCTCAAACGATATCAAAAACTTGGCATGCAAACTGATAACTATTGGCAAATGCTATATGGCAATATAGATACTTTACTCTCCAAACTTGAAACCTAAATACATAAGAAACTCCAAATCTGGATCGCCACGGCTTCGCCTCGCGATGACAAATTTAATCGTCATTGCGAGCGGAGCGAAGCAATCCAGAGACGACTCATTTCACACTTCTGTATACTAAATAAAAGCTGACTTTTAACTTCTTATTCTACTAAAACATGAGAACCAACTTAAATAAAATCCAACGATGCCCAGGCTGCTGAAACTTTCTCATTCATCTCGCCCTCAAACAAGCCCTCGCTGAACTCAAAATCCCAACGCACAAAACAGTAATTGTAACTGGAATTGGCTGCAATAGTAAAATGAATCAATATATGGAAGGTTATGCTGCCGAAACCTTGCACGGAAGAGGAATCCCTTTTGCTACAGGAGTAAAACTTGCAAATCCTGACTTGACCGTTGTTTCAGTTTCTGGAGATGGCGATAGTTATGGAATCGGACTTGGGCATTTGATGCATGCAGCGAGAAGAAATCTCCCAATCGTCCATATTACTTGTGATAATGAAAATTATGCACTCACGACTGGGCAAGCTTCTGCGACCACTCCTCTCGGCGTCAAAACCAAATCCACCCCTGAGGGAAATACCCTTCCTCCGCTCCATCCTGTTCATTTGGTGGAAACGGCAGGTTGTAGTTTTGTCAAAAGCGTCGTAGATAAGGACCTCAAAACCTTGAAAGAAACGATTATGCAAGCGATTCAACACGGAGGGTTTGCTCATATCAATGTTCAGCAAACTTGTCCAAGCTGGAAAAGGTGGTAGTAGTTTATCTCCTATCAAAGTCTTAATGAAAAATTCCCCTCTTTCTGAAAGCTCATCAAAGATTTCCAAATCGCTCTTTATAAACGAAATTAGTGATACCGATTTTGATAGTATTCAAAAAATAATCGCCGAAACCGAGCTTTCCGACTATCAGATTCAGCCTTCACAGTTTATGATCATGAAAGATAAATGAGAACTCCTTGCCTTTTGAAGAATCTTTCCTATTGGAGAAAAAGAGGAGGAACTTGGGACCTTATGGGTCAAAGAAGAGAAGAGAGGCAAGAAAATCGGACTCGCGTTGATACAAGCATTGCTTGAAAAGAAAAGAACGAAGCCGCTCCTCTACCTCGCTTGCCAAAAAGGACTTCAGACCTACTATGAAAAAATCGGATTCCATACTACAGATAAGCTCCCTGAAAAGCTATTCTTCACTCAAAAATGGGCAAAGGAAAACGGCTATTCCTTCGTGATTATGCAGTATGCTGAAAACTCCGAAAATAGCGCTGAGATAAGAACTTCCATAGCTTCAGAACTTTTTACTCTCTCCTCATAACATGCAACAATTCATTCAAATTCTGAGCTCCCTCGGAACGGGCATCCTCATGGGAGCCATCTTTACTCTGCTGAAACTCCCCCTTCCTGCACCCACCGCACGAGCTGGAATCGCAGGAATTGCTGGGATTTTAGCTGGTTCTTTACTAGTGAATTATTTTATGAAGAAGTAAATTATACAAAGTTTTAATTGAACATTCAATCTTTTTTGTTAAGATTTTTAACATTTGACTTGATTTTGTTAATCTTTTTAACATACTAGATAACAATCTATATAAATACGAATTTACTTTCTACCCCAAAAGATGATCTTAAATCTCAAAAAGATTCGTGAAGAAAAGAATTTTTCCCAACAAGAAATTGCTGAATATCTTGGCATTACCCGTCAGACCTACAGTAACATTGAAAAATGAACTTCTGAAGTTTCTCTGTGAGAAGCTG
>JBHAST010000017.1:0-5159 GCA_041831495.1 bacterium | reverse complement strand
GAAAGGTAGTTGAAGAAAACTATCCGTGGATGAAAATCAGTAAATAAAGATAAAAAAACAAAAAAAGCTGACCTCACAAAGAGCATCAGCTTTTTCTGCTATAGCTAAAGAGATTAATTTGAAGTTTCTAAAGCTTTTTGACTTCTCATCATCATAAGCATTACCCAACCTCTCACTTCTTGCATTGTTGGAGTAGTGTCTTGTAAAATCTTTGCAGATTTTAATGCCGCTAAATGCTTTGAAGCAAAGTCTGCTCCCTCTTGATTATAGGTATCTCCATAAAGCACCCTAGAAAGCACTGTAGCAAACTCTGCTCTCGTTACGACTTTATGAGGTTCAAAGTTTTTCAATGCGGTACCATCAGCATGGATTCCCATAATCTGAAGCTGATAAGCCAATTGAATATAATCAGCTAAATCTCCCAAGTTTGCATCGACATCTGCATACTGGACTGTTCCTGTAGTTACAGGAGTTTTTCCAAGAATTTTAGTTGCATACACAGCCATCATTTTTGCCATCTCAGCTCTCGTTAAAGAGTGATCAAGTCTTGCATCAACGATAGCTCTAATCGTAGTAATATCTTTCTCACAAGCCCAAACATATGCAGTATTCTGCTCCTCTCCAAAAGGAGAATTTAAGATTGAACAAGTTGGAGTTGTAACCTCACCAGAGAAAACAACAAGATTTTCTGAAGGAGCAGCAAGAGATCCCGTAGATGAAACCACATTACTTGTCGTTACAGAAGATGAAGAACTACTTGATGAACTACTTGAAGAACTTGATCCACCACTTGAACCTCCATTTGAACCTCCATTTGAACCTCCACCACTAGAAACGCTGGTCCATTTTGCGTAGATAACCGTATCCGCAGTAATTGGCTGAGTAAAATCAAAAGCAGTAGTAAGCGAACTTTCTTTATACCATCCAGCGAAAGAATATCCTGCACGAGTAGGATTCATAGGCTGGTCTTTAGTTTGCCCACCAATCACCTCTACAACAGGCATACTTGGACCTCCATTAGTTTCAAAGCTCACCTTAAACTTCTTCACTGGAGCATAAAACCAGTCATAATCCTGATTTTTCAAAGTGTATCCGATCAATATTCCCTCTTTTTCAACTTTATTATACTTTACAACAGGCTTAGTAGTAACAGCCCACTGAGGAGCCTGAATCTTGCTCGCATCATAGATAATAGTATTTGCATCAAAATCTGTTCCTGCTTTGAAAGCATTTTGGAAGATTGATGATGGAGTAGCAGCAAACACTTTCGTATGCAAAGCAGTTCTTACGAAAAGCAATTTCACCCCCTCAACTTCCTTAATCTCTACATCTGCAGCAGTCGCATTTTTTGCGAAATGTTGAGCTTCTGCGTTAAGTGCAGGATCAGTGATCTTTGGAAGCAATGGAAGCAATACTGCCTTGGTTCCAACCATATCAACAGCATCTCCTGCAGTACTCAACACTACTGGAAATGTATTATTATTGCTTGTATAGAAGAGCGTAGGAGTAAAGTTTTTCTTGGCTGCATAAAACCAGTCATTATCTTTATTCTTCAAGGCATATCCAATAACCTTACTATCTTTCACAACTTCGTTGTACTTTACTACTTCTTTTGCAAGATCAAGCCATGCTGGAGCTACTGGTGATTCATAAACAACAGCCTCAGTCATACCAGTTCCTGCTTTGAAAGCATTTTGAAAGATTGATGATTTTTCTCCAGCAAACACTTTAGTTGAAGTTCAAAGATCTACAAATAAAAGCTCTACACCCTCAACTTCCTTAATCTCTACATGTGCAGCAGTCGCGGTCGTTGCCAAAGCTTGAAGCTCAGGAGTAAGCGTAGAAATATCTGATGCAAACAAAGTTTTTGTTGCCTCAACATCTACAGTAGTAGCATCTTGCATCACAACCTTAAATTCAACATCATTGCTCGTATAGAAAGATTTTTCTTCCTTTTTACTTGCTGGAGCAAAGAACCAGTCATTTGCTTCATTGTGGAAAGTATATCCGATCGTTGTTGATCCAGATTTAATTTCATTATACTTGGTAATCTTTTTGCTGGTATCTACCCAGCTCGCTTTTACAGCATTCGTCAAATCAGGCACGAGCAAAGCTGTCATATCTTGTGCATTTTCAGTTTTGAAAGCATATTGAAGATTTGAATCCTTTTGATTAGCAAATCCTTTGGTCTCACCTCCTTCCATCTGAGCAAAAAGCACCTTTTTCCCATCAATTTCAAGGATATCAGCAGCTTTAATCGCCTTTACAGTGTCGATCAAAAGCTGATTTCCTGCATATTGCTTCTCTACAAGTTCCTTGTTTTTAGCAACATTTACACTTCCATCGTCATTGAGCACGACTTCAAAGTCATTTCCATTACTCGTATAAAAAGTTTCTGTTTGATATGCTGGAGCATAGAACCAAACATATGTTCATTTCTTAATATTAGGAGTTGCAACAATAGTTTTCGTTTGAATGGTATATCACAACAATTTTCCATCACTAATATTTCTAATTTCATGATATCTAATATGCGAGGCTGACTTATCCCCTTTGGGATTTATATTAAAAGCACCATGTTTGCTAACTGCAGTTGGATCATATTGCAATTCTGTAACTCCTGCCTGCCATGATATAGAACCTGTATTCACAAACTTTCCACGTAAAGGAGATGAATTATCAGAAATATAAATACTAGGCTTATCAATATAAAGATACAAAATTTTTGTACCCAAAATCTCAATAACCTCATTTTCCTTAATTTTGGATAAACCCGACATAATAGATGATGCCCAACTAGAATAAAGATTCTTAGTTCCTTCTGGATCAATATGTTTTCCATCAGAAGTAAGGGCTAGCCCCTTGTTTGCATGCTCTGGAAAAGGAGATCATTTACTAGAGAAAAAAACAGTTCCTTGAGTTTGAGAAGTAGGATTTCCCCTAAAGGCAGTTCCCCCTTCATTTTTAGTTTCCACAACATCCTCCTCAGCAACTGTAGTTGAAGCTGGCTCTGTAGCAGGAGCTGAAGCTGGAACCACAACATCCTCCTCAGCAACTAGAGCTGAAGTAGAGTCAGTTTGAATAGAAGCTTCTGGCTGAGCTTGAGTAGAAGCTTCTGATTGAACCTGAGCAGGAACCTCTGAAGGCAAAGCCCCTACAGAGCCCTCTGCAACTGAAGCCTCTGCATTAGAAGGCTGAACTACTGAATCAGCATCAGTCTCTACCACTTGCACAAGGGGAGTCTCCACCGCCTCTTCCGCAAAAACTACCGCACTTGGTAGCAATGATGAGAGTAGCATCATCACTCCTCCGAGTATCGCCACTCCTTTTTTCCATAGTTGAAATACCATATATCTTTCTGGTAAAAGAATAAAAACATAGACAAGTACCCCAAAAACACACCAAAGAAGACAGCACTTGCCAAAGGGGCAGAAAGTGTCCTCCGAGGAGAGTTTTTTTTGAGTTTTGCACGACATCAATATAATAATCCCCCCCCTAAGTCAAGAGATTTTTTACCAGTTCTCAAGCCATATTTCAAAAACATCATAAATTATCTATAAATATTTTTATAAAATTGTCAATAAATAAAACAAAAGACCATTTTGAAGAAAAAATACCAATGATCAACAAGGATTTCAAAACAAATGGCAAAATGTCTACTTCTAAACGATTTAAAAGCAAACAAGCCCCCATGAAAAAAATCGCAAAAACTTTCTCTTCAAAAATTTGACATTTTTCAATTTTATGATTAAAATAGAAATGAATTTAATCATAACTCAAAGAAAAGACATGAAAAAAACTCTACTCGGAATCATTTTACTCATCGGAATCTGTTCCATTTCAGGAAGCTTCGCAAAAACCGCCATCGGAGATATTTTTGAAACTCAAGATTTTGTAGAAAAGACCTTGAATATCAGCGGTACAAGCATCAATGATAAACTGCCATTTACACTTATCAAAACTCTTTTTGAGAAAGAATGTAGTCCAACGGTAATCAATGATGCAAAAGCCACCATTGAACAACTAAGTCAAGTTTGGGGAAGTAATATTCCAAAACGAAAGCTTGAAATTGAGATGAAAAGCAGATTTGCTTTACTAAAAAAACTGATCTTTTCTATCACAACTAAAGATGAAGCACTCTTCTGTAAACAAAAATACCTTACTTATGGAATGCTAGAAATCACGCAAAAACTCTTTAAAGGAGAAAATCTAGAAATTACCCAACAAAACACTCCAGAAAACGAAAATAAAGCAGAAGAAAAAACTCAATCTTCTCCTGATCAAGAACACGGAAGTGCTCCTCAAAAACCGACACTTATCAAACTTCAACACTTCACAGACAATCTGAATAGCGAAAAAGAAAAAAACTTTGCTAAAATCAGCGAAGAAGTCATTCAAGAAATCCTGGCAAGAATGCTCTCACAAAAACTTCTCAATCAAGAAGACATCAAACTCTTTGATAAAAATATTGAAATCCATTACCTCAAAACCTGTGAAAAAACCAAAGGTTCTTTCCATGCAATCAGAAATAAGAATGATAAAACAATGCAATTTAAGGGCATCAAACTCAATATCAACCTCTGTAGTAGTGAAAGTTTTGAAAAACAATTTGCTAGCTATGTCCAGCAAATCATCACCCATGAAATTGGACATTACATTTACTTTTTCAAAGATCAGAAAAGGGAAAACTTTGATACAATCTGCCGAAAAGAAGGAAATAAATCCTGTAAAAACGAGGACTTCTTTAGCAGCTATGCACAGAGCAACAAAGAAGAGGATTATGCAGAAAGCTTTGCCTATTGGTACCTTGATACTTTTAATGGGAAAGAAAAAGAATTCTGATCCGCCCCTGCCAGTGAAGCTCAATACCAAAAAGAAGATCATTTTAATAAACTTCTCCAGAGGTTAGAATAACTTTTCATCCATCATTCTAAACTTTACTCTGTCATTTTGAGGAGCGAAGCGAGGAAGAATCTAATTGTCCGCTTTCTATTATATCCTTTCCGACTTTGTCGGAATGCTTCGCTATCACTTCGCTATTGCCCCGTTCAGGAAGACAGTCCGCTTCAAAAGGATCAAATTCATCAGTCAACACAAATTCTTCATACTCATCCTCTGACTCCAAGGCTGAATCCTCAGAAAGATCAGCTTTTTTATTT
>JBHAST010000016.1:0-5739 GCA_041831495.1 bacterium | reverse complement strand
TTTGAAGTATTTATATCAATATGAATTTCAGAAAGAAAAAATACAGCTTCCAAAGACAACAAATGCTTTGGAAGCTGTATTCTGACACTTGAAACAAAAAATAGGGATACATAGATGATTAAAAAAGTGGAGAAAGCTAAAGTTGATAGACTATTTCTTGGATTTTAGCCACACAAAACTTTAATTATACCAAAAAGTTCAATTCTGATGCTGTGAGGTAGTTCTTTGCAATACTCACATCATATTTTTGAATTTTCCCTTGCGGTGCATCAGTCCAATTGGTAAGTCCCATATTTTCTTTCTCGGCATCAGCCCTTTCAATAATCAATTCAGGAGCGGTATGTCTATGCACGGCATAATGAAGTTTGTTTTGCACGATTTTGAAAAATTTGACGGTCGTAGGAGCAGAAGCATCGTAATCTACACTTGTCGCATAAATATCGGTTACTTTCTGATAAAACATTCTCTCGCTTAGTCTGATTTCTCTAATTTTTTGGAGCTGTCTTTCAAAAAATGCTTTGTCAAACTGATTTGCCTGTTTCAGTCTTTCTATATCCATGGTCCAACCTTGAATCGTATACTCTTTTACGATCTGCCTTGCCCATTTGCGGAACTGCACAGCTCTCTCATTTTCTATTTTAAATCCAATGGAAATGATAGCTTGAAGATTGTAGTGCTCTTGATTTCTTTTTACCTCCCTTCACCCTTCTTTTTGAACTATTAAGTATTGCTCAATAGCTGAAGTATCGAGTTCATCTGCTGAAAGAAAGCTACTGATATGCTGATTGATCGCAGGAACTGATACTCTTTATCATCAATTACGATTTTCCAAAAAAACTTTGCAAATCAGGAGAGCTTAGCTATACTCAAGTATCTTTACTCAGGCAATAGCATGAATCCAACACAAAAACTCTGACTTCTTTTCCTTGGGAGGCTTGAAAGCGAAAAAGGCTTTGATCTCATTTTTGATTTTCTCAATCAATATCCCAATAAAGAACTTCCTTTTGAGCTCTATGTCTTTGGGGCAGGAAGCTATGAAAAAGGACTGCTAGAGCTTGCTCATCGTTTCAAAGAGATCCATTTTTTCGGTTGGAAGCCGCTTTCTGAGGTGGAGAGATATTTGGAAAATATTGATTATTGCTTGATGCCATCCAGATTTTTGGAAACTTTTTGACTCAGTGCTATCAATGTTTTGAAGCGATGAATCCCAGTCGTTGGCTATAAAAAATGAGGCTTGATCCCATTTATCCCTGAAGAATATGCGATTGAGCGTTGCGAGGGAAGCACAGATTTTGCGAAATTTGCAACCATGCTCCACAAGCTTGAACAAGAAAAAAAAGAAAAAAATGCTGAATTTTACCTGGAACTTTCCCAGAAATCCAAAGAAATCGCCGCTCGTTATACCAAGGAAAAGTGGCTTGATCGCTTTCGTGAGCTCAGCTTTGGATTGAAAGGGAAGAAAATCGTGATGGTAAGCGATTTTATCAATAAGATTTGAGGAATTGAAACCTATATTCACGATGTTAAGTCACTCCTTGAGGCTCAGGGCTATGAGGTGAAACTCTTTGGAAATACTTGCCCTTCTGGTAGTGCTGGAAAACTCAAAAAGCTTTTTTGAATTGGGCTTGCGAGCTTTAATCTCTGGGAGGCGATCAGATTTTTTTCCTTTATAAAAAAAGAAAAGCCTGATCTTATCTGGTATCACAGTATGCTTCGCCGAATGGGTTGGTTCCCACTCCGAGCGACGAAATCCACAAAGGCAGAAAAGTGGATGATGTATCATGACTTTGGCTATTTTGCGCCGTATCCGCATTTGCTTTCGGAGACCAAAGAGCTGAATCAGCTTTCTCTCCTACATTATCTCAAGCTTGCTCAAACGAAAAATCCGATTAAATTCCTTCAGATTTGTGGAAAATATTTGACGCTTAGCCTCCTTAGAAAACAGCTTAAAAAGCAGATTCAGCTTCATCTGGTGCCCTCTGCATTTATGATTCCAGTAGTGCACAAGAGCTGGGGAATCTCCGAATCCAGAATCAAGGCATTTAACCACTTTTTGCAGGAATAGTTTTATCTTTTAAAAGTAGAATGGAAAAAGAAGCACAGGAACTTTTGGGGCAAATGAGTTTTGAGAAGTATCAAAACTTTAGTTCTTTTAAAACTCCTGAAGAACAAAAAAAAAGACTAAAAAATCTGATTAGGGATTCAGTTTCCGAAGTGATTATCCTTGAAGTTGAAGAAAATGTGTTGGACGAAGAAGAGAAGAAAAAACTCCCAATAGAAATTCAGCGTTTTAAAAACTATACTGAAGGAAAGGGTATTACCTACTATATCTTGAAAACAAATGACAGCATTGCAAAGATCTTTGTTGGAGTATCTGGATGAACTTCGGGAAGGGAAAATAGCTCTTATATGCAAGAAATCCTACAAGATCCCGAACTTCAAAACAAAATAAGAACAATAAAAACTTCCTATTCAGAACTTCTTACCTCATAAAAAATCTGATTTTACATCTTATTATCTTATAAATCATGTATTTTGTCACAGGAAATCTTCATAAACGAGAAGAGGCAAATGCAATCCTTTGAGGAAATTTAGAAAGGATTGACCTTGATCTAGAGGAAATCCAGACCACTCAGGTAGAAGAAGTCGTAAAGCATAAAGCAAAACTTGCCTATCAAAAGACCTGAAAACCAGTTTTTGTGGAAGATGTAGGACTGGTCTTTGAGGCACGAAATCAGCTTCCTTGAGCACTCACTAAACGATTTATGGGAGAAGTCGGTGCTGAAGGACTTTTAACAATGCTCAAGGATTTTCCTAATAGAAAGGCAAAGGCAATTTGTTGCGTAGGATTCTGTAAGGGAGAAGAAGTGTTCATCACAAAAGGGATCGTTGAGGGAGAAATCGCAGAAACAATAAGAGGAAACAGAACATTTGGGCGAGATCCGATTTTTATTCCTAGTGGCTATGAAAAGACTTTTTGAGAAATGACAGCTAGTGAAAAAAATCAGATCAGTCATAGGGCTCAAGCTTGGAAAGCTATGAAAAAACAACTAGAACAAAAAGACTAAGCCAGTTTCTGATATTGATCAAAAGAATACTAAAACAAATCAATTCAAGAGCATTTTCAAAAACCTACCTCTGTGTCCAAACCACCCTTTTTTCTCCATCAATCTCTTTGAAATCATGAGCTTTAACCGTGATTTTATCGCCAATGTTATAATATTTTTTCCAGTCTACACCTTCAGGAGCAACGATTTGTTTTTTGTGGAGCAGACCTTCTACTCCTTTGACCGTTACAAAGAGTCCATAATTATAGCTGAGTTTGACGTAACCCTCATAGCTTTCTCCAAGCTTGATATCATTCACCGAAAATCCGTTTTGACTGAACGAAATCGGAGCTTCAGCTTTTTTGTCTGTTTTTTGGCTAGGGGTTTTTGTAGTAGAAGACTTCGGTTTCTGAGCTTCTAACAGGTCAACATTAGGAACGAACTTGAGAAAATCGGCCACCTCTGGATCAAAGCCAGCTTTTTGGTAAATTTCTTGCAGTTGTTGTTCTACTTCGCTTTTGCTTCCAACCCAAATGGTAAGCGGTTTTTTGTTGCTACAAGTCAGAGAATTATGTTGCCAAATATTCACAAAGAAAGAAAGCTGAGTTTTGTCATCAAGTTTAACGATTTTTCCCTTTTGAACCTGTAAAGTAGCGACTTTATCAAGTCCTTGTGGCTGGGTATATCGGATCATTTTGTGATTACCTTGCTCGGTATCAACGATCATCGCATCAGCTGGGCGATCTCCGATCAGAACCTCTGAAAACCGTTTGCTGTTCTGCTGCACTTGGAAATCTTGCAGATTTTTCGCTTCTTTTGCAGAAAGTCCAAGTCCTTCATATCTCGCTTGTTCTGCGACTTTTTCTTGCACAGAAAACGATTTCTTGCTCCAGGCATTCATCAAGCTTTCAAGCTGACCTCTCTCCATCGCGTATCTCTGACGAGATTGCTTTCTGATTTTTTCAATATGTTCTACATCGCCTTCCAAAGCAAAAGGTGGCAAAGTCTTCATACTAAACGGATCTGAAGAGATTCCATCAACCATCAGCCTCGTATACGCCGTAAACTTCGGTAAAGAAATCAGATCATTGGTGCTGACCACCTCCTTAAACTGCGAAGTCATCACCGATGCGTCATCATAGCCGAGCGTAAAAGCAAAAATCGTCCCTACATTTCCAAAGATCGCATCTTTGATCGTTTCGTCAAGCTGAGAGGTATATTGGTTGGCAACGATGAGCGAAAGCTTATACTTTCTGGCTTCTGAAAGGATCGTCGCAAAAGACTTAGTCGCAAAGTTCTGAAACTCATCAATGTAGAGATAAAACGGTTTTCTGAGATGCTTTGCCATATCAGCTCTTCCCATCGCATCAATCTGGATTTTAGTCACCAAAAGCGATCCAATCATATTCGCATTATCTTCACCAATTTTTCCTTTGGAAAGGTTTACGAGAATGATTTTCCCTTCGTCCATTGCCTTTCTGATGCTAAGTTTCGTCCTTGGTTGTCCAAAAATATTTCTTACCAAGCGAGAAGAGAGAAATTGACCGACCTTATTGGTGATCGGACCTACCGCTTCTTCTCTCTGTTTGTCCTGCCATTTATTAAACTCATTATTCCAAAATTTTAATAAAACTGAATCTTTGATATGGGAAATCACCTCTTCACGAAATTCTTTATCGGTCAGCACCCTCAAAATATGCATCAAAGTTGCATTTGGATAGTCAATCACTGATAATACGACATTTCTCAAAATATACTCCAATCTCGGACCTCGTGAATTATCAAAGAGTTTCTGGAAAGTAGAAACGACTCCAGAAGCGATTCTGTTTTTTTCATCTTCGTTATCGGCTTGCAAAAGGTTAAATCCGATCGGATATTCCGCATCACCAACATCAAAAAGAATCACATCATTGATACGATTTGACGGGATATATTCCAGCAGATCATCTACAAGCTCTCCATGCGGATCCAGCAGACAAAGACCATTCCCAGCTCTCATATCAGAGATGATCATATTATTGATGAAGGTAGATTTTCCTGTTCAGGTTTTACCTACGATATACATATGTCTAAATTTATCTTCTTCACGGATTCAAAATCTGATTTTATCACCTCTATAATCCGTATCTCCGAGCAGGGTAAGCTCTTTTGCGGGCGTATTATCTGGTGTAGGAAGTATGGTTGGATAAGGGAGTTTTCTATAAACCGTATAATCAAGCCCTTTGATAAAGTTGATCTTGGTCGGAAGATGAAAAACATTGATCGCCTGAGAAAAACTCACCGGCATTCGTTCAGCCTTTGCTTTTTTTATAAAGGAACCGCTCGCCAAAAAAGGTGCAAAAACAGAATTCAGCAGCGTAGTTAGACTCTCTTTTGTATACAGATCTTCTGTCTGAATGCTGTATCGTATACTCATAAACAAATCCTTTGAAAGTTCCTTTTCTTCACTCGTTTCCTCTTTTTTCTTTTGTCCGCCTCGCCAAAGATAGCTGAAAATCTTGCCAACAAAGGTAAAAAGCTTGGTTAAATCATCTTCCTCAAGCTTGAAAGTATATTCAAAAGCGATCTTGAGCGTAGCATTCCTATCAACATTCTGAAAAACCGCAAAAATATCGGTCATCGGATCAAGGTAAGAACCGTCTTTGGTAAATTCCTCTTTGGTTTTCATCACGCCTGAAGTGCTCTTCCTTGA
>JBHAST010000015.1:0-3085 GCA_041831495.1 bacterium | reverse complement strand
GCTTTTTCTTTTTTCTTGAAATCTCGGTAGAAATACCTATAAAATTACTGAGATTTTATCTGCTAAAAAAAAGAAATGCTTACAGCTAGTAGTTTTGCTTCTATTTCAGATCTCAGAGATAAGACGGCAAGTATCGTAAAACAGGTCAATACCACTGGGAAAAAAATTATTCTTTCTCAGAATAAGCCAGTTGGCGTTTTTCTCAGTATTGATGAATATAATGCCCTTCTTAAACTGAGTTTCCCTGCTGAAAAAGCAACTCCTCAGGAAATAAAGGCTTATCAGGCAAGCTCACATGGAGAGGAGGCAGTAGAAGCCTTCGCTTTTTTAGATGCTTTGCAATAGGGAGATGTATCAGATTTATCTAGAAAAGAAGGTCCAAAAATTCCTATTGAAACATCAAGGGCAGCCAATTATTACTCAGTTTAAGCAGGCTTTGACTCAACTGGCGCTTGATCCCTATCAGAATACCTTGGATATCAAAGTCCTTGTTGGTTTACCTCATTGTTATAGGCTCAGGATTGGAAAGTGGAGATTCCTTTATGAGATACTTGATCAAAAGCTGATTATTTCTTTCTTTGATGCTGGTCCAAGAGGGCAGGTCTATAAAGAAGTTTAATTTTTATTCTCAATCATTCCTTATGCTGATTCAATCGCTTAGCTTTGTTAAATCCGCTTCTAAACTTTCAGAATGTCCAGCTCCAGATTTTCCTGAAGTGGCAGTAATTGGGAGATCAAATGTCGGGAAATCCTCGCTGATCAACTTCCTTATGGGCAAAACGATCGCAAAAGCCTCTGATAAACCATGAAAAACCCAGCTTATCAACTATTTTTTGGTGAATGAAAGCCGATATTTTGTAGATCTGCCAGGATATGGCTATGCGAAAGCGAGTTTAGAGAATAGGAGAAAATGGATTGATGAGAGTTATCGTTATTTTACGGAGAGGAAGCCGTTTATTTTGCTCTTGATTGATGGAAGCATTCCTCCTCAGAAAATTGATCTTGAATTTATAGCAGCGCTCAAAGAAGAAAAGCTGACCTTTTCGCTCATTATTACCAAGACCGACAAAGCAACTCAAAAAACACTTCATCAAAACCTGAAACTCCTCAAACAAGCCCTTCAAAAACAGCTTGGACTTCTGCCTGAAATTACGCTTTCCTCAACTGTTAAAAAACTCGGGAAAGAGCAGATACTGAGCCTTCTTGATCGCTGCTTGGCAAAGAACGCGTAATCCTCTCAATAACCGAAAAACGCTTGCTTTCAAAAGCTAAAATGCTATCTTTTCTTCAGGCTTTTATCTTTTTTTGTTCATGGCGGAACCGAAGCGATATGTCGTGCGAAACGGCGTAAAAACTTGAATTTTCACTCAGCGATCCGAGGTGCAACCGCTCGTTTCGGGTTTTAAGGGTGCAAAATATAAATCCTTTCCGAGTTTACAAGCGGCAGAGCAAGCGTTTCAAGCAGGGCGAGAACCGTATTATCAAGCTGAGAAAAAATGGAATGAAAAATCGCTTCCTTTCGTGAAAACGAGTATTGCGGTCGATGCGGCCTGCTCTTCGGCGACAGGGATTATGGAATATCAGGGGATCGACCTCGTTTCTGAGCAGGTGATCTTCAGAGTTACTCAGCCGCAATGAACCAATAATATCGGAGAATTTCTCGCGATTGTGCATGGACTTTCTTGGCTTCAAAAAGAAAAAAAAGCTGACTATGCCCTCTATTCCGACTCCAAAATCGCAATCAATCGAGTCAAAAATGGGAAATGCAAGACGAACTTCGCTCCTACTGCCGAGAATGTTCAGCTTTTTAATCTGATCAAGAGAGCAGAGGAGTGGCTTGCCAATAAGAGCTTTACTACTCCAATTCTCAAGCGACAAACCGAAGAACGATGAGAAATTCCAGCAGACTTCTGAAGAAAATAAATATCAATTCTACCTCATAAAATATCAATTATGGCAATTCAAGACTCACTTTTTACCCTTCTTTCTAGTGGACCTTCTGCAAATATTCAGAATAACCTTTCTGATCAGGATTTTTTTCTTATTTTACAAACGCCACCTGAGGGGTTTATTCACAGAAAGGAAAAATTTTGAACTTGTGCACACCATTCACTCAAAGCGGTTATTGAATGAAAAACATGAAAACAAAAACCAATTATCTCTTATTCCTGTGATCGGCGATCAAGATTGACCTATTTGATGACGCCATGGGGGATTATGAAAGTATTGAGAAAAAATGGCATCAAATATCAAAGTATCAAGGCAAAACGTATGTCTGATGAGGAAAGGCTTGTATTTCTTAAACAACACCTTAGAACATGACCCTTGATCCTTTTGATAGGAAATGGTATGACAAAAAAAGGAGGGTTTTCTTGGAGAAAATCACTTCATTATTGGCATTATATTACGCTTTGGGGATTTAATGATAAAGAACAGGTCTTCTATGTCTATGATTCTAATACCAAAAGGGAAACTGAACAATATCTGATGAAAGGAACTATCAAGATTCCCTACCCTTATATTCTCAAATCACGATCAATCGGTGCAACCAAGCTCCTTTATAACTATGCTATTGCTGTGGAATATTAATTTTTAGTCGCTTATTTTCCCGCTTATGATGAAAACGTTTGAAGAAAAAAAGAAAGCCTATGCGAAACTTTTGATTACCTTTGGACTCAATCTCCAAAAAGGTCAAAATCTGATCCTCAACGCTCCCATTGAAGCTCATGACTTCGTGCTTCTTCTCGCAGAAGCTGCTTATGAAGCTGGGGCAAGAGAGATTTTTTATAGATGGCAAAGTGAGCATTTAGAAGCCTTGAAATATGCAAAGGCTCCAGAAGAAGCTTTCGGTACTTATCCGCAGTGGCTTGCTGATGGCTATACCGAGGAAGTGCAGAAAAACTGTGCGGTGCTTTCTCTCTATATGGAAGACCCGAAAGTGCTTGAAAAAGCAGATCCTCGCTTACTTGAAAAAGAAGTCAAAGCAAGAGCTCTAGCCTTCAAAAAATACAAGGATTTTGTTGCAGGAAACGGGACAAATCGGCTTATTGCCTCTATTCCTACGGCTGGCTGGGCGAATGCGATT
>JBHAST010000014.1:0-2978 GCA_041831495.1 bacterium | reverse complement strand
AATAATTTTATTGCGATGAGATTAACAAATCCTGATGATCAAAATTATATAAAGAGACTGTTGCCTGATACCTTGGGTAATATGATAGATATTCTTCCTTTGCTCAGTGTTTGAGAGTGATTAATTATGGGGGATTCTATTAATATGCCATCGCTTATAAAAGTAGATCCGTGCGATGTGAAGCCTAATTCAAATGATGTAAAATATCTTGAAATTTGGAAAGAAGAGTGGAAAAATGTTGATTTTGAAGCATTAGAAGCTGTTTGGAAATCATAGAACTCTTTCCCTCTTGCTTTCTTTCTGCTGATAACTACACTGAAATCAGATTTATTTCTCATTTTTACTTGATGCTTACCAAAAGACAACTCATCCTTATTCTGATCGCTGTGCTTGCCGTTATCGCAGCAGGAGCAACCCTTTTTTATATGAAGAAGATTGATCAGATGCTCCAAAATCCGATGCCTTGAACTGCGGAACTTCCTAGGGAAACCGTAATGCCAACCAACAACGAAGAAATTCCCCTTGATCCTTTACAAGAAGACTTTGATAATCTGCTTTCTGGGGAAGGGGTCGCTGAAATGTATGAAGGGGAGGAGAACTATGGATTTACTGCGACAGGAGACCAATTCTAATGCCTTTACTTAATGATCTTTCTCCCAAAACGCTAGACCAACAGTCTGTTTTTGAACTTTTTGAAGCCTGCCAAGGACAAAAACAGCTTTTTCTTCACAATGAAAAACCGCTAAAATATGCAGCGATCGTGCGTGGAAGCTCGCTAGAATTTCAGGTAGAAACAAAAAAATCTGGTTCTGAACTGGAGATGATCTTACTCTGTCCGATTCGTGATGAGCAGGAGCTTTCAGTCAATGTTTTGCTCAATCTTAAGCATGATGATTGCCAGATTAAGCTTCATCTCGTGGCTCTGGTTTTCACTAATGCGAAAACAACACTGAATGCTACGATTGCGATGAAGCCAAAAATCCAGAATTCTGGGGCTTCTTTGCTTGAGGAAACGGTTGTGCTTTCTCCACAGGTTCAGCTCGCGAGTTTGCCGATTCTTGATATTCATGCCAAGAATATTCAGGCTTCTCACGGCGCGAAAATCTACCGTTTAGATGAGGCAAAGCTTTTCTATCTCCAATCTAAAGGGCTTACGCGTAAGCAGGCTCAGCAACTTCTGATTGCTTCCTATGGAGAAAGGCTTTTGGAAGGATTTAATTGGAGTGAGGAGGAGAAAACGCATCTGATTTCAGACTTTTTAACTTTTGATTTTTAATCTGATGATAAAATACTTTGAACTTGTGCTTGATCTTTTAGAACTAGAAGAAAAGACTGAACTTACCGAGCTTGCAACTGCACTTTCAGAGGCGAATCAAGCAGGGAAAACGGTTTTGATCGCTCATCGTTATGCTTTCTTGCTCAAGGCTTGGTTGAAACTTTGTTCTGGTGCGATTGAACCTGAAGAATTTGTGCTGATTGGCGATGTGGATTCAGCCTTCCCTTTGATTGAAGAGGGGCAAGAGACAAGTCAAGAACTTATAAAAAAACTAAAAGACTGATTCCTTCCAGAGCAGGACTTGATTATTGTTGATGCACTCGCTTGGAAGCTCTTTTTGACAAGTGATGAACAGGAAAAAATCCTTGCTCGTTTTGCTCAAGCACAAAAAAGCTTGCTCGCGAAATAAGACTTGACCCGCAGCAAAAAATCACTATATCAGAGCTATCAGACTTTTTTATTTCTTTCCCCTCGTAATATGGCAACCAAGAAAATGCAGGCTTTCCAAAAGCAATTTCAAAGACATTTCCACAAATTCACCAATTATACCAAAAATCAGAAAATTTTTACGCTCTTTTTGCTCGTTTTTGCTTTTGTTTTGCTCGTTTTCCCTTTGGTAAAGATCGGATCAATTTCTGAGGAAACCGGAGGTCAAACCCTTTGGCTGCTTGGGAAAACCTATTTCAAGTCAATGATTATCATCTTTTCTAGTATGATTTTCTTGCTCGGTTGGAATATGAATATTCGTTTCAAGAGTTTCGTGGTAAATTTCCTTGGATTTAGAGAAAGCGAACCAATGCTCAATTTCGCTTTCCTCTGGGTGATTGCGAGTGCGTTTATGGGAATTACCGATACGCTTGGAATGCTTAGTGCGACTACGCAGAGAATTTCGCTTGCACGAGGAGGAAAAGTAATGCTCGTTTTGCTTTTGATTGGTTTGGTGATCAGCTTTATTGAGGTTTGGAAAGGCGCAAATAAAAATTCACAAAAGACAAAAATTCTGAATATTGTGGATGAAGAAGCTCCAAAGAAAGTAGAAAACAAGAGAGTCCTTCAGCATTTGTTTGAAGATGAAGATTTAGAGTAGTTTCGCTATAAAGATAAAAAAAAGACTTCCGTGATTGGAAGTTTTTTTTAATTAATCATTAATTGTATATATTTGATCAAGTATTAATTTTCATTTTAGTCTTCTGCTAGTATCCATTAAGGGTGAAAATAAATTTATTAAATCTGCATCTACAAGAGCGACAACATAATCAATTATTGTGTGTCAACTATCACTTCAAATACTGAACATGAAAATATAATCTACATCTAATGTTGGTATCTCTGGAGATATTTGTGCTCATACCGAAATTTTTATGTCATTTATTTCTGTTATGTTTTTTGTTTTTTCGATGAGATCTCTGAGTCACTGACGTTTTTCAGTAGAATCTATAATCGTATGTAATTTTTGAACATCGCTTGGTGATTTTGATATTTTGTCCTTACATTCCTCTAAAAATACGGTGACGTTATTGTTTTCTTCATCCATATTGTAAGCGATAATATCAATATAATCCCTTAAAACTGTTCTACCATTTCATGTTAAAATACATCTATCTCATTGTGCTCACGGATAACTAGCAGCGATTAAATCACATTTAATTTTTTTATATAGCTCGACACTTGAATATGTTATAATATCTTCTTTTGATTCTTT
>JBHAST010000013.1:0-2999 GCA_041831495.1 bacterium | reverse complement strand
ATCAGCGTAGCTCCGCTTCCAAAACCTGCCGTTCGGTCATCAATGACTTCTTTATTTTCCTTGTAAAGCTGAGTTTCTCCAGCCTTGAGCTCATCTTGATTGATAATTGCGATAATTTTTCCATTTGCAGGGCTCACGAAAAGCGTATCATCGTTTGGTACTGCACGCTCCGGAGAACGAAGGAAATAAAATCTATAAAAAAGCAGAAGCGTAAGGAGAACGCAAGCAAGGATAAAAACAGTCATTTTGAGATACTTCATAGAGTAAAAATCTGAATAAAATTGGGCGATAGACGCTTGAGGGGAGATTTTCCGAAAATAAGAAAAAACTTTGGAAAAAAACTTGCCTTTGATATATAAATGTGTATGCTAATGTCAAGCAATTTTTATTTTCTAGCTATGAAAAATGAAAAAGACTCGTATGCTCCTAGGACTTTTAATAGGGGGATTCTTTGCCCTAGGAACGATCACTTCCGCTGATTGTCAGACTGTCTATTTTCCTGAGAATCAGTCTTTTTGTTTTGATATTCACAAGCTAGAAACAGGGCGATACAAAGCCGTTGTAAGCAATAATCAGCTCTCAAGCTCTTGAAACCTCAGCTGTCGCCTCACGCTTCCCAATCAAGAGAGTTTGCTGCTTCCTAGATGCCAAGGAGCGTTCAAATATGAGGGGAATAATGGAGAAATCAAACTAAGAGCAGAGCTCCTCAACTATCGATATGAATTGGTTGCAAACTATGATTTTAGCAACGGAAGTTTTAGTCCTTTCAGTATTCTTCCCTGAATCAGCACCGATTATCAGCCAGAAATCACAGCGATCAACCCCGCTTCTCCGAGAGTAAATGAACGAGTAGATGTGAGTGTCCGCATAAAGACCCCTTATACAAGCCCGATCCAGCATAGCACGCTCAAATTTCGTGTAGAAGAATACAAGAACGGACAACGAACAAGCAGCCCAGCCTATTGATACCAGCTTAGTATGACAAGTTATAATTTTTCACCTTATGAACAAGGAGAAAAGACCTTCAATGACCTTGTAAAGTTTAACAATGAAGGGAAATTCAGACTTCATGTAGCGTTAGAGTGAGGAGGTTCAAGCACCAAAGAAATTACCGTTAGCTCTCAGAATAATAACGACTATTATGCAGAGTGGACCTCTGTAAGCGATACCAGCCCAGAGGAAAACGAATGGGTAGATATGAGCCTAAGAGTAAAAAAAGAAGGAAACTCCTTTTCCTACCATGGATGGGCGTACTTTTCTGTGGAAGAGCGTAGAAATGGAAACCGAGTATCTGCAAACAATTCTTCCTATGAACTTTCAAGAACCAGTTATCTCTTCTCTTCGGCAGATGGAGGTATCGTAAAATTCAATACCTTAGTAAGATTTTTTGAGCAAGGAGAATTTAGAGTAGTTGCAAGACTCCAGAATAGCACCAACTCTGCATATCAGAATTTTTATGTAAATAATGGAGGGAACTACCGATATTCTTCAGTAGATCGCCTTAATATTCGCTCTTTTTATCCAAGCAATCCTGAAAGCCATGAATGGATTGATATTAGGGTAAGTGCTCTAGACCGCTATGGAAATACGGTAGAAAACTATAATTCCAGAGTAAGGTTTGAAGTCCAAGAATATAGAAACGGCTACCGAAACTCTGCGTATAGTAGCGATTATGAGCTTTCTGCATCTTCTTTTTCTTTTTCATCCTATGATCACGGAGAGAAAACTTTTTCCGATGTACTGAGGTTCAAAAAAACTGGGGAATTTAGGGTAAAAGTTATTGATGAGTATCAGAGTTCTCTCTATGGAAGCAAAGAAATTTCGGTAGGATACTATGGAAATTCTCAGCGATACTATGGTAATTTTACCGAAAAAGAACTCAGAAAAATCAGAGCAGTCGCAGATATTTGGAATGATGTTATTGTTGCTCTTGAAAGAGATCATCCAAGACTAAGAAACGATAGCCACTGGAAAAATCTCTCCAATACCTTCTACTCCGATATGCAAGCTGTCCTCAAAAATTCAAATTATCAGAAATTCAAAAATCGAAACGATTTCTACAAAGGTTTTCAAGATTGGCTAAGCTACACCATTAGAGCGAGGTAATTTTCCCCAAGAAAAGAAATCAAAAAAATCTAGCACTGATGCAAAAACTTTTCAAAGGCTGAAGCACAAGGGACTTGTTGATTTACCACCTCAACAATCATTTTTAGCAAAGGAAGAGAAAGCTCGTGAGAAGAGAGAAAAAATTCTACAGCATCTGTCATATACAGTCCCTCTGCAATCATCTTCATCAATCCTCAGGTAATTTCCTGTTTGCTATGCCCCTCCGCAAGCAAACGCCCTGCGTTCCAGTTTCTACTCAAAGCACTCGAACAGGTTACATACATATCAGCAACTCCTGCACAACTTAGCATCGTTTCTCTTTGCGCGCCAAGCAGAAGTCAAATTTCTGCGGTTTCTTGGAGTCCTTTGGTGAAAATTAATGCCTTGGTATTCACGCCATAGCCCAGTCCATCACTCATTCCACACGCAAGTGCAACCAGATTTTTAAATGCTCCCATAAGCTGGACTCAAATCATATCAGAGCTCAGACAACATTTAAACACCTTATTTTGAAAAAAGCCTCTGATCTGCTCTGCTAAAGCCAGTTCGGAGCTTGCAATAACCACTCCTGTTGGAATCCCTTTTACGACCTCTTCTGCATGGGAAGCTCCAGAAAGCACCGCTAAAGGAACATCTCCCAGGGTTTTTGTAATCAATGTAGATAAAGGAGAAAAATCTGATGCATTTCGCCCTTTTGAGGCAAGAACAAGTGGCTGCCCTTGATAAAGCGAATGAAGCTGTTTTAGACAAGAAGGAAGGGCTTTTGAAGGAAGGGCAATGACAATTAAATCTGAGTCCTCAAGCACTTTTTCCAAACGAGTTTCACAGGAAATGTTTTCATCAAGCAAACATCATGGCAGATAAGAAGGATTTTCTCTCTCCTGCAAAATCCT
>JBHAST010000012.1:0-37197 GCA_041831495.1 bacterium | reverse complement strand
TTAATAAGAGAGAATAAACTTTGTACATAAGCAGGTCTCGCATTTCTATGCTGAATATAGTAGGCATGCTCCCAAACATCAATCGTCAAGAGCGGAATAAGTCCTTGAGTGAGCGGAGTCCCAGCGTTAGAAGTATTCAGAATTTCTAGTTTTCCCTCTGCATTTTTTACAAGCCAAGTTCGCCCTGACCCAAAATTATTCACTGCAGCATTACTTAGCTGCTCAAGAAAATTTTCAAAAGAGCTAAAAGTTTGGAGAATCGCCTCCAATACTGCTCCAGTAGCTTGATTATTTTCTCTCGGAGCACGCAAACAATTCCAATAAAACGTATGATTCCAGATTTGAGCTGCATTGTTAAAAATTGGTCCTGGCTCAGCAATCAAAATAATTTCTTCAAGACTTCTTCCTTCAAAAGCCGTTCCTAGAACCAAAGTATTGAGCTTGTCTACATAGGCTTTGTGATGTTTCCCATAGTGATATTCTAGGGTTTCTTCGTTGATGATGGGCAAAAGTGCATTTTTTTCAAAAGGAAGCTGTGGAAGTTCAAACATGAGCAGTAAAATAAGTAAATAAAACAGAATAAGTATAGGAGAAAGTTTTAGCTTTGCAAGGAATTTTCTTGCTCGATTCCAGAAGCGAAAATGAGAGGTTATTCATAGTCCAAAGCAGCAAAAACGGCATATCCAGCTTTTTTTATTTTTTCACTCCCTCAGAGGAATTTCAAATCAATCACGCTCGCCACTTCAAAAACCTCAGCTCCTAACCTTTTTATGAGCTCACAAGCCGCTAAAACACTTCCTCCTGTTGCGATCAAATCATCAATCAAAACGATGCAATCTCCTGCTTTCAGTGCATCTTTGTGAATTTCTATCGTTGCACTTCCGTATTCCAAAGCATAATCAATTTTTTCCGTTTCTGCAGGAAGTTTTCCTGCTTTTCTAATAGGAATAAAGCCTACTCCCAACATTTGAGCGAGCATCGCACCAAAAATAAAGCCTCTGGACTCGATTCCTACAATCGCAGTCAGTTTTTCCCCCTGATAACGCTCAAAAAATAATTGAGCAATCTCCTGAAGAGCCTCTGAATCCTGCAAAAGTGGAGTAATATCTTTGAAAGCAATCCCCGGCTTTGGTCGGTCATAAATAGTTCTGATCTTAGATCTCAGCATTGTTAAATAGTAAAATAAATAAAATTAACTTTTCCCTTTCAAAATTCATTTGCCTTGCTTCATCAGAAAGCAGCCTTTCCCTTGCCATTTTCCAATAAGAAAGTCCCCTTCTGCTCCATATGCTCCTGAAAGAGTTTTTCCATCAGAAAGTGCTTGTGCTTGCTCCTTTGTGAGTTCAATGCTGTTTTTCTGAGTAAAAGAACCCAAAACCGTAGCCAAACCTTGCTGAGGAATTCGTTCTCCCTTGAAGCCAATTTTCAAGATTGGAATTCAGATTTTTTCTTTGAAAATTCAGCTTGGAAGCTTGGTTTTCTCTGGAGTTGTGCAATACACCGCCTGCTGTGAAGCAAAAAAAGAAAAAGCTGCTTGTGGAGCAATATCCCAACGCTCTGAAAGAAAGTTCCAAACCTGATTTTGGAGAGCATCACTTTCGTTGAATCCAGATTTTTGGAGCGTTCTGCTATCTTGGCGGAGCGATTCAGGAGGGAAAGGCGCAATTTTACGGAGTTTCGCGATAAAAAAACCTCCTGTTTGCTGAAGATGAGGCCAGAATCTCGCAACTTTCTCAGCATCAGAAGCCGAAAAGAGCTCCTGAGTTTTAAAAGACTGAAATCCAGCTGATTTCTGATCAATCAATACCGGCTCTAAAACCACCTTTTCTCCATGGTTCTTCAAAATTGAGAAAAGCACGCCTTCATTTTCAAGAGGATTGAGGGTACATGTAGAATAAACGAGGGTTCATCAGACTTTTAGTGCTTTAAGTCCCGAGAGAAGAAGATCGGTTTGGAGTTTCGCGAGTTTCTCTGCGGATTTTTGATCTCGAAAATGAACGGTCTTATCGTGCTTATACTGCATTCCTTCCCCAGAGCAAGGAGCATCAACCAGCACTTTATCAAAAGATTCAGGCGCAAGATCGCCGATTTGGGTGCCGTCATAGGCAGAAACCGCTGTATTGAGCATACCACAGCGATTAAGATTGAAAATTAGAGCTTTTCTTCTCGGATTACTCGGCTCATTTGCAAGAACAAATCCCGATCAAAGCTCTAAAAGCTGATCTGCGAGCTGGATCGTTTTGCCTCAAGGAGCAGCACAGAGGTCGAGCACAAGATCACCCTTTTCAGGCGATAACACTTGAGCTGAAAGCCCCGCCGCCATCTCCTGCACATAAAAAAAACCTGCCTGATGAAGGAAATGACTTCCCAAGCTTTCTTTCCCTCTTTTTTCTACAAAGAGCACATCATCATAACTTTTTCAGTGAGTTGAAAACTGAGGTGGAGTAAGCGTTCGCCCTTCTTGTTCACAAAAAGACAAAAAATCTGATTTTTTCATTCTTGAGGTAAGGATTTTGATGCTTTTAGCAATTCTCTGCTGGTAGCTCATTTTGAATGCAGAAAACTGCTCCTCATCTGCAAGCAGCTCATGGATAAAATCAAGATAGCTCGTTTTTTTCATAGAGAAAGGGAAAATATGAAATCAGAATGGAGTATAGTTTTTTCTCAATTGAAAAACAAGGAAAAATAAAAAAAAGCCTAACAAAGTCAGACTTTTTCTTTTCTATTCATCATCGCCTTCAAAGTTCACATCTAAGTCAAAATCGCTGTCATCTTCATCATCATAATTTCCGTAATAGTCATCATCCTCATCATACTCTTTTTCCTCTTTTGAAGCTGGCTTACGACCTCTCTTTTTCTTGCCTCATTCGCTATTCATTTTCTCAATATCATCCTCAATACCCAGCATTTTTTGGAGTCCTTGATGCTCTTTGAGTTTTTGGATCACTTTTTGCTCAATCTGCCTTACTCTTTCTCTCGTAACATCAAACTCCTCCCCTACCTGCTCAAGCGTAAACTTCGGACCGTCAATTCCATACCTCATCTTCACGATTTTCGCCTCTCTATCATCAAGCATTCCGAGGATCATATCAAGATTGTTTCTCAGAGCAGATCTCTCCGCAATTTGGTCAGGTCTAAGCGTATTTCCATCTTCTAGGAGATCAGCAAGCGTATCTCTTCCCTCATCTCCCACTTCTCTATCAAGCGAAACATTCCCAAAAATCACCTCTTCAAGTTTCTTGATTTTTTTAATCGGAAACCCAAGTTTTTGTCAGATTTCTTTACTGGTTGGCTCACGACCAAGCTTTTGGAATAAGAGCTGATAAGCCTTATTATACGAGTTCATTTCATCGATCAAATGCACAGGAATCCTCACATGCTTACTCATATCGGCGATCGCCTTGGTGATAGATTGCTTGATCCACCAGGTCGCATAAGTAGAAAACTTGAACTCTTTGTCAGGATCAAATTTTTCTATCGCTTTGATGAGTCCGATATTCCCCTCTTGGATCAAATCAGAAAAAGTCAGACGAGAACCGAAGAATCTCTTGGCAATAGAAATCACAAGTCTGAGATTGGATTCAATCAGCTTTTTTTTGGCTTCTTCATCACCTTTTTTGATTTTTCTAGCGATTTCTCTTTCCTCATCATAGGTAAGAAGCGGAATTTTTGAAATATCGTTAAAGTAAAGCTTGATAAAATCCTTATGCTGCCCATCAATAAGAGGATCAGATTTTCCATAAAGACTTACCTTTCCAAGCTTGGTTTCCTTTTTGCTGTTTTCCTGCTCCTTTTCCAAGACCTCTTCAATTGTCAAAATTTTAATTCAGAGTTTCTCAGTGAGCGAGTAGAATTTTTCAAGAAGTTTGATATTTCCGTCCATATCATCAATTTCGGAAATCACATCTTCCTCCTCAATAGTTCCTTTCTGAGCCCCCCTTTCCAAAAGAAGCTGAAGTCCCTCATTGAGCTCACTAATGTCATCTTGAAGTTTTTCTCGGAGTTGTTTTTTTACTGCATCCATTATCACACCTGCCTTTAGGAATATAAAGTTGTCTTATTTGAAAAAAGTTTTTATTTTTTTGACAAATTAGACAAAACATATATAATATTCATCGTGTAGTAGAACCTTGTAAGTAGAACTTTGGTGGAAGCACCTCGTTCTGCGAACAGAAAGCAGATCCCCTTGAAGGATTCTGTTTTTTGTTTTTTATTATTTTTGTGAGGGTGGGATTTTGATAATATAGGTTTCTTTACTCTGACTTCTACAGCTGATTGGCTTAAAAACCTTGATATTCTTCCCTCAAAATCTTTTTTTCATCTTCGCGACAAACTCTTCAAATCCAGGTCCCATAAAGACCTTGATCACGAACGAGCCTTGTTCATCAAGCAATTCATCATAGATCCAATAGGTCTGTTCCAGCAAATCGATTGCCCTCATCGCATCAATATCTTTCAAACCAATCGTATTTGGAGCCATATCAGACTGAATAAAGTCAAACTTTGAAATCTGACGGCTCTGAAGGAGCGCTCTTACCTGATCTTTCTCCGTAATATCTTGAATATAGGTATGCAAACCTGGCAAATGCAACTCTACAGGCTTGAGATCAAAACCGATCACTTGATAATCGCTGACTTTAAACTTTTTGAGCTGACCAATCGTATATTGAAGCCAACTTCAGGGTGCACAACCGATATCTAGCACTTTTTTCGTAGATTTCTTAATCAAAAAAAACTTCTCCTGAATCTCTTCCAGTTTGAAGGCACTTCTGGCTTTATAACCTTCTTTTTTTGCTTTTTTGAAATAAAAATCGTAGGGATTGTACATAAAAGAAATCTAGGAGATGAAAGAGAACGAAAAGCCTCATTTGTCTTGTTGTTCGAAGGTATATCGCTTGCCATTCTAAACGGAGCGATAGCAGATCATTTTGAACTATTGGAAAGAATCTAATATTTGATTACTACGAAAATTAATACCAACTTACTTTACTGCAATAATTTTTACATTTTTTCTTCCGCTATCATGCCTCATTTTAACAATTTCTCCCACTTTTTTTCCTCTAATTGCTTGTCCAATTGGAGAATCAAAAGAAATCATCAATCCATCATCTAGTCCAACTTCACCCGTTCCAACAATTCTTACTTGATATTCCTTTTCATCATCTTCAATCTTCAAAGTCACGGTTGAACCAAAATCTACGACTTTATCAGCTTTTTTAGATTCTTTTTCCTTATCAATAATCTCTACATCTGCAATCAGATTTTGAATCTCTACAATTCTTGAATTGATAAAATCTTTGTCCTCCATAGCAGACTTATATTCAAAGTTTTCTGAAAGATCTCCCATCGCTTTCGCTTCTGCTAATCTCTCCAAAACTGCAGGTAATTTGTCCTGTTTAAGTTCCTGAAGTTCCGCAATCAGTTTTTCATATCCTTCTCTGGTAAGAAAATTTTTGTTTGCCATAGCGTCTATTCGCAATAAAAATAAAAAAAAGCAGAACGAAGCTCACGATTCGTCCGCAAGATTTAAGCACTATTTACTCAAGAAACCCCAGAAACCAAGTACTTTTCTCTTTCGCTTGTCAAAAGCATGCGCCACCAAATCCGTTGCAATTTTAAAGCCCTTATGATTTTCTACGACAAATTTTTCTCCATTGTAAAGGAAAACGAAATCTGCCTCATAAAGTCCACTTTTATTCTTTGTAATGGTATAATCAATGATTACTTTTGCATCAATATTTTTTGAGTAAATTTTTCTAAGGATCGTCTGCCCTTTATTGGCAATCTGATGATCAACAGCTTTTTTGAGATCAGCTTCCATTACCTCAGAAACATTCACGAATTTGAACTTAATGTCACTTACTTGCAAGAGTTCTTGTGTCATAGTTATGTTTGGATAAGAATATAAAATCACTTTCTTTTACTGAAAAGCGAGCAAATTGCAAGTCCTGCTAGAAAAAATTTACAAAAAAACAGAAAAAAATTAAAAATGGTGCATGATCTTCAAACAAAATATTCTCCTAAAAATTAAAGCACCTTAAAAGACTTTTTTAGAGTTTGAAGCATAGAATAATACTCCTTTTCAGAGAGATATTCGCGTTCAGTTCAGCTTTTTTCTTCATGACCAATTTGAAGATCAGGAATCAAATGGAAATGCATATGATCAACAGTTTTACCTACGGTTCCTCCCACAAATCAATCTCTCAAAAGTAAATTGATATCAGAATGCTTCGTATGTAGTTTTTCAGTCCATTTATTTAATAAAAGCATTAAATTCTGAATCTCCTCTCGTGAAAGATCATTGAAAAGAACCACATGCCTGTTGGGAATTATCAGAAGATGATTTTTCGTATAAGGAGCACGAGCAAGAGCAATAAAGAAAAAATCTGATTTTTCCAAAATAAATTCTTGTGGCATTGCACAAAAAGGACAGAGATTATGTTTCAGATTTTGAGCTACAATATCGTAATATTTCATTTTTTATTCAATATTTTGAAAAGAAGCCTGAGGAAGATTACTTTAGCGCTTCCTGAAACCATTTTAGATAGTTCTCATCTATAGATTCAGGATTCAAAACGATCAACTCTGGGATCTCGTAAGGATGAAGCTTTTTGATAAAAGAAAATAATTCTGATGCTTTTTCTTCAGGAAATTTCATGAGAATCAGCTTTTCTTCATCTTTTTTGATTTTCCCTTCTCGGAGATAGTAGGACTTAGCATAATTCATGACATTCGCACAGGCAATCAGCTTTTTTTTCAGTAATGCTGTGAGGAGTTGTCTAAGTTCTCTTCCCTCATTTGGGTAGGTGGTAAGTAAGATTTTCATCATTATTCAGCGAGTAAAAAGAAGTATTACGATGCAAGGAGTTCCGTTCCCCCTCGTTCTACAACAGTAAATCCCTTTCTTTCAAAAGGACTAAAAGTCTGAGCTTTCACTTCAATCGGCTCTTGTAAAGCTTTATAGACCATAAATACTCTGAGGAGAGAATCTTCTTTTGGTGTGATCGTTAAAGGAGCAGTCTTAGTATATTCCTCTTGAGCAAAATGGATCAAATTGTAAGGATTATCTTTCATCTTTGGGTATCGATAGACGATGAATTCATTATATTCCTTTGGAGTGAGTCAGATTTCAGCAAGTTTTTCTTGCAAGAATACTCTCGTTTCGCTTCACTTTACGAGAAACCCTTGAGAGAGATCATAGTTTGGAGTTTCTCGAGGCTTCCCTTCTCGGAAAAGATAACTATACTCCTTGCCATCAGCTTTGTTGATCAACGTTCCCTCAGGTGAAGCGATCACTTCTCGTCCTTTCAACTGCTCATCATAAGTAGGATAATCCGCTATAAGCTCCCCCTGATAGTCGAGCTGAACTTTCACGGTCTGCGTTTGTTCAGGATAGAGGTAAATTACGGGCTTATAGCTAACAGGAGGTTCTTCTACTATCTCTTTGACTTTGGACTGATAAAGATAATAGCCTCAAATCGCTACTCAAGCCACCACAACCACTCCTCCTACAATGGCAAGCATTATCCAGAGATTTTTTCCCATCTTTTTATGATTAAAAACTAAAACTGACCAATCGCGAACTTCTTCCCTCTTTTTACGAGCAAAACCTTATTAACCGTATCGGCTTTTGAAAAAATTTGTGCAATATCATTTACTTTTTGCTCGTTGACAGCGATTGCCCCTTGAGCGATCAGCTTTTTTGCTTCTCCATTAGACTCCGCAAGTCCTACTTGTACCAAAAGCTCCAAAATCCTGACTTCATCACTTTCAAGTTGAGCTCCTCAGGTTTCGTGAGCGAGGGCTTTAATCTCCTCAGCAGACATTTCCTTGAGTAGCGTTAATTTTTCCCCAGCTCCAAAAAGGAACTCTGAGATCTTCTCCGCCTGTTTCGCCGCCTCCTTTCAAAAAAGCACCTCAATCACATACTTTGCGAGCTGTTTCTGTCCATATCTGAGTTCAGGTTGCTGTTGATGCTGAGCGATAATTGCCTCAATCTCTGTAATCTCTAGCAAGGTAAACGCTCTCAAATACTTTTCCACATCGGCATCTGCCGTATTGATAAAATATTGATAAACGAAATAAGGACTATTCTTAGTCTGATCAAGCCAAATCGCATTTCCTTCAGATTTCCCAAACTTTTTCCCACTCGAATCCATCATCAATGGAATCGTCATCACAAAACTTTCTGCTTCTCCCTCAGTCTTCTTGCGGAGCATCTCGGTTCCTGTTACCATATTCCCTCGCTGGTCAGAGCCACCAATCTGGAGTTTTACGCCATTGTTTTCATACAGATGTACAAAATCATTTCCCTGCAAAAGCATATAGCTAAACTCGGTATACGTAATCCCAGAATCAGGATTCTCCATTCTCTTTTTCACGGATTCTTTGCTGAGCATGGTGTTGATCGTGATGTACTTTCCTACCGTGCGATATCGATCAAAGACATTAAAATCTTTGTAAAAATCGTAATTATTCACGACTTCAAACTGAAAATCCTTTCCAGTCAGCTTTTTTAAATTTTCCAAAATCTGACCTACTTGCTTGGTGATCGCTTCTTGATTGTGCCTGAGCTCTTCAAGTCCCAGAAAAGATCTTGCTTCGGATTTTCCACTTGGATCTCCGATCATTCCAGTCGCACCTCCGATCACCATCACGAACGTATTCCCCCTTTTCATAAAATTTACCGCCGCCATAAAGGTCAAAAAATGCCCGAGATGGAGAGAATCTGCTGTCGGATCATAGCCACAATAGAACTTTTCTCCGCCCTTTTCATACAAATCAAAAAATTTCTCGTTGGTCATCTGGTAAAGCAAGCCGCGGGCTTCAAGTTCTTCTCTTAAGTTCATTGAATACTTGTCAAAATAAAATAAAGCTGAATTCAGTATAGCATTTTAACTTTTGATTGCAAAAGAAAATTTTAGAGCGAATGCTCCGAATATTTAAAATCTTTACGACCTTCTTGTCACAAAAACGCCTCCTTTTCCGAAAAAAGAGCAGAATTGTCTTGATAATCCCTCGCCTATTCGTAGAGTGAAGAAGATTTATTTTATCCTAGTATTGATGCACCTTTCGGATTACGAGTTGATTCTTTCCTTTCAGCAAGGGGAATATTCTGCATTTGAAGCCCTTTATGAACGCTATCTCAATAAAGTCTATCGCTATCTCTTTTTCAAGACAAATGGAAACAAAAATCTGACTCAAGACCTTTGTTCAGAAGCCTTTTTGGCAGGATTTGAGTCCTTAGAGCATTTCCAAGCCGATGAAAAAGCGAATTTCTGAGCCTGGATGCTGAGTATCGCTCATCATAAGTTTGTTGATTATGTGAGGGCAAATCATCAGCAAGAGCTTTCGCTTGATGAGGGGCTGATTGCGAGTGATGATCATCAGATTTTAGAGCTTTTGAACCTTAAAAGTGAAGCTCAAAGCATTCTTGACTTTCTCAGCACACTTGGAAAAGAAAAAAAAGACATCATCCTTATGAGAATCTGGGAAAACATGAGCTATACGGAGATTTCCGCTTTGCTGGGCAAATCCGAGGAAGCCTGTAGACAACTCTTTTCTAGGACGATGAAAAGCCTCATAGAACATTTCAGAAAATAAAAAAAGCTGACTTTAACTCCCCTATTCTATTCTCATGAACCGATCTTCTTTCTTGAACGAGCATCCAGAGCTGGAAAACGAAAAATCGCAGGTAGAACAGCTCATCAAAAAGCTCTGAACGCCAGAAATCACTCCTGACAAAGCTTTTTCTAAACAGCTCAGGAAACAGCTTCAATCCAGAATCCGCGAGAAAAAGGCTGAAAATCCGAGATATTTAGCTTTTTATCTTCGCAATTTCAGATTTTATTTTTCTGGATTTAGTGTTGCATTGGGGGTTTTCTGTATTTTGTTTGTTTTGGGATTCTTTAGCTTTAATAAAAGTCCAGAGCTTCTCAGCAACCCAAAAACACTGAATCATACGAGCGAGCTTGCCTTTGGAAATGAGGGATTCAAAAAACCGACTACGAATGAGCTTATGGCGACAGCATACTATGCCTCTGATGCGGTAGAAAGATCGGCAACTGCGTTGCAACCAAGAATCATTGCTCAGGCTCCAAACCGCTATCATATCGGAGAAAAGCAACTTCCAAAGCTAGAAACGAACTATCCGATCCTCAAAAATCTGACTTGAGATTCTGCGGAAATGGCGCTTCTTGCAAAAGGATTGAGATTCCCTGATTTCAAAAGCTCTAAGCTCAAAAAAGCTTCTATTCAGAATCTTGAATTTAAGGCTCCTGAGGGAGATGAAAGCTTCTTCTTGGATATAAACAAGGCGCTACTGAGAATGAGTAAGTTCCCTAAAATCTATGAAAATCAGGTTTCAGGCTTTGAAATCCCTTCTGATGCAAGTATCAAAAGAGAGGTAAAACAGCAGCTTTCTCAGCGAGGAATATCGCTTGCCAACTATGGAGATCCAAGCATCACACCACTCCCCTACTCTAGCGATATTCAGCTCTTTTATCCAAGAATGCTTGATGGAAAAGAGGTTTGGAACGCCGATCATAAAAATCAAGAAGGACTAGAGCTCCTTTTTAATCCACAGACCAAGAGTATCGAAAGCTTCTATAATCTCAATCTCCAATCTTATGAGGTTTCGCAATATCCACTTAGCAAAACTTCAGATGAGCTTCTCCTTGCACTTGAGCAGCACGGGAATATTGATACTACCAAAAAAGGAGAAAAAAGTTCCCTTTCAATGGAGAAAGGAAAAGTCATTTTGCTTGATCGGGGAGACTATCTGGTTCCTGCCTTACTTTTTCAAGCAAGCGATCCAGCAAAGGAGAAGACCATTATTCTGCCTTTGTTTTAAGCTGAGAAATAAGCGAGAAAATTTGACAAAAAAGACCTTTCCGAATATACTTAGAAAGGTTTATTTTTTAAGCTAAAAAAAATGATAGAAACACTCGCTTTTCAAGATGATCAAAAGGAAACAAAAGAAGTAAAAAAACTGAAAGATGGAAGCATTAGTTTTCCCATTGCCCATAAGACCGCAGTAGGAACAATGGAATTTGACCTTAGAATACAGAGAAACAAAGAGGGAAAAGTGATCATAGAAAACAAAACACCAATAACAGTAGAGAATAAAGGCTATGTTCATAACAAAGATAAACGCTACCTCCTAGATACCAGCACTCCTTCATCTTTTTCAAGATCACTTTGAGCGGTTCTGGATGCCTATATTGGGAAAGGAAGAAAATCTGTAGATCCTGAGAAATGGAAAAAAGCATACGATATTCTTAATAAAGAGCAGCCAAATCTTGAAATTCAAAAACAAAACGAACTAACAAAAACAGAGCTTCATACGCTTCAAGTTGAATTGCCCAAAAAATTTACTCGAGATCCAAAGACAAAAACGCTGAAAGTAGAATATAATATCGGTTATGGTTCTGAAGAAAAGATTTTATATACTGAATTTAAACAGGAAGGAGATAAAGTTGTATTTACCCTCTCTTCAGGATATTTATGGACAGTTGCGAAACTTTCAAATAAAAAAGTAATCTTCAATAAAGATAATCTAGGAGCTCAAGTAGAAGCATATCTTAGTAGAACACTCGCTACTCCATTAACCTATAAAAAACTCATTGGAAAAGATACAAAATACACTCTGAGAGAAGAGGTGCAAAAAAAAGCTATTAAAAAAGCAAAAAATGCAGCAGAAATCTTTCTCCGCTATAGCAAAGAAACAAAATAAATCAGAATTATTATCAAAACCCACCTCTATCACGGGGTGTTTTTCAAAAACAAAAAAAATCTGATCTTGCTTTTGAGTCAGATTTTTGCATAATCTCTTCTAGATTTAGAGAACTAATATGAGATCATCGTATGCCAACAAGAAACACTCTAGAAAAGAGAGAGACTTCTAAATGAATACCACTAATAAATCATCGTGCTTTAGGAAAGTGTGCTATTTTAGTGAAAGAAAAAAATAATGGGAAGTATTGACTTTTGTGATGATGAATAAATAAATGAGAAAAGACAAACGAGGCATTAAAAAGAGAAATTAGAGAGGAAATTTGAAAAGGTTGTTCTATAGAAAAACTTAAATACCTAGTTACCATAGAAACAAACTCTCAGGTTCACAACATCTTTGCTTTAAAAATAAGTTGAAAATTTGATCCCAATCCGAGAGAGATTGAATGATTCGCCTTTTATCCCTTGGAAGATAACTATAGTAAAGAAAGAGAAGCCATCAGAGAAAAAACAGAATATTATGCAAAAGAAGCCTTAATGAACTTTAGAAATAATCACCAATGGAACAGTTATGAAACAAGTAATCCTCAAATAGAGTGAAAATATTTTGATACTTTTCATAAGGAACTCAATCAACTAAAACAAGAAATACAGAAAAAAGCAAATTATTAATCACTAAGAATACTATAACCGTGAAAAACCTCCTCAGAACCACTCCTCTCTATATCAAACTCCTCGCTCAAAACGGCATCAGCACGATGAGGGATTTTTTCAATTACTTTCCGAGAACCTATGAAGATAGAGCGAATATCAAGCCGCTCAATCAGCTGATTTTTAATGAAAAAGGCATCACCGCAACCAAAGGAAAAATTCTGACTAAAAAAGTCTTTCGCAGAGGAGGGAAAATAATCTATGATATCAGTTTTGAAGATGAACTTGGGATTCAAGGGACGATCTCTATTTTCAATTCTGGCTACCTTGCAAGCAAACTCCAAGAAGGAAGCCGATATATCATCGTTGGAAAACCAGCTTTCAAATATGGGAAAATCATGTTCTCTCATCCTGATGTTGTTCCAAGTTCGGATTCATGAGCCTTGCAGGAAAATTATAATTCTGGAAGGATTTTCCCAGTTTATTCCGAGATGAACGGAATCAAACCTTGATGGTTTGCTAAGAAAATCCGAGAACTTCGCAGTCAGATTCCAAACTATTTTTCTGAGTACTTACCTGAGGAATTTTTGAAAGAATTTCAGCTCCTTGACGTGCAAAAAACCATCCTCAATATCCACTATCCTGAAAATGAAAAACTCAAAAATCAGGCTATTCATAGGGTCTTTTTTGATCGTTTGCTCAGGATTCAGCTTTTTTCTTTGATGAATAGGCTCAATTATCAATCCAACAACAAAATTACAACCGAAACCCAACAGCGAGAAGTCCTAAAAACAATGCTTGCTCACCTGCCTTTTGAACTTACTACCGCACAAAAAAAAGTCGTAAAGCAGATTATTGATGACTTTCATGCTGGAAAACCAATGCTGAGGCTCTTACAAGGAGATGTGGGAAGCGGAAAAACGATCGTTGCAACACTCGCCGCCTATTATCTCAAGCAAACCCAGCAAGGACAAACGGTTTTCCTCGCACCGCTAGAAGTGCTTGCTCAGCAGCATTACCAGAGCATTGCGAAACTGCTCTTGCCACTTGGGTTGAGGGTGGAGCTTCTGACAGGTTCGCTGACTAAAGGGCAGAAAGATAAGATCAAAACTGACCTCCAACAAGGGAAAATTGATGTGGTCATCGGAACGCACGCCTTACTCCAGGAAGGAATCAGTTTTCAGAATTTGCAATATGTGATCATTGATGAGCAACACAAGTTTGGCGTGAAGCAAAGGGCTTTTTTCAAACAATTTGGGGCTCCGCATATTCTGCAGATGAGTGCGACTCCGATTCCAAGATCAATGGCGATCGCATTTTTCGGGGAGTTTGATGTGAGTATCATTGATGAGCTGCCCAAAGGGAGATTGCCGATCCAGACGAAGATTATTTCCAGTGCTGAAGCACCAAAACTCAAGCCACGACTTTTAGATAAAATCAAAAAAAATCAGAAAGTTTTCATTGTTACGCCTCTGATTGAAGAAAGCGAAACCTTAGATGAAGTGCAGTCTGTTTTGAATGAATTTGAACAAATGCAACTCCTCTACCCTGAACTTCAAGGGAAAATCGGACTCCTCCACGGAAAAATGAAAGCCAAAGACAAAGAAGCCGTGATGCAAGATTTCAAAAAAGGAAAGCTCGTAATGCTGGTTTCAACCACGGTTATTGAAGTCGGAGTTGATGTCCCCGAGGCAACCGTGATGATTATCAGAAATTCGGAAAGATTTGGACTCGCTCAGCTTCATCAGTTAAGGGGAAGAATCGGAAGGTCTGACCTCCAATCCTACTGCTTTCTTGAAACTCCAAAAAAATCTGGCGACAGCTACGAAAGACTCAAAGCCATGGAAGAAACCACGGACGGATTCAAGCTCGCCGAGCTGGATTTACAAAATCGTGGATCTGGGGAAATCCTCGGAACCATGCAATCCTGAATCAGTGATATTCCGCTTGAAATCCTGTCTGATTTGAAATTTTTGGAAAAGGTGCAGGCAGGTGCGATGTGGCTCTTGAAAAGATATCCGAATTTAGAGGGATTACCGAGTTTACAGAAATTTTTGCAGGAGAAAATTGGCGATATTTTGGCGTAATTGAGAATTAAGAATTGAAAATTGATTTCAAGCAATAAAAAAAGGGACTTTGGATTACAAATCCCCCCTACCCCCCTTTCTCAAGGGGGGACTTTCTGAAGCTCTCGTTTTTCCTCCCCTGATAGGCGACTGAAGGGAGTCCCGATAAAGTCGGGAGGGAGGTGCCCGAAGGGCGGAGGGGGTTATAGCAAACAGACGAGTAGTCCTCTATTTGATTGCCATTATATCCCTCGGATTTGCCTTAGAAAGACAGAACAATGGAATGCTTCGCTATCGCTTCACTCAGGAAGATACTTTCCCTTATACTATATCCCCCCAGCTCCCCTTTACAAAGGGGAACTTTCTTACATTTATTAGCCTTTTCAACTTTTCATTGGAACACTTCACTATCGCTAAGCCAAAGAAAAAAACTGAACTTTATTCTCGTTCAGTCTTTTTTTTATTATGAAATCTTACACATCAAGTCCTTTTACGGATTTCGCATTGGTAAGAATGAAATGCTTTCTAGATTGAACATCTTCTCCCATAAGAATTCTAAAAAGTCTATCAGTTTCTTCCGCATCTTCAACCGTGATTTGTTTGAGTTGGCGAGTGGCAGGATCCATCGTTGTTTCCCAAAGTTGTTCTGCATTCATCTCTCCAAGACCCTTATATCTCTGGATTTCTACATTATCATCAGCTGAGAACCCATACATACTTGGTGTATGTTCTTCATTGTAGACATAGACTTGCTTTGAACCCTTGCTAAACTTATAAATCGGAGGACAAGCCGCATAAACATGCCCACCTTCAACCAATGGCCTCATAAATCTGAAGAAGAAGGTCAAAAGCAATGTTCTAATATGAGCACCATCAACATCGGCATCGGTCATGATGATGATTTTTTCATATCTGAGCCCTTCAAGATCAAAACTATCTTTGATTCCACAACCAATTGCGGTAATAAGGGCTTTTACTTCGTTATTTGCCATCATTTTTTGGATCACGGCTTGTTCGGTATTCAGAATTTTACCTCTTAGTGGCAGGATCGCTTGAAACTTGCTATCACGACCAGATTTCGCACTTCCTCCCGCAGAATCTCCCTCCACAATGTAAAGCTCCGTTCAAAACCTTCCTCTCTTGCTACAATCTGCAAGCTTACCAGGCAAAACTCCACCCGCAAGCACATTTTTTCTCAAAACCGTTTCTTTTGCAAACTTGGCAGCAAGTCTGGCTCTCGCGGCGAGGTCAATCTTTGCAAAGATTTTATCAAACTCTTCTGGGTTATTGGCAAAATATTCTTTCAAATAGTTGTAGGTAAGCTCTTCAACTGCACCACGAACATAGCTGTTTCCTAGTCTTCCTTTGGTTTGTCCCTCAAACTGTGGTTCGGGGATTTTTACAGTGATGATTCCATAGAGTCCATCAGTTACATCTGAATATTGAAATTCTCAGATTTTTTTATCTATTTTATCTCTTTCTTTTCCAATCTCATTCATAATCTTCAATAAAGCAGACTTGAATCCGAGGATATGTGTTCCTCCATCTCTGGTCGGAATATTGTTTACGAATGATAAGGTATGGTCGTTATTGGTATTTACGAATTGGAAAGAAATTTCCGCTTGGCAATTCTCAGTTTCTGCCTTGAAATAATGAGCAGAAGAAAGGGATTGCTGATTTCAAACAAGGTTTTTAAGCCAAGTTTTAATTCCTCATTCATACATAAACCTGCTTGCAAGTCAGGTTTTCATATTTTTAAAGGTAAAACTTACTCCTGGAGTGAGGTAAGCTGCCTGTTTCATTCTTGCGATCTCGGAAGTTTCGCTAAACTCTAGCGTTTCAAAAATCGTTCCATCAGGCATAAAGGTCACAGAAGTTCCTGTTTTATCGGTTTCTCCGATAATTTGAAGTTCTCCCTGAGGAACTCCTTTTTCAAATCTCATCTTGTGGATTTTCCCGTTTTTGTAAACAGTAACTTCCAGCCAAGTAGAAAGAGCATTTACTACCGAAGCTCCTACACCGTGAAGACCTCCAGAAATTTTATAGGCTCCTTTGTCAAATTTACCTCCCGCATGAAGCACCGTATAGACCGTTTCCAAAGCCGATTTTCAGGTCTTTGGGTGGAGATCAACGGGGATTCCACGCCCATTATCGTGAACGGTTACGGATCCATCTTCGTTGAGAATCGTGGTCACATCTTTACAGTAGCCAGCAAGCGCCTCATCTACCGCATTATCTACGATTTCCTGTACCATATGGTGAAGTCCTCTGCTATCGGTGCTTCCGATATACATTCCAGGTCTTTGTCTTACCGGTTCTAGTCCCTCAAGCACTCTAATCTGTGAGGCGTCGTATTCGTGATTCATTTCTGGAGTGGTCATTTGTTTTCCTTTTTTTGCATATTAAAAAAATGACTTGTTCAATCCTCAGTTTAGTAAAATCCAAGCAAAAAACAAGTCAAAAAATCTGAATAAAAAAAGACTGAATCTGGTCAGCCTTTTCTTTTTTTGAAAGTTGTATCTTATAATGCAAGTTCTTTTACCTGTTCCCGTGGGAAAGCAGCTCTTCCAAAATGCCCATAACTTGCGGTAGCCTGGTAAATCGGAGCTCTGAGTCAGAGGAAGTTGATGATCCCTGCTGGACTCAGATCAAACTGCTCCTGAATATGGGCTATAATCTTACTCTTTTCAATCTTGGCAGTCCCAAAATCCTCAAGGAAAATACTCACAGGTTGAGCAACTCCAATCGCATAGCTTAGCTGGATTTCGCATCTTTCGCAGACCCCATTTGCTACGATATTTTTCGCCAAGTATCTCGCCATATAGGCAGCACTTCTATCAACTTTCGTAGGGTCTTTCCCTGAAAAAGCTCCACCTCCGTGCCTTCCCATACCTCCGTAGCTATCAACGATGATTTTTCTCCCGGTGAGTCCGCTATCTCCGACAGGTCCGCCGACATAAAAGTTCCCCGTTGGATTGATGTGGATTATCGTTTGCTCATCAATCAAATCCCCAACAATCGGCAAAATCACTTCCTGCTTGATCGCTTGATGAAGCTCGGCTTGAGCAACCTCTTTGCTATGCTGAGAGGAGATTACGATGGTATGGATTCTCTTGGCGATTCCGTCGTGATATTCAATGGTTACCTGCGTTTTTCCATCAGGACGCAAAAAGGGCAAAAGTCAGCTTTTTCTCACTTTACTCAGCTGAAAAGCAAGCTGATGAGCAAGATCAATCGGTAAAGGCAACAAAGATTCAGTTTCATTCGTCGCATAGCCAAACATAATCCCCTGATCTCCAGCACCTCCTGTATCGACTCCAAGTGCGATATCGCTTGATTGCGTATGCAGTAAAACCTCAACTTCACAAGTCTTTCCATCAAAGAATTTCTCAGGATCATCATAGCCAATCTCGCAGATGACTTTTCTCGCAACGGCTTCATAATTTACCTTTGCACTGGTAGAGATTTCACCTGCGATAATGAGTTTATTGGTCGTAATCAGACATTCACAAGCGACTCTTGCATTGGGATCTTGAGCGAGGCAAGCATCAAGGATCGCGTCTGAAATCTGATCACATATCTTGTCTGGGTGCCCTTCGGTTACCGATTCAGAGGTAAAAAGCGTAATTTCTGTCATGGTAGTTAGAAAAAAAGAATAAAAGTCTGATTTTTCTTGCTCTTTTCGCTCTTGGAAATCCAAGCGAAAAATGAAAAAAAATCTTTTCCCGAGCGAAAAGATCTGACAGTTTGCATGTTCATATCTTTCCCTTGCGGGGAGGAAGGAGCACCTTGCCCTTGAAAAGCAGGTTGCTGGAATGGTCAGTCGAGCCTCGTCTCTTCCATTCACTCTTGATATTTGTAGCTTGAATATAGTTTTTTCTAGGGAGAAATCAAGGGGAAAGGTAAAAGTGAAACTTTTCTAAAAAATGATTGAAAAGCTCCATATATTTACTATTATCTTTTTGTTTTAATCTGTAATTTTTTCACAATGAAACAACTCTGCTTTATCCACTGAGGAACACTTTCAAAAGATAACGATGAACTCTTTGAAACCATGCAAAATCGAGTTGCCAACCCTTTTGAAGAGAAAAAAAGATGGAAAAATACGCTTTGAACCCATCTCCCAGAATTCCAGATTATTAAACCTGAAATGCCAAATAAAGAATTAGCTTGCTACAAGATTCGGAGACTTTGGTTTGAAAAACATCTTCCTTATTTTGATGATGAGAATTTTATTTTGATTGGACATTCGCTTGGTGCAATGTTTCTTATCAAATATCTCTGAGAAAATGGCTTTCCATTTAAAATATCTCAGCTTCACCTCGTGGCTCCAGTTCTCAATGATGAAGGACTAACTCCAGGAGACAATCACCTCGGAGATTTCGCTTATGAACCAAGCATTATCAAAAACTTAGAAAAAGTGGCCGATCAGATTTTTATCTGGCACTCCAAAGATGATCCTTGTGTCCCTTTCCATCAAGCAGAAAAAATAAAAGCAGAATTGAATCATGCGAGCTTTACGGTTTTTGAAGAAAGACAACATATCAATCAAGCAGAATTTCCAGAACTGATAAAAATCATCAAAAATTCGTTTTAAAAATTATACACAAAAAAACCTTATCCACTTAACCTTGAAAAAGATAATCGTTTAAATATGTTGAGTCAGATTTATTTTTTCTCTTTGTAGTATGAAAAATATTCTTGTTTGTAGCTATGATGAAGCCCTCCTTCCAGAAAGGAAAACCCCTGAAGCCATGTGCCGAGACATTAAAGCTGCTGAAAATTTCTCAATTCTCCCTTGAGAAGTAAAAATCGTAAAAAGCTGAATCAAGACCTTTATTCCTACAGGATGGTGCTGTAAACTCTATGCTAGAAGTTCACTTCCAACTAAAAATGGCTTGATGCTTGCAAATAGCACTGCACTTATTGACTCAGACTACAGAGGAGAATATCTTATGCAACTGTATAATTACACAGACAAAATCATAGAAATTCCACAGCATACGAGACTCTGTCAGCTTGAATTCGCTCCTCATCATTGGGGGAAAAACAACTTTTGAAGCTCAGAAATTCCAGAAATTGAATTTCAAGTAGATGCAGAGAAATATGAGGATTTTGCTGAACTTTATCCTTCTGAAAGAGGAATAGGAGGACTCGGATCTACAGGAAACAAGTAAATTTAGTGTTAAGAAAAAGTGCCGAATAAAGAGAGAAGGATATTTAAAAGATTTTTCTCTTTTTTTCTAAAGGAAGGAGTGTTTTTGAAAAATCCCTTTGAAAAATGAAAACGAAACCTTACACTAGAGTCAGCTTTTTCAACCTTTTAGAAAAGCCCAAGAAAACTCAGAAGCCAATATTTACTTTTTTGCCAATACGATGAGCCTTGCAAACAAATATCGTCCACAAACCTTTGATCAAATGATCGGTCAAGAGCATATTATAGATATTCTCAAAGCCCAGATGCAGATGAGAGATAAAGTTCACCACAATTATCTGCTCTTTGGACCAAGAGGAACCGGGAAAACCACCTCTGCAAGACTGATCGCAAAAGGACTTAACTGTCTTGATCTCCAAAATGGAAACCCTTGCAACCACTGTGCAAACTGTGAACTTATCAATAAAGGAACAAGTCTGGATTATGTAGAGATTGATGCGGCTTCACATACGGGAGTAGACAACATCAGAGAAGAAATCATCGATAAAGCCCTCTATCCACCAACGGCATTAAGCAAAAAGATTTATGTCATCGATGAGGTGCATATGCTGAGTAAAGGTGCATTTAACGCCCTTTTGAAAACCATTGAAGAACCAAAAAGCAATGTCTGCTTTATTTTTGCGACCACGGAAATCCACAAAGTGCCTGATACCATTATTTCTCGTTGCCAAGTTTTCAACTACCGCAAAGTTCCCAATAAAGCAATGATTGCCCATCTCAAAACTATCGCTCAAAACGAGAATCTCCAGTGGAGCGAATCTGCACTTGAAATCATCGCAAATATTTCTGAGGGTTGCGTGAGAGATGCTGTAAAATATGTAGATCAAGTCAGCATTCTCGGAGAACTTAATGAAGAAAATGTTTCTAGATTTCTTGGAGTTGCTGGAGAATCAACGCTCCAAAAGCTGATTGCCACGATCAAAACTGGAAACAGAGAGGAGATTTTTGCTCAGCTTGATGCACTGAGTCAGCAGGGAATTGATCTCGGACAGTTCGCAAAACAAGCCATTAGCTACCTAGATCAGCATCTTTTGGAAGATACGGATTTTTTGCTCCGCTGTTCAGAGATTTTTGGGCAGGTGCTCAGTACCTTGAGGCGATATCCCTATCCGCTTATTGCCTACAAAATCGCAATCAATAGCTTTTTACAAAACACAACAACACAAACCGCACCAGTAACCCCAGAAAAAAGAAATGAAACCATAGCAACTCCGCAGAGCACCACTATGCCTCAAACCAATACGCTAAAGGAAGAAGCACCCAAAGCACCAGAACCAGCAAATCCAGAACCCCTTCCTCGCAATGAAACTCCTCAAATCACCGCCACAAGCGAAGCCCCTCAAATTGCCAGCGTGAATGAAGCTCCTATAAAAAACGAAATTCCTAGCCCAGCAGCAAGTCCTCAATCTCCAAGCACGGAAAGCGACTTCAAAGCACTCTGGACCAAGGTCATTTCTCAGCTTAGCAGACCGACCGTTCAGTCAAACCTCAAAGATCAAGCCATTATTGAAAAAAAAGAAGGAAATCAGATTTTTATCACGGTGATTACCTCCATCGCAGATATGCTGATCAAAAATGAGGAAAATAAAAAACAAATTGAACAGCTCCTCAGCCAAGAACTGGGAGAAGCGGTAATCATTCAGAGCAACTACGAGAAAAAAGAAGACTACTTTGCGAGAAAAATGGGACTCTAAAATAAGCCTAAATGCTGTAGTATCCTTTTATCAAGCGGTTTATTATAACGAATGAAACTTATCGTCTGACTTTGAAATCCTTGAATGAAATACGAAAAAACCAGACATAATATCTGATTTCATTTTTTGGATTTACGAAATCAGCATGAGAACTTGTGAACTCGGAAATATGAAAATAAATACAAAGCTGAACTCATTTCCAGCGAACGAAAAGGCGAAAAAATTCTGCTCTGTAAACCGCAAACCTATATGAATCTCTCGGGAGAAAGTATCGCTCCTTTGGCAAAGTTTTTCAAAATCCCAGCCGAAAATATTTTAATTCTTCATGATGAAATTGACTTTCCAACCGCAAGAATCGCTCTAAAATACTGAGGAAGTGCCGCGGGACATAATGGACTCAAAAGCACAATAGAAAAGCTCGGAACCAAAGACTTTTGGAGACTTAGAATTGGAGTTGACAGACCTACGGTGCAAAGCCAAGTAAGTGATTGGGTTTTGAGCACTTTCAAGCCTGAGGAAAAGCAAGTTTTAGAAGTTAAAAGCGAAGAAATCTTTTCCCTCATTGAGGACTTCTTGATCAAAAAAGAATAAAAATCAGAAACCACCTGGGTGCAAAATTGCAGAATTAAATGCACCCAGGTGGAAAACCTATTTACCTCTCTTTTCAAAACTCATGTACATTCCACTTCACGGACGCAGCACTTTTTCTTTCCTGGAATCTATTGGAACGCCAAAAGTCATCATGCAAAAGGCGAAAGAACTCTGATTTCCTGCCATTGCTCTCACTGATCTTGATGTGATGTATGGGGCGGTTCAGTGGTATCAAAATGCAAAAGATCAAGGGATTAAGCCGATTTTTGGAGTAGAGGTCGGTTTCGTGCTGGATGTGAATAATATTTCCAACCTTAAGGCGATCGGTTCCCTTTGTTTGCTTGCTTTTAACGATCAGGGGTATCTGAATCTGATGAAGCTTGTTTCCTTTGCTGGGCAGGTGGGAATTGAGCAGAGACCTAAGATTGATCCTCAGATTTTGGAAAAATATAAAGAAGGAATTCTGATTTTTTCTGGTGGGACAGACTCATGGATAGCGAAAATGCTCAATAATGCCGAGTCGCTTTCCAAGATTCAAGAAATCCGAGAAATGCTAAAAGCTAAACTCTGAGCAGAGAACTGCTACCTAGAAATTATTGCTCAAGATGAAAAATCAGATTCTGAACTTGCAAAAGTCAATCAAACGGCGCTTGAGCTTGCAAAGATGACACAAACCCCTTGTCTTGTGAGTAATATTTACAGCTACCCAAGTCCAAAAGATGCAAAAACTCAGGAACTTGCGATGGCGATCAAAGACAATCTCAAACTTTACGATCCTCAGCACAGAGTTCCAACGACAAAAAATCATCTCATGACCGAGGAAGAAATCAGAAATATCTGCCTTGAAAACGGATATACTGAAGCTCAGATTAACGAACGAATCGCTACTACGCAAATGATTGCCGATCGCTGTAATGCTAAGATTGAAATGGGACAAAGCCTTTTCCCTAAATATGAGGCTGAAGCTGAAATTTTAGAGCTTTATGAAAAAAACAAAGACTCCCTCATCATCAATCTTTAAAAAAGTAAATTTTCCTGACTCCAGAAAAAGTTAAAAAAATCTAACTTTCTCTTGAATTTTTAAAAGTTATAATTATACAACATATTGTTATGTATATATAACTTTTTTATTGTATAAGGATATAAAAATGAAAGGAAAAATCAAAATGGCACTTGGCATTCTTTGCCTTATGTCATGAATTACTTTGGGAATTGTTGCATGTGGATGAGAGCATACGAAATGGATAGCCTGCTTTTCTCTATGTTTTGCTGGGACTTTCGTGTTCACAAGACATCTTTTGCAGAAAAATCATCAAACTGAACTTCGTAGTGATGAAATGTTTAAAAAAGCTGGATATGCATCACTTGCACTTTCTTTTCAGTTGTTGCTTTTAGCTACTGGAGCGATACTTTTGATTGATTCAGTTTGTCCTTTTTTGCAGGAATATAGCGCAAAAGATGCTGCAGCTGTAGTATTGATGTGATGAGGAATTTTAGTTCTTTTAAGCTCACGATACTATTCTCATCATCCAGAAAGAACCTGACTTTAAATCTTTTTAAAGTAATCATGCAAAATAAAATAAAGGAACTCAGAGCAAAACACAACTTAACCCAGCAACAATTAGCCGAAAAAGTCAGTGTGAGAAGAGAAACGATCGTTTTTCTGGAAATGGGGAAATATAACCCTTCACTCAAACTCGCTTTCCAGATTGCAAAAGTTTTTGCTCTTCCGATAGAAGAAATTTTCTTTTTCTCTGAAACTGCTAATACGATCAATGCTTAAAGATTTTGAATACTAGAACTCGTTGCTAATAAGTTATGAAGTCCTTGTTTAAGTTTCTCTGGGTAGAGATAAAACTGGACTTCAGCATGGTTAAAAGGCGTTCTGCTGGCATACATTGAAGCGATGTTTTGGTCGTTAAAGCTTCGTGTTCTGAGTCGATCGTCTAGAAAAGGGTCATAATCTTTTCTTTTGGCTTCAGTGCTGATCAAAAACTGCTTTTCTCTATAGATCCCTTTCAGGCGGACAAAGAGCTCTTCTCCTATGACTTCTTGCAGCGTTTGAAGAAGCGCTTCGCTAAATGCTTGATAAATGCCGCCTTGCCGATGAATGTTTTCTGGGTTCGCATCTATCATCACGCAAGCATTCCAATGGATTAGGCTCGGGGTTTCAGCCTCAAGATAGCAATCAAGCGGAGCTAGACGCTTTTTTAGACATGAGGAAAAATCTGACTCGAGGAGCGCGCTAATATCTTTGCTGACAGCTTTGCTCCCCTGTGCTTTTTTATCTCTCTCTTGTGAGGGATTTTTTCATCACTCTCCTGCGGTATCCATGACTATTCTCCTTCCAAATTAAAAATTACTGCTGTGCCTTGACTTTTTCATAGCCAAGCTGTCCACAGGCGCCTTTCGCCTCTCTTCCCATACTATCACGCACGGTCACGGTAATGCCACCCTCTTCCAAAATCTGCTTGAACTTTTGAATGTCAGCTTTATGGCTTTCTTTGAGGTCAATGGCTGGGTTTTCGTTGTAAGGAATGAGATTGATATGAGCGAGCCTATTTTTGAGGAGTTTTACGAGCTGATGAGCGAGCTCTGGCTTATCGGTCAGGTTTCTGATCATAATATATTCATAAAAGATCCTGTTATCCGTAGCTTTCACATAGCGATCAATCGTTTTCATAAGTTCTTCCAAGGGATAGGCTTTCCCAATTGGCATAATCTGATTTCTGAGCTCTTGATTGGGCGCATGGAGCGAGATTGCAAGCTTCACATCTACCCCATCATCAATCAGCTTTTCAATCCCCGGAATGATCCCGCAGGTAGAAATCGTGATATGTCTTCTTCATAGCGAAAGTCTGTCCTGCTTGAGCATAATCTCAAGGGCTTTCCTCGTGTTTTCGTAGTTCAAAAGCGGTTCTCCCATTCCCATAAAGACAACATTCCTTACGGCATAGTTCGTTCCGTCCTCTTTCTTTCAGAATTTTTTTTTGATATAGCTATTGGCAAAGAGCACCTGAGAAATCATCTCCTCTCGCGTCAAATCCTTTTTGAATCCGAGCTTTCCAGTCACGCAAAAAAGGCACTTCATCGCGCATCACACCTGTGAGGAAATACAGAGCGTGATACGGTTGAGCTTGGCTTTGCCGTTCTGGACATACTTTTCGTTCTGCCGATGATACATGAGGATCGCTTCAATCAGGTTTCCATCTCTCGTTTTGAAGGCAAACTTGGTTGTATCCGCTGCTTCTACGATCTCTACAAGCTCAACTGCCAAAACATCAAAATCAGACTGCAACTGCGTTCTCAGCTCTTTGGAAAGGGTGGTCATTTCCTCTCGCTCGGTATGCTGATTTTTGTAGATTTCGTGGAAAATCTGCTTGAGCTTGAAAGGCTGAAGTTTGTGCTCTTTGGCTCGCTCGTTGAGTTTCCCTTCGTTGAAAAGGGTAGGTTTATGCTCGGTCATTCAGGTTTTTTTCTTCTGCTAAAACAAAGCTGAGTATAGGGAATTGCTGAAGAATAGCAAATTTTAACTTAGCAAAAAAGCCACAAGAATTCTTGCAGCTTTTTAGAGTGTTTGGGACTATCTTATATTAGGCAGACTCCTTCTTTGCGAAGAAGGAGCTTTCCATTTTTAGGGATTTTGCTTCCAAACCTCACAAAGATATGACGCCAAAGCATTGCTTCAAAAAGCTGTTTTCGTGCTCCTTCAGTCATAAGAATGGAAACACATAAAAGCTTCTTTTTCCTCCGTGGTTAATGGCCCGAGAAGTTGCTCATGAGGTTGCTTTGGAGCAAGAGGCGAGAACCTCTCAAACATCTGGGGAAGCTCACATGAGAAAATTTCCTCTAAAAACTCCTCTAATTGAAGTTGTTGAATAAATTGTTTTACATCCATACTTTTATTGTTTTAAGTTAGTGATTTTGTTAACTGAAATGATAGTAATGAATGAGGGAAGTCAAGTGTTTTTCTACTATTTCTAGTTTTTTTAAAAGAATCTCTAAAATTCTTCTTTGATGAAAAAGAGGATCTCAGCAAAAGCAATCCTACTCCTTGATTTTTCTTCTGATTTACTTAGTATGAAAGAGTTATTTTAGTTTCTTATTTTCATCATATGGCAGAAAAAAAAGAAAAAAAGACTGAATCTCAGTCCAAAACCGCTTCTTCAAAGCAAAAGAAAAGCACCCCATCCAAGGGAAAATCAGCAATAAAAAGCACATCAAAACCCAAAACCACTACCAAAGCAACCAAAGCAGCAAAAACCACTCTTCCAGAAGCGAAAACCTTTTCAAGCAGAAGTTTGAATGAGCAGAGCACTCCAGCAACGACTCCAGAAAAAAAAGTTCCAGCATGGATTGTTATAATTTTCATTTTTTCACTGGTATTTTTTCTCTTTTCTTTGTATAAGATTTTCATCTATGGAGAAGGATATTCTGCTCCTGAACCGATCAATCTTTTACCAATATCTACCACCTGAGAAAGCTGATCCCTCCAAGAGGAAGATCAAACAGGGACACTTTCCTCTTCTCAAGGACTCGCACCAGAGAGCGATTTGACAGACTGAGAGCTCATGCTTCAGGACACCCAGTTGATTCAGGATTTTTACTCTTATCTGACCAATAATCAGATCGAAGAAATGAATGCACTAGTAGATCGCCCCCTCAAAAACTCAATAACTTGGGCAAATCACTGGAATAAAAAGAATATCAAAATCTTTACCAAGCATTTGAGCGATACAGTTTTGCTTCAAGAAGTTTTCCTTATTCCAAACTCAATTAATAAAGAGAAACAAACGAGACAATATTCCTATACGCTCCACTATACCATCGAGCCAGAACAGAGCTTTACTGAGCAATGGCAACTTACACTCCTTACTCGCGAGGGGAAAACGCTAATTTCTGAAATTATGTGTAAAACTGAAGGCTGCTCTCGTTCCCCTTTCTTTTGGCCACAAAATTACGGATTAAAGTAATCTGACCAGAAAAGAAAATCCTCCCTCAATGAGGGAGGTATTTTTAGTAATCAAACTTTTTCACTGGATCACTTCCCTGCCTATCGCCTGCCGGTAGGCAGGGCAGACAGGGCCTACGGCTCATGATGACAAAAGTGCTACACTGTGAATTCTGAATTATGAATTCTGAATTATGAATTCTAAATTGTTCATTGTGAATTGTTCATTATTAATTAAATTCTCCTCTCCTTTCTCTCCTGCTCCATCTGCTGCATCAACTCCTCTACTCCCAGAACATATTGCTTCTTGCTTCTAAATTCCCTCACAGAAACCTCATTTGCAGATTCCTCTTTTTCTCCCACAATGAGCATATACGGAACTTTCATCATTTCAGCATTACGAATTTTCTTGGAGAAGCTATCGCTGGAGTCATCTACCCTCACTCTAAAGTCAGCTTTTTTCAATTTTTTAGCAAGTTCAAAGGCATAGTCATTAAACTTCTCTGCAACAGGCACAATCTGGAACTGAATCGGAGCAATCCACAGCGGAAACGCTCCTCCAAAATGCTCAATCATCACTCCCATAAACCTCTCCAAAGAACCAGAAATCGCCCTATGAATCACTACAGGTCTCTCTTTCTCTCCTTGCTCATTGGTAAAAGACAAATCAAATCTGACAGGAAGATTGAAATCGCACTGAATCGTAGCCAACTGCCACTCTCTACCGATCGCATCTTTGAACATAAAATCAAGCTTTGGACCGTAAAAAGCAGCCTCCCCTACTCAAACCTTATACGGAAGCTGATATTTCTCAGATGCTGCTCTCAAAGCTCCCTCTGCCTGCTCCCAAACTTCATCTTCTCCGAGATATTTCCCTTCAGGACCACGAATAGAAAGCCTTACTCGGTAATCATTGATCATTCCAAGCGTTGAATAAAATTCCTTGATAATCTGCACGATTGTCCCGACTTCCTCGGTAATCTGGTTCACACGGCAGAAAAGATGCCCATCATCTTGCGTAATAGATCTCACACGAGTCAAACCAGAAAGCTGACCTGTCTTTTCATCTCTATACACTGTCGCAGGTTCAAAATATCTTACCGGCATATCACGGTAGGAAAACTGATTGTCAGCAAAAATCTGCATATGATGAGGACAATTCATTGGCTTCATAAAGAAGTTTTCCTCTTTTCCTTTTACTCTAAAAAGCTCATCACCAAATTTATCGGCATGCCCTGAAGTTTTGTAAAGGTCTTCTTTGGCAAGATGCGGAGTCCAAACTCTTTCATAGCCCTTATCTTTATGAAGCTCCCAAAGGTAGTCCTCTACCTCTTTTCTGATAATCATTCCATGCGGCTGCAAAAGTGGCAATCCTGATCATACCAATGGCGAAATGGTAAAAATTTTCAGCTTTTGACCTAATATTCTATGATCTCTTTTCTTAGCTTCTTCAAGCAAGGTTTGATAGTTCTGAAGCTCTTCTTTGCTCTCAAATGCTAAACCATAGACTCTGACCATCATCACATTATCAGAATTTCCTCTTCGGTAAGCTCCTGCGAGTTTATCAAGTTTGAAAGCTTTAACATCAAGCTCTTTGGTATTCTCTACATGCGGCCCCTCACACATATCAAGGAAAGTAACGAATTTTCCAGCAAATTTTTCAGGAAATTTCTCCTGCAAATAAGCCGTTACTCCCTCATAATACGCCACATACTGCGGATCAATCCCTTTGAGCAAAGCGGCTTTCGCTCCTTCAACGATCGTATTGGCATAAAAAGTAATTTCCTCACCTGCTGCCGCAAATTCTGATCTCATTTCTTCCTTGTATTGTTGCTTCATCAGCTCAGTTACAAGCTTCTTGGATTCTGCATCAGAAAGCGAAAAAAGAACAAAATCCTGATTTTCTTTCACGATCTTTTCCATCTGATTTTGGATCTTTTTCAAATCCTCCTCTTTGATCTGCTTTTCTGAGCTAAAAAGGAAATCATAGTAAAATCCGTTATCAATCGCAGGTCCGATCGCAACTTCTACATCTCGCTGCTGCTCTCTCTGCACCGCCTGTGCGAGAATATGCGAGAGCGAATGCCTTTTTTTGAGTAGTGCTTGTTCCATGTGCCTATCATAAAGAATAAAACTGATGCTTAAGCTAAAGAAAAACTCCTGCATTCACGACAAGAGCTTTCAAGTATGTGAGTACCACGAAAACCTTGCCGAGTTAGTCGGTTGTTGTCGTTGTGGTTCCCGTAAGCTGTTTCATCAAGACTGAAAAGAAGTAAATTCTGACTTCAGTGTAGGGTTTTTATTCACTAATGCAAGAGAAAGTGAAAAAAGATTAATTATAATACAAAAAGCACCACTAACAGATAAAATAGTAAATGTCAAGAAATTCTTTTTGAGAAAAAGGAGAAATTTGCAATTTTCCACGAGATGAATATACTTAAATAGGTTTTTTATTCATCCTAGATAAGTAATGTATAAAATATTCTTGCTCTTATGTTCTTTCTTCCTCCTTGGCGGTCAGATTTTTGCAATTTCCCAGCTAGAACCGAATCCCCACACTATTCTTACCACAGAAGGAAACTCAATTATTATCCCTCCAGAGAGTAACGCCATTCGTCAAGGAACGCATGATGCCGTTCATTCAGAGTCTCATCAATATCAAATCCATAACTTGATAGAAACTCAGCAAAACATTGAAAGCCAGAACGATGCAACCCAAAGAACGCTTCAGCTCATTCATAAGCTTATCAACTATGCTTTATCCTTAGTCAGCTTTATTGCATTGATTGTGCTTATCTTTGCTGGAGTACAGATGGCAACCGCAGGCGGAGATGATGGAAAATTCAAAGCAGGCTCAAAAGCACTCAAAAAAGTTGTGATTGCGATCATAGGAATTGCAATAAGTTGGATGATCGTAAGCCTCATCTTCTGGTTCTTGGGAACGATTAGCTAATCTTTATTTCTCTTTGAAACAAAATGAAAAAACTGATTTTTACCCTCTGATTTTTCCTCTTTGGAAGCCTCTTCTTCAGTACTTATGCTCAAACAAACAGTAACGATTTCTACTATGAGCAAGGAACAATCGGAACGGAAATTGATACCGAATATGGGAAACTCATCAAAGAGGATGCCGTAAATCCAGAAGATAGCCTCCTCAATAGACTTTTGGCTGTCTTTAATTTGGATCAGCCCGATTATCAGTGACCACAAAAAGCCTTTTACTATATCAAAAAAATTCTGAATTATGCACTGGGGTTTGTAAGTCTGATTGCATTGGGATTACTTTTATATAGTTTCTATGGTATGCTGACAGGAGACGGCGACAAGCAGTTCGGAAAAGTAAAAGAAACCCTGAAAGGAATCGCAATTGCAATTTTAGTAATGGGAGTCTCATGGATGATTGTTTCCCTGCTCTTCTGGCTCTATCAGAACCAAGTCTATACCCCATAAATAAGAAAAACTGAAGTTCCCCACTTCACTCTGAATACCAAATGATTTATTCAAAAAATACTGAATTATAAATTCTTAATTCTTAACTGTAAAAACGATGCTCTTCAAAAACTTTGAAAAACAGACCATTCAAAAAGGAAAGCAAGAAGCCCAGTTTAATACAGAAACGATGCTTCCTATTTCTGAAATTAAAGATGGCTATGCCATTCTCAAAGATGGGGGGATTAGAGCTATTCTCAAAGCCGATGGGATCAATCTTGATCTGAAAAACTTTGATGAGATCCAGACTATTTTGGAGCAATACAAAAGATTTTTGAATGGATTAGAGTTTCCTCTCCAATTCCTCGTTCGCAATACTTACCTTGACTTGAGGGAATACCTCAACTATGTTCATCAAAATGTTCATCAGCTTGACCCAGGAGCATTGAAAGAACAGGGACAAAAGTATGAAAGCTTTCTAGAAGATATCAATATGAAGCAAGGACTGATTTATGTAAAAGAGTTCTATATCGTAATTCCTTACTACGAGCAAGATGCTGATGCTGGTCAGGTAAAAAAGCCGTGGCGAAGCAAGTTTATGGATACGCTCAATAGCAAAGATGATGTAGAAAGTATCGTTTCCAGATATAGAAATTTTGTAAAAGGACAAAAAATGCTGAATACAAGGATCAGTTTGATCCAAGAGGGACTAAACAGCCTCGGAATCAAAACCGAACTTCTTAATACCAAAGAAGTAATATCTCTCCTCTTTTCTGTCTATAATCCTCTTCTTGACAGCACTCAGAGCTAAAAATTTTGACGCCAGACCGCCTACCTATCCCTATTAAACAAAAAATATCGGCAAAGCCGATATTTTATAATTGCTGATTTTTATCTCTACTAGCTCTTCATTAGCTCCCCAAGCAACATATCATTACTTTTCTGTTTGAGGCTTTCTACTTGCTGAGATTTATTTTTGAGGAATTTTTCCACATCTAGACCAAATTCTTCAAGCATAATAGAAGTCTGATCCGCTCCGATATAGTGCGGCATAATCACATAATCCACACCTTTTTCATAGAGCATGATCGCCTCATGAATATGATTGGCAAGCGAAATCAAGATGAGATCAGGCTTTTTTTCTTTTAGTACTTTCAAGATTGCGAGGGTAGCATCAGGATCTTTGATCGTAGAGATGATCATTTTGGTTCCTTCAAGATTAATTTCTTGGAGAAACTCCAAATCCATCCCATCGCCATAAAGACAGTCTATTCCTTGGGTATTGAGATGATTGATAATCGCTGGATGCTCATCAACAACCAGAATTGAATATTTTTTCTTTTCAAAATGCTTGTAGAGACTGCTTCCTACTCTTCCATAACCAAAAAGCACGATATCATTTGGATTTCCGAGCTTTTCAGTCGCCTTTTTACGCAAAGCTCCTGGAATATATTTCTGCCATTTTCCAAGCTTCTTGAAAAAGACCTGATTGTAAACGGTTCCATAACTGGAAATCAAAATACTGAGGATTCCAATAATCGTAATCATCGTAATCAAGCTCGGATCCTTGATCACGCCGTTCGCCATTCCCATAGAGATCAAGATAAAGGAAAACTCACTCATCGGAATCAAGGCAATTCCTGCCAAAAAATTATTTTTCTTCACATGCCCCATCATTTTGAGCAGTCGCATAGAAATCGCAGGCTTGAACACGACAACCAGCAAAAGCCCTACTCCCACAAAAAACCAGTTGATCTCTCCTGAAAAAGAAATATAGGACCCGAGCAAAACAAAGTAAATCACAATAAAGAAATCCTTCAGCACCTTCATTCTACTCGCAATCTCAAATCTATAAGGAGAACTCGCCAAACTCACTCCTGCAAATAAAGCTCCAATCTCCATTCCAAAGCCGAGAAAATGAAACGCCGTTGCTACGATAAAACACCAACCAATAGAGAAAAGCAAAAGAAACTCTTGAGATTCAGCGATTCTTCTGGTCAAACGAGGAAGCAGATACTTGCTCGCCAAAAAAATCCCGGCACCCAAGCCCACAATCTTCAAAACCAGAATTCCCGCAGTATGCAGAATATCCCCACTCTTCATCGCAGTAAGGGTTGCAATCACCGACATAAACAGCATCACGAAAATATCCTGAGAAACCGAAACTCCGACCGACAATCTTCCATAAGTCGTATCCAGATCATCTTTATCCCCAAGCAGCTTGAGAATCACGATCGTACTACTCAGAGAGGTTGCCGTTGCGATATAGAGCGAAGTCATCACATCAAATTTGAAGAGTAATCCTACAATCAATCCTGCAATACTACTTCCCACTACCTGTAAAACTCAGACAAGAACTGTTTTTCCTCAGATTTTTTGGACAATAGCAGGACTAAGCTCGGTTCCGATAATAAACAAGAGAAAAACGATCCCCACCTGAGAAAGCTGAGTAAACACCTCAGACTGCGAAAAAAAAGTCGGAAAAAGCAGTGCAATCAAGGTTCCTGCGAGAATATATCCGATAATCATCGGCTGTTTAAGGAGTTTCATAAGCCCTAAACTCAGCAATACTGCTCCCATCAGCAAAGAAAAAGAGAAAAAAAACTGATCCATTTTTTTGTTTTTTTGTTGAACTAAAAGTCTTTTCTAAGTATAGTGGAATCCTTATTTTTTCGCAACTTTTTGAGGAGTTTTTTGGGGCTGTTTTCCTTCCTCTTGCAAATCTCCAGAATTTCTCTATCCTAAGACTAACTTTTACTCAACTCTGCTTATGCTCAATCTCCTTGCCATCAGCTACGAAAATATCGGTCCTTTCAAAGATCAAAAGATCAGCATTTTTTTTCAGCAAGGGAACTATCTTATCAAAGCACCCATTGGAAGTGGGAAAAGTTTCCTCTTCTTTGATGGTCCGAGCTACGCACTTTACAAAACCGCAAGCAGAAATATTCTGAATGTTCAGTCCAAAACTGGCTCAATCAAGCTCCTTTTTGAGTGTAATGGTCAGACTTTTTTTATCCTTCGCCAGCTCAAACAAGGGAAAAGCAGAGATTCCACCAGTTCTCAGCTCTTTAGCATCGCAAGTTCTGGCACGGAACTTCTAGAAAAACTCAAAACCTGATCCCTCCTTTCATTTGGACTTGATATCGGAGAGGAACTCAGCAAACATCAAATCCCGCTTGAGGAGCTAGTCTTCAAAAACGAAAGCGATCTTCAGCAGCAGCTCAACGAGCTTTTACCACCGCAGGAAGTTTTTGTCAGCACAATTTTCCTTTTGCAAGATGCCCAGAATATCTTTGAGATGCAGCCAGCAGAGAGACTAGAAGTCCTAAAAAATGTCTTTGGTCTGCTTGGAATAGACGAAAGCAAAGAACTCATAAAAGACAAGAGAAACGAAGTCAAATACCAGATCAAAGCCTACCAAGACACTTCTCGCCACGAGGAGAAAATGAAAACGTACCTGCAAAGCCTTGCTCGCCATTTTTGAGAACTGGAAAACAATGAATTGACCAAATCCCAGCTCCACTCTGCAAAAGAAATCTTTTCTGAGCTAGACTCGCTGAAAGACAAGTTGAGCATTCAGAATTTTTCTCTTGATGAAGCGTTATCAAGCTTTATTCTGCCACTTCAAGAAAAATTAGCGCAAGAGCAGCAAAACTATCAGCAAAAAAGGACAGAATTCTGACTTTACCAAGAGCAGATGCAGACATTTAATGCCCAAATCCAATCCCAAGATCAGCAACTTTCCACGCTTTCGGGAAAGCTCCAATCCCTAGAAACCCTCCTCAAAGGCATCAATCCAGAGCTCCTTGGAAAACTAAGAAACGAGAAAACTTCGCTCATAAATAAGCAAGCAGAACTTGAAAATCAAGCCGCTACTCCGCAGTTTCAGAACTTTTATGCTCGTTATGCTCAAGCCTTGGAACTTCAGGAGAGAAGCAACTTTTCACTCAGAATGAATCAGCAGTTTGTCCAAGAATTGATGAGCTTGGGCACGACGCTCAAGTCCAAAACTGAGATCTGCGAGAAACAGCTTGAACATCTCAGAGAGAAACAGCTCTTAGCAAAAGAAAACGCAAAAACTCAGCTTAAAAACCTGCAAGAGAGACAATCCTTCTTTGAGAAACAGCTTGCTGAAATCAATCAGAAAATCGCCAACTTCCAAGATCAGATGAGCAGCGAGGAAACTTTTTCTTGTAGTGAAATCCAGGGAAATTGCCCATTTATTCGCGTCATCAAGCAGCAACATTTTGAGCAGAGAGAACAAGAAAAAAAGCTGATCCTCAGCGAAAAATCCGCCTTGGAAACGCAAATTCAGAACGAACATTTCACAGATAAAATCGCAGAACTGACAAATGCCATCAATACGCCAGAGCAAAACCCGACCTTTCAAACTGAACACCAAAACCTTCAAGCTCAAAAAACGAAACTTCAAGAGCAGATCAGCATTTTGAGAACCTTTTTGCAAAGTATAGACTACAAAAAGCTCGGAGAGCACTATCAGGAACGAGAAAAGCTGACTCTTGAACTTCTTGCCCTTGAAAAACAAATTCAGGAGCAGGAAAACCTCTTAATCCACCAAGAAGCTTATCAACAGGAGAAAATTCAGATTAACAGCACGATTTCTCAGATCCAAGAACAAAAAAAAGCTCTTGAACTCCAAAAATCCCAGCTCCAAAAAAAAATCCAAGCTCTTCAAAATGAGCTTGCTCAAGAGCCCAAAATGAGCTTTCAGCAGGCAGAAACCGCTTTGCATCACTATATTCAGACTTTTGAAGCTTTAAAACAGCTGATTGAAGATTATCAGCAAATCCAGCTCAATCTCAAAGAACTCATAGAACAGGAAAAAATCCTCAATAATCTCTATACGATTCTCAATAAAGAATTGCTTTTGTTTGTTTTGAGCGAATATTTACCAGTGCTGAGCGAGATTATCAATAGCTATCTTAGTTCGGTAGTGGACTATCAAATTAGCATCAAACTCAAAGAAAGCTCTGAAAAACTTGAACTAGAAACGAAAATCCTTGATGAAAAAGGAGAAAGAGAAGTCAAAAGTCTGAGTGGAGGACAAAGAACGATCCTGAAACTCGTTTGGATGCTTGCGATTTCCTCGTATATGAAGACGGAGATGCTTTTCCTTGATGAAACGGTCAATAATCTTGATGCCGAAACCGTTGGAAAAGTTGCCCAGCTTCTGCAAGATTTTGTCAAACAAAGAGCAATGAAATTCTATACTATCACGCACAATAGCGAGATTCAGGCAATGAGCATCTGGGATCAGACCATTACTCTTGAAAAGAATAAAAAGCAATAATAAATTTATTTCCTAATTTCTAAATCCATGTTTCAAAGCAACATTTCACTCAAAGAACTCAATACCCTCCAGATTTCCTGCACCGCAAAACTCTTTTGCGAAGCGACAAGCACCTATCAACTTCTCCAGCTCCTAGAAACACCAGAGCGAAATAAGGGAAAACATTGGATTCTCTGATGAGGGAGCAACACGCTCTTTCTATCAGATTTTTTTGATGGTATTGTTCTGAGTATCAATATCAAAGGAATAAAAATCCTGAAAGAATCTCCAGAGGAAATTATCATTCAGGTCGGAGCATGAGAAAATCGAGATGATTTCATTCACCACTGCATTGAGCATCAACGATGAGGACTGGAGAACCTGATCTCCATTCCAGGAAAGGTCGGTACAAGTGCGGTTTCTAATATCGGAGCTTATGGACAAGAGGTTCAAAACAGTATTGAAGAGGTGGTTTGAGTCAATCTTGAGCGTAAAACAATCCAAAAACTCAGCAACGAAGAATGCAATTTTTCCTATCGTCAAAGCATTTTCAAAAACGAACTTCAAGGCAACTATCTGATCACCCATGTCATCTTCAAACTAAAAAAAATCGATGAGAACTATTGTTTTGAGACTTCCTATTCTGACATTCAGCAATATTTTGAGGAGAAAAATCTTGCATTTGAGACACAAACTACAAAAGAAAAAATCTGACTCCTCTCCTCTGCCATCTCAGAGATCAGAGCAAACAAGCTCCCCGATCGGAAAAAAATCGCTACTGCTGGAAGTTTTTTCAAGAATCCAGAATGCGGACTCCCTGAACGAGAACAGCTAAAGACTCGTTTTCCAGAACTCAAAGCGCATCTGACTGCAAATGAAACCATGAAACTCTCAGCAGGACAGCTCATAGAACTCTGCTGATGGAAAGGAAAAAGTGAAAATAAAGTGAAAATGTCTGAAAAACACGCGCTCATTCTAATCAATGAGGGAGCCTCTGGACAAGAAGTCGCAGACTATGCAAAAAAAGTCCAAGATTCAGTCCTAGAACGCTTCTGAGTCCTCCTTGAACCCGAAGTTATCTATTGCCAGTAATCGTAATCAGAGTTTCAGATAGCTATGTGCTTGATATGCATATTGATGTAGAGGAGGGAAATGCCGCTGGACTTAAGCAAGGGGATCGGTGAGAATTGATTTTGGGGTAGGTAATTCTGGGGGTATGTTTTTACTCAAATGATTTTTTGTTTTTTTCGGCATAATTAAAAAAATGTGTGGCTAAAATAAGGTGAAAAGGTAGTAGATAATTAGCTTTATCTACTATTTTTAAATAAATGAGAAGCAAAAGATGTAAAAAATGTGGTAGTAGTGATGTTAAAAAAGATGGGAAAATGAGATGAAAACAAAGATATAGATGCAAATTATGCTGATATGTGTTTCAGAATAGAAGAAAAAAGATAACAACAGATGAATTATGGAATGAATATAGCACTTGAAAACAGATCTATTGAGAACTTGAAATAAAATATCATGTTAGTAAAGTGACTATTCAGAAATATTTAGATATTAAGTCAATTTAGATG
>JBHAST010000011.1:0-16749 GCA_041831495.1 bacterium | reverse complement strand
CATTTTCAGCCTGAGGAACAGGGAATTGTGCTAAGATTGAGGATTGATGGGGTTTTGCAGAGCGTTGTGCAGTTTTCTCATCAGGAATTTTGGAAATATATGCAGAAAATCAAGTTTATGTCTGGGGTAAAGATGAATATTGATTATCTCCCACAGGATTGAAGATTCAGTTTTGAAGCCTCTGATAGAAACGGAAATCTGAAAAAAATTGATGCCAGAATCAGCTTTATGCCTTGAGTTTCAACCGAAAGTATCGTCATCAGATTTCTTGATGCGACCGAAAGTATTGATGATTTTGAGCAGATCGGATTTTCCAAGACTTCTCTAGAGCTTCTTGAGCATCATCTGCACAAAACCAACGGAATCGTTATCATCACTTGACCGACAGGATCAGGTAAAACAACCACGCTCTACGCAATCCTCAAAAAGCTGAACGATGGCACGAAAAAAATCATCACCCTTGAAGATCCGATTGAATACAAAATCGCAGGACTTCAGCAATCACAAATCAACTACGATAAAGGCTACGACTACGAAACAGGACTTAAAGCTATTCTCAGGCAAGATCCTGATATCATTCTCGTTGGGGAAACCAGAACCAAAGAAACCGCACAAATTGCGATCAACGCTTCCTTGACCTGACATTTGGTCTTCACAACCCTGCATACCAATTCAGTTTTAGATTCGCTTTCTAGGCTGATGAATATGGGGATTGAGCCGTATTTGCTCACGCCCGCGCTCCAGCTTATGATTGGTCAAAGGCTCGTTCGTAAGGTTTGTCCTCACTGCTGAGCATGGGAAAATGCAAGTCCTGAGGAAGATGCAGAAATTAGAAAAAAACTGACTGAAATCCAGCAAACCCACCCTGAACTTTGAACGGATTACCTCGGGAAAGTCTTCCGCTGAAAGGGCTGTGAATACTGTAATCACTCAGGCTATCTGGGCAGAATCGCAATCCTGGAAATTCTGGAAATCAACGATGAAATCAGAGAAAAACTTATGAGCGGAATGCAAGGAGAAAATCTCCTCCCGCTTGCCAAATCTTTCGGTTTTATTGCTATGCAGGAAGATGGAATTTTGAAAGTCGTTGAAGGAATTACGGACTTGGCTGAGCTACATAGAGTTTTGTATTAAAAACTTGATTTATATTTTATCATAACCTTCCATGAAACAGGATAAACCACATTATACCCACATAACACATAAAATGAAAAACTGATTACTCAAAGCAGGAGAATCAACCAAAGAACGACTGAAAAAGACAACCTGAGAAGCTCTGATTTTTGCATTGATTGGTCTTGAAATCGGTTGAGGACTTGCACATAATCATGAAAACGGAAGAAAGAAAATTCCTCTTGGTTTCTCAGAGATTGAAAATGTAGAGAGAGAAGCTGAAAGGAAAGGAGAAAGCCTTTGACCGATCAATATTCACCAAATGAAAACTAATGATCTCTGTATGAAAGTTTTTGAAGCATATAATGAGTCTTTAGAACATTGAGTTTTCAGTAATCAATCTGAGATATTTGCTTCAAGACTCTATGATGCCATTGATTATAGAAATATCTACAAATACAATCTCAAAGATCTCTTAAATCAAGTACCAAGTTATCATCCTGCAATTTTAAAAGAATTAGATCCTTATCTAAAAAGCTTACCTAAAGTAAAATTAGCAAACGAAGCATTTGATGAAGCTTGGGATGAACGACATCATGATAACTATCATACTGAAGTAAGAACAAGAATTGTATCAGATAATGAAGGAAACACAAGCACTGAAACTTATACTGTTGAGGTATATGATGATACTGATCACTATTTTACCTACAACAAAAAACACTGAGAGCTCGGTGCAAGTATCTTGAATCAACAATTTAAAGAAGTTCCTATGCTCAAAATTCAAGAAAATATTAAAAAAACAAACAAGACAAATGCTGACTGAGAATATGCTACGAGAAAAAGTAGAGAGAACAAATGAGAATTTAAAATCATGACTCAAGAAGAACTTCTTGAAGCTGCCAATTCACGATATACCGGATCTACTCTTCTTGAGGATATCTACACCATTAAAATCCTCTATCCAAGACTCAAAGAAGCAAATAATCAACGAAATCTGGCTAAAAAAACAGCGAAGAGTTCGCACTATAGAACATATTCCCATATTCATTCAGGACCAAAAGAATTTCAAGTTGCTGAAAAAGTTTTAGAAGTTGGTCAAGAATTAGAAACTACACTTACTGAACTAGAAAAAGTCATAAGAGAAACCGATTTACAAATACCACTTCTCAAAGAAAAAATAAAAGAATTCCTAGAAAAAGGTTATCTAAACAGATTTGATTTTTCAAATAAAGAAAAACAAAAACTCAGTAAAGAAGTGCTAAAACTTACAAAAGAAATCTATAAACTTAATTTTAAGAAAGGTCTGGATGTTGATAGATATAGATGGCGAGTTCTCGTTCTGGGATTTATGCTCGGATGAATTATAGGATGAGGCATTTGAACTGGGATTAATTATATCACAAACCAATTTAATTTTTATGATCGCATCAATCTGAAAAAGATTTTGAATATTAAAAAATAATTTTAAAAACGTTTGATAAAAAAGGATAGTAAAATCAGTTTTATGCTCTTTTTTGTTATGAAAAAAGCTTTGCTTCCTATCAGCTTATGTTTCATTCTGATCGGGATTTTCCTCCTCCGAAAATCAGACTTCTTTTACTTAAAGATTATATTGTAAATTCCACTTTGGAAGACAAAAGCCTAATAGCTTGCATCTCTCACTTTCTCCTCTCTTTCGGTAAATCTCATAATTTCTTTCTCAAAGTGAAGCTCAACCTCGCCTACGGCTCAGTTTCTATTTTTTCTGATACAGACATCAGTTGCACCTTTCTTATCGGTATCAGGATCGTAATAATCTTCTCTATGAAGCATCAAAACCGCATCAGCATCTTGCTCAATCGCTCCCGATTCCCTCAAATCAGAAAGTTGTGGCTTCTTGTCTACTCTCTGCTCTACAGCACGCGAAAGCTGAGAAAGAGCAATAATCGGTACCTCAAGCTCCCTTGCAAGCTCTTTAAGTCCTCTTGAAATCTCAGAAATCTCCTGAACTCTATTTCCAATAAAATTCGTTCCGTGCATCAATTGGAGATAGTCGATAATCACGATATCAAGTCAGTTTTTTTCTATTTTTAGTTTTCTGAGTTTTGATTTCAATTCTGGAACACTCAAAGCCCCCTTATCATCAATATAAATCTTTGCTTCTCCCAGAACTTCCATCGCCTCCCCCATTTTAGCAAAATCCTCATTATCAAGGTCTCCTTTGGTAATTTTATACATCGGAACGCTAGAAACCTCAGACATAATCCTATCTACAATCGATTCAGAGCTCATTTCCAGAGAAATCATCACCGCAGCTTTTTTCTGCTTGAGCGCAATATCAGTCAAAACATTCAAAGCAAAGGAAGTCTTACCCATAGACGGCCTCGCAGCGAGAATAATCAGTTCTCACGGCTTAAATCCTGTCAGCATTCCATCAATCCCCTTATAGCCGGACATCACCTTTTTTTCATTGAATTTCTCGGGATTATCCACGATTTCCATATATTCCTCAATTCTCCCCTTGAGAATATCTCCAATAGAAATAATGCTGTCTCCGACTTGGTTTTGGGTGAGGTCAAAGATTTTCTTTTCAATAGCATCAAAAATCTGAATCGTATCTTTTTGTTCATAGACTTCACCTGAGATTCCCTGACAAACCTTTAAAACCTGCCTCAAGAGCGATTTTTCTCTCACAATCTTGCTATATTCTCAGCAAGGCTGGGTAGAGAAAAGGAAGGTAGAAAGCTCGTAAAGGTAGTCCGTTCCTCCGATCACATCCAGATTTCCATTTTTTGAAAGCTGATCAGAAACCGTTACCACATCAATCGTTTTTCTTGCCGACCAAAGCTGCTGAATCGCCTCATAGATATAGCTGTGCTCCTTTTGATAGAAATCTTTGAAAACAAGTTTATCACTATCATAAATCCACATCGTTTCATTATCAAGCAAAACTCAGCTGATCACGCCCTTTTCTGCTTCAATATTATGAGGAGGAAGATTGATATTTTCTACTGCCATGGATTGAGAAAGATGAAAAGAATAAAAATGAAGAACTTTCCAGTCTTTGCGAGTCGTAGACGAAGCAATCCAGTCTCCTACAAATGGATCGCCACACTTCGTTCGCGATGACAACTCTTATTCGCAAAAGATAATAAAAAAATCTGAACCGAATGCAAGAGAAAATTCAGTTCAGAATTAGGATTTCTTTTTACTTTTTCACATTTTTTTAACAAAGACTATTCAAGCCCAAGAAAAGCTAAAACTTCATCTTTTTCGGTATTTGGATCATCCTCAAGCACAAGATCAGGAGACAACCCCTTTTGATTGATTGTAAAGTCCTGATCTGCTAGATTTCGGAGAGCCAGCGTATATTTCAGCACAGAATGCTCGGCAAATTCAACAACTTCCTGCATAGACCCTTTTCCATAACTCTTTTTTCAAATAAGCTTTATCGTTTCTGGATAATAATGCTTCAAAACCCCAGCAAAAATCTCCGCGGCACTCGCCGTTGTTTCATCAATCAGAATTGCGGTCTGATTTTTGAAAGGGAAAAAAGTCTGACCTTGTGCACGAAGCAATTCTTGTTTCTCTGGGAAATTGATAGTCAAAATAGGAGAATTATAGGGAAGAAAAGACTGCAGTATCCCAACGACCTCATCTACCACCCCTCAAGGATTCTTTCTAAGATCAAAAACAAAAAATCCGCAAGGCATAAGCTTTTGAACCTCCTGAGCAAATTTTTTCTGAGCTCAAAGATCAAAGGAATACATACGGAGATAACACACATTCCCTTTTTTTTCAGACTTGAGAAGTGGAAGTTCAATATGATCTCTAAGAAGTTCAACCGTTAAAATCTGATTTTTTCTCCTGATTTGAAGCTGAACTTTCGTTCAAACCTCCCCTTTAAGATCAAGAATGAAAGCATCCAAATTTTTATACTCCAAAAAAGAAACCCCATTAACTCCAAGAAGCTCATCATCTACCATAACTCCAGCCTTTTTTGCAGGTCCATTTTCCACCACAGAAACAATTTTTGGATAGGTACCCTCTTGATGAACAAGATAAATTCCTACGCCAGCAAAAGAGCCTTTTATCATATCCATAAACTGTTTTCCTTCTTCTGGATGATAGTATTTGGTATAAGGATCCTCAAGATGCTCCACGAAATCTGAGAGCTGATCATAGGCTGGAAGTTCTGATTTTTCCAGTTTCTCCTTATGGATAAACTTTGTTTTTAACAGAGAGAAAACTTGCTTTGCTACTTTATTTTTCAGGTCCTCTTGTTGAATTTCTCAAGTATAAGAAGCACTTGTCGCTAAAAAATGCTGGAGATGCTGAAGTTCCGTTTTGAGTTTTTCAAAAGAAAGTGGCGCTCATTCAAGATACTCCATCTGATAAGAAAAATTTTGCGACAATAATAACGCTAAATCAGACTCTAAGGCGATATTTTGAAGTGGTAAGGCTAATTCCAGATTTGGAAACTTTTGGTTAGCAACCGCAAGCTGAAGAAGCTGATAAAGCGGATTTGAGGGTTTTAGATTGGTAAAATTAAGAAGAGGTTTTTGCTCTGAGAAAGTCCGCTCTTGCCCCACAATTCCAAAGTAAAGACTCAGCAATTCCTCATAACGCAATTCTTGAGCCGAAGCTAAGCTTCCCAAGAAAGCCCCAGAACAGATGAGAGTAAAAATCCGCTTTTTAAACATTAGTACCAAACAAGATAAAACAAAAGAAGTATAACAATACTCCGCTCCTTTTCAAATAAAAAAACCTGACAGATCAGTCAGATTTCTTCTTTTACTTCAGTCTCCATCATCTAACAACTCAGATGCTAAGATACATTTACTCAAGCCGAGATAGGTTTCATAAAGTCTGGTTTTTTGTTTTTGTTTTTGGACTTGGAGATACGTAAATGCAGTGCTTACCAGGAAATAAAGTAAACGCTAAGCTCTTTTGCCCTAGCGATATCTAAGTATAATTGAATGGTTTAAAAAATGCAAATTTTATTGAAAATTTTGATAGCCACTAATCCAATCTACACAAAAGATGACTAATCAGCTTTTTGATGGTGGTAATAAACGACTTGCTAAGCTCTACGAAGCCCTTTACCGCCAAAATTTCAAACTGCTCTATCGCATCATAGGCCCCTTGCAAAGCAACCAGAATTTTATTTGAATTAATCTCAAGCAAAACCTCAAAATCAGATGCTGAATGCTGAGTAACTACCGCAGTAATCCCCTCTATAGAAACCGTTTTTTGGTTACACTCAGAGGAAGTTAGAAGTGGCATTTCAAACATCTGCATTTCACAAAGTGATAATAAATAAAAATTCTGAATCTCATGTCGCTTCAGTTTGTATGATTCCCCAAAGAAAATACAAGAGAAAAACCGAAAGAATTTTTATGGAAAAATTGATTTGATTTTTTTAGAAAAATCAGTATATTTTATTTTGATATTTATATAGATACAAAGCTGATTATGAAAAATACACCATTTGACATCATTGTGAATTATCTGTCAAAATTTCAGGGAAAAAGTATTAGCAATGAAAAAATAAAAGAGAAGCTCCAAAGCATTATGGATAGCGAATACAGCGAAAGCAAAATGTACAAAATGATTTATTACCTCAAACTCAGAGGACATCTCATCAATCTCAAAAAAAACCTCTTTTTTGTCAAAAAACCCGAAGAAACTCTCGATGAGGAAAGCCTTGCAAATAAGCTTTATCGAAGCATTCTCCATAAGCACTGCAAAGATTTCATTGAGGGGAAACGATATATCTGAGGACTCAAAGCTTTAGAAATCTCACTTCTCTCCTATAGCATTCCTGATGAAATTCTTTTGGTTAACGCTAAGAAACAATCTACAGAGACCATTCTCCTAGAAAAAACCGCCCTTCTCAAGACCTATCAAAACAAAAATAAAAATCTGTTTCCGCTCTTTTTTAAGGCTACGAATACGGTAAAGATAGAAAATCATAGCTTCTCAGTTGCAAAGCCTGAACTAGCAATTCTAGAAACGCTCTACAACACCTCCCCTCTTCAAAAAGCCTACGGGGAAGAACTCATCAAAAAACGGCTCAAAAAAAACAAGAAATACTTTGACTTTCAACTCCTAGAAAATGTCCTCAAAGAAAGCAAACACAATAGCAGCATCAATAGACTGGCCCTTCTCGCTGCTAGCGTAGATAATGAACTTTCAGAAAAAATCAAAAACCTGATCAAAAGATACGGCTACCTCATGTATTAAAATTTCTGAGGAAGAAAGTATTTTTTTCTAACAATAAAAAAGCTGACTCCAGCGATGAAGTCAGTCTTTTTTTATGGTTTTTGGTTGCTTATTTTCCATATTTCGCAAGAGTTCCAAGCTTTTCTTCAATTCTCAAAAGCTGGTTGTATTTTGCGATTCTATCAGTTCTTGACGCAGATCCGGTCTTGATAAATCCCGTATTCATCGCAACGGCAAGATCAGCGATAAAGGTGTCTTCGGTTTCTCCTGATCTGTGAGAAGAGATCGATCTCATTCCATTTTCATGTGCCATATTGATCGCATCAAGGGTTTCTGATACGGATCCGATTTGGTTGAGCTTGATGAGGATAGAATTTGCAATACCTTTTTCAATTCCCATCTGGAGTCTAGCGATATTCGTTACGAAAAGATCATCTCCTACGAGCATAATTTTCTCACCAAGGGCTTCAGTCAGCTTTTTTCGCCCTTCAAAATCATCTTCTGCCATTCCGTCCTCAATAGAAATGATCGGATATTTTTCACACCAATCTTGGTATAAGGCAACGAGTTCATCAGCAGTCAGCTTTTTCCCTTCTCCTGCAAGGTCATACATTCCTTCCTTGTAAAACTCACTAGAAGCCACATCAAGTGCAAGGGAAACTTTTCCTGTATATCCCGCTTTTTCAATCGCTTCAACAATTACCTGGAGCGCTTCTTCGTTAGAACCAAGATTTGGAGCGAATCCTCCCTCATCTCCTACTGAAGTTGCAAGTCCTTTTGCTTTCAAAATCGCTTTCAAGTTGTGGAAGACTTCGGCTCCACATCTGAGTCCTTCGTGGAAATTAGGCATTCCATTTGGGATAATCATAAACTCCTGAATATCAACATTATTGTCTGCATGAGAACCACCATTGAGAATGTTCATCATGGGGTATGGAAGGGTGTTTCCTTTTCCTTCTCCGAGGTATTCGTAAATCCATTTTCCTTCCGCTTTTGCACAAGCTCCTACGAAAGCCATACTCACTCCGAGAATTGCATTTGCTCCGAGCTTGGATTTGTTTGCTGTTCCATCAAGGGCGATCAAAGCTTCGTCTAACGCTCTAAAAGATTCAAAAGTCTGATTTTCAATTGCTTTTGCAATCGTGGTATTTACATTTTCTACGGCTTTCAAAGTTCCTTTTCCGAGATATCTGCTCTTATCGCCATCTCTGAGTTCCAAAGCTTCGTGGATTCCTGTGGACGCTCCAGAAGGAACTAAAGCTCTGTGCATTACGCCGTTTGCGAGGGTAAGTTCCACTTCAACAGTTGGGTTTCCTCTAGAATCAAGCACTTCTCTTGCTCGCACTTTACTAATTGTGTAGGTCATCGTTCTTATTTGTAAAGAAGAAATAAAATCAGATTTCAGACTATGGTTTTCATCTAGAAATGCAAGAAGAAATAAAAAAATTCAGCATCTCTCCAGAAAATGCTGAACTATTTTCCTCAAAAAAAACAATTATCTCAAAAGTCCTCTATTGATGAGCTCCCTCTTGATATAATCAGGATTATTTGCTGCCTCTAGAGCCTGATCGATACTAATCATTCCTTTTTCCAAAAGCGCCAAAAGACTTTCCTCCATCAGCTGCATTCCAGAAACTCTATTAGTATACATCACACTTTTGAGCTGATTAAGCTTATTTTCTCTAATCACATTGGCAACGGCTGTCGTATTGAGCAAAACTTCCTGTGCAAGGGTCAATCCTGGTTTATCAACCCTTTTTAGTAACTTTTGAACAACAATCGCCGACATATTTTCTGCAAGCTGCGTTCTGATATGATTCTGCTCATCAGAGGTAAAGGATCCGATAATCTTATTCAAAGCTTGCTCTGCAGACCTCGCATGCACTGTCGTTAAAACGAGATGCCCAGTTTCAGAAAGCAGAATCGCCTGCCTAATTCCCTCCAAATCTCTAATTTCCCCAAAGAGAATCACATCAGGCCTTTGCCTCAGAGCATACTTCATCGCATTAGAAAACGAAGAAACATCTTTTCAAAGCTCTTTTTGATCAATGATACATTCCTTGGGATCAAAGACATATTCAATCGGATCTTCAATAGTCAGAATATGCTTTTTTTTGTGCTGATTGATTTCCTCGATCATGGCTGCCAAGGTCGTTGATTTACCTGATCCAGTTGGACCTGCGAGGAAAACGATCCCATTTTCTCTAAAAGCTAGCTCTTTGAAAATTGGAGGCAAATTCAGACTTTTCAAATCAGGAATTTCCTTTCTCAAGAGCCTAGAAACAATCATAATATGTCCTCTTTGGCGAGAAATATTCACTCTATATCTCCTCTCTTTATACCCAAGTCCAAGGTCCAGACTTCCATTTTTTTCAAAATAGTCCAATCCTGTTTTGTTCATTAAGGTAAGCGCAATCTTATTGAGCATCTCATCATCCAGCGGTTCAAGATCAGTTTGTCTGTAGACTTCCTCCATAATTCTGAGCGTTGGAGGCTCGTTATAGGTCAAATACATATCAGAAGCGTTCTTCTGAAGCATCAAATCATTGAGAAACTCAACATATTTCACAGGATCGGTAAATTTCATAAACCTAGCAGAAAAAATAAAAAAGTCTGATTCCCTTTGATTATAGTCAGAGGTTCTTCATTTGTCAAATTTATCAGAAGTAATTCGTTGCTATTGCTCTGCTCAGGGAAACGCTCTATTCTGTCATTCTGAGCGAAATATAATGAAGCGAAGAATCTAATAGAAAGCAAATTTTATATCCTTTCCGACCTTGTCGGAATGCTTCGCTATCGCTTCGCTGAGGAAGACAGCGTCTCGAAATTCTCCACCCATGAAGACAGCATTATCAATTATCAATTCTCAATCATTAATTACCCCACGCTTCCTTCCATCTCAATTTCGATCAAACGATTGAGCTCGCCTGCATATTCTAGCGGAAGCTGCTTTACTACGCTGGAAACGAAGCCATTTACAAGCAGCGACATCGCTTTTTCGGCTTCCATACCTCTACTCATCAGATAAAAAAGCTGAAACTCATCTACTTTCCCAGCAGAAGCTTCGTGAGAAATCAGTGCAGAAGCATTATCACATTCAATCACAGGGATCGTCTTGCTTACCGACTGCTCATCAAGAATTAAAGCATCACAATTCACGCTACAGACTGCATTTTCAGCGGTTTTTCAGATTTTTACCAGTCCTCTATAGGTATTGATGCCGCCTTGAGTAGAAATAGACTTGGAAACGATGGTTGAACTCGTATTTTTCCCAAGATGAATGACCTTGGAACCGACATCTTGATGCTGACCTTTGGAAGCCATAACGACCGAAAGATTGTCAGCTTTTGAGCCTTCTCCCTTTAGAATTGAGCAAGGATAGAGCATTGTCGCTCCAGAACCGAGATTTCCTCCGATTCGCTCCATAAGTCCAAAATCCTGAACTAAAGCTCTTTTGGTATTGAGGTTATAGGTATTGGTAGACCAGTTTTCAACTGATGAATATCTCATTTTCGCCTCCTTACCGACAAAAATCTCTACACAGCCAGCATGCAAAGAAAGCTGATTGTATTTCGGAGCCGAACACCCCTCAATATACTGTGCTTCCGCCTCGTCTTCCACGATAATCAAAGTATGCTCAAACTGCCCTCCAGCCAAGGTATTCATACGGAAATAGGCTTGCAAAGGCTGAGTCAGTTTCACACCTTTTGGCACATAAACGAAACTTCCACCACTCCAAACCGCACCGTGCAACGCCGCAAATTTATGATCACTCGGAGGAACGAGCTTCATAAAGTACTTTTGAACGAGATCAGGGTATTTTCTCAGTGCAGCTGCCATATCTTCAAAGATGATGCCTTGTTTTGCCCAGACTTCCTTGATTTTGTGATAGACCGCACTGGAATCAAACTGCCCACCTGCACCAGCGAGATATTTCTGCTCAGCTTCGGGGATTCCGAGCTTTTGAAAGGTAGACTTGATCTCTTCGGGCACTTGTTCTCGGTCGTTGACATAGCTCGGAGATCAGGTTTTTGGTTTTGCGTAATAAACGAGCACATCAAAATCCAAATCTGAAATCTCAGGTCAAAACTTTGGCATCTCCAGCTGATAAAAAATCTTCAAAGCCTGAAGCCTCAAATCAAGCATTCGCTGCGGTTCTTGCTGATCTTGTGAGATTTTCCTGACGGTTTCTTCGCTCAAACCTTGGAGGTAGAGGTCATATTCTATATGATTTGCTTGTTCAAGCTCCATAGTATCTGTTAAGAATAAAAATTCTGAGATCTGATTGTAGGGATTTATTTTCCTTTCTCAAGAAGGAATAGAGATTATTTTTTTAGCCCTTGTATAGCTAATCATGTATGTTTTCTATAGAAGGTGTTCTATTCCAAGCTTTTCAAGATTTAGGTCATGGCTGATCATCATACTTGAAGAGGCATGAGGGAAAGTTACTGATGTATTCTGAGATAAAATTAATTATCTAGATTAAACAGAGAAACTTTCAAACTTGCTTGTTGCTACAAACGGGAGATTTCATGAGAAAATCATAACAAAAACGAAAGAGATTTTTTAAGCTCTTCCAAACTTTCTAAAAAAAAGAGAACATTTGAGAAATGCTCCCTTTATGATCAGAATCAGATTTTTTTATTTTTTGATAATCGCCTCAATAGCAGCGAAAAGTCCTTCATCTTTATCATTGATGATGATATAGAGTTCATCACCTGGAGTTCCTGCATGAAAACTTACCGCAGCTTGATTGAGAAAATAGACTTTTCCATCATCGGTATTGGCAGTAAATTTATTATCTTCCGTTTTGGAAAGAATTGCTCTCAAATGCTTTCTCTCAGCTGGCTTAATTAGCTTAAAAACGAGCTTTCCTTCTGGTAAAATTTTGAGTTTCATCACATCTCCAGGAATCAGTTTACTCTTGCTAGAATAGTTCATCGGAACAGGATACTTTTTCTGGTCTGCACCCACCATATAATACCCATCAAAAATTCCTTCAACCACTTCAGCATTCTCATCTTGATAACTTTTGAGCTCCTCTGGCATTTTTGCCTTAGCTTCCTCAAGATACGCAGAGAGTGATTCTGGATTTTCAGGATCAAAAGCTGAAAGCTGATCCAAAGTCAGCTTTACCCTTTTGAGCTGCATTTCTGCGGCAACAAGCGAGTTTTGAGCAAATTGAAGCAACTGCTGATAATTCTTCATCAACGCTTCATCGGTTTTTGTTTTTGGCATTATTTTTTCATAAAAGAATAAAACGATATCATTATATTATTTTTTGTCAAGAATGCAAGATTTTTCAAAGATTTTAATTTTAAGGCATAAGATAAGACTTTAAAAGCTCTTTCAATTTTCTCTTGAAAGCGTATGCTGCAATCCTATACTCACTGCGATTTACTTTACTATTTCATGATACAATGTTTAAGATTTCCTATTCACCCAACCTCAAAGGAGAAGTCTTTATCTCTGGGAGTAAAAATGCTGCATTACCAATTATTGCTGCAAATTACCTTATTGATCAGCAAATCACCCTCCACAATAAACCTGAAATCAGCGATGTTGCCGCAATGGAAAGGCTTGCTGACTCGGCACTTCAGACTTCAACTGATTTTTTTGATCTTACTTCTGAACTGGCTACGAAATTTAGGGCTTCTATTCTCCTTATTCCTGTTGGACTGAAAAAGTTTGGAGAAGTCAGATTTGTGGGTTCTGGTGGATGTAAAATCGGGAAAAGACCGCTTGATACCTTTGATGATGCACTTCATAAGGCTGGAGTTGAGATTACGAATGGCGAATATAAAACCTTCAAGGTCGTTGGGAAACCAAAGAAAAATATTATGCTCCAGGAATTTTCGGTAACGGCGACCGAGGCTTTGATTACTTATCTTGCGTTTTTGGAAGATGTGGACTATGAAATCACGGTCTATCAAGTCGCGACAGAACCTCATGTAAAAAATCTGATTGATTTCCTCAATGCAGCTGGAGCGGAGATTCAGATGGGACTTGATCATACGATTACGGTTCGCCCAAGGAAAATCCAAATCCAAAAATCAGAATTTGAGATTATTAGTGATTATATTGAAGCAGGAACCTACTTTGCGATTGGAGCTGGGGCAGATAATAGCGAGCTCATCATCAAAAATGTGAATGTAGACGACCTCTCCGCAATGTACAATATCGCAGATAAGATCGGGATTAACTTCAAAATCCTTGATAAGAAAACGATTTCCGTAAACTCGTATAATAAAGCGAACTATAAAGCAACAAAATTAGAAGTCAGAATTTTTCCAGGATTTCCGAGCGATTTGCAGTCCATTTTTGGAGCCTTAGCAAGCCAGTTTAATGGAGTAACGAAAATTTTTGAAACTTTATATGAAGGTCGTTTTGGTTATTTGAATGAGTTGGAAAACCTTGGAGGGAAAATTGAAATCCTCAATCCGCATCAGGCTTTAGTTATCGGGAAAACCGAACTTCACGGGGGATATGTTTCTAGCACGGATCTGAGAGGCGGTGGAGCGATGGTGCTTGCTGGGATTATGGCAAAAGGGGAAACGATGGTGATGAATGAAGAGATTATCGCTAGAGGCTATGCTGATATTGTGAAAAAGTTGAAAGCAATTGGAGTGAACATTGAGCAAGTATAGAAAGATCAAGAGAATTTTTTTAGAGAAAAGACTGATACTATGAATCATTTCAGTCTTTTTTGTTTTGTCTTGACATTTGATATATATAGAATGTCAATACATTTTACAAAAAAGTTTATTACAATTGCAGCAATTAGGTTTACACATCAAAAAAGCAGTCAAAAAAATCAATGATTTTATGTATTAATCTTTGTTAATTTTCCTTTGCCTTTTGAGAGCAATTCTCTACATTTAAGTCAGACTTTTATCTTATTGTTTCTTGTCTCGTGAATCTTTCAGAAACTACTCAATATCTACAATCTCTTATCAAAAAATCCCCAAATCCTCAGCAACTTCCTGCTTCAGAATTGAAAGAGGTTTATCAGCTTTTTATTGATACCTTAACGGATCACAATCATCTCTACTATATTGATGCGAAGCCGATTATCTCTGATGCAGAGTATGATGAGCTTTTTGCCTATCTCAAGGCGATTGAGGACTATTTCCCTGCGATCATTTCTAGCACTTCACCTACGCAAAGTTTGGTGGGGCAACTTTCTGAGGGCTTCAAAAAGGCTGATCATCTCGTTCCTCTCCTCTCGCTAGAAAATAGCTATAATGCCGAAGACCTGAGAGAACGAGCTGTGAGAATCGCTAAAATTGCAGAAAAAAATGGAAAGCTGACTTGGAGCTATCGTTTGGAGCCGAAGTTTGATGGTTTGAGTGTGGAATTTGTCTATCAAGCAGGGCATTTCGTGCAGGCGATTACCAGAGGCGATGGAAAAATCGGAGAAGATATCACTGCCAATGTCATGATGATTACTGGCTTTCCAAAACAGATTTCAGCTTCTTGAACCTTGCATTTTAAAGGGGAAATCTTGATGCCGAAATCTCAGCTCCTCAAGCTCAATCAAGCAAGAGAAAAAGCTGATCAAAGCCCCTTTTCCAATACGAGAAACGCTGCTGCAGGAAGCATCAAACTCCTTGATAGCGGAGAAGTCGCAAAGAGAGGACTAAAAGTCGTGATTTATGAACAGCTAGCAGGAGAAGCTCAAGATGTAGAGCAGATTGGACTTCCGGTCTTTAATCTTCCACAGAAATGGAGAACTTCAAGCGATATTGAGCAAATCATCGCTCGGTGTCAGGATTTTCAGCTCAAGCAGTATCTGGATGAACAAGATTTGGATTTTGATGGCTTGGTAATTAAGGTTTGCGAGAGTGAAGAGGATCAGCTTTCTTCTTGAAATATTCCTGAAAATTCAGCTGGAGATTCGCTTTTCACATTCCAAACCGCAGCTGATGCTTCTTCACTTGGAAATTCAAAAGCAACGCAAAACATCCGTTCCCTCCTCTGATCTACAGAGCATCATCCGAGATGGGCGATTGCCTACAAATTCCCAGCACAGCAGGTCGCAAGCCAGATTTTATCAGTAGATTTTCAGGTAGGAAGGACAGGAATCATCACGCCTGTTGCCAATATTGAGCCCGTGAGTTTAAGCGGAGCGATGATTTCAAGAGTCAGTCTTCATAATTTTGATTTTATTCAAAATAAGCAGATCAAAAGCTGAGATTTCGTTTGGGTGCAGAGAAGTGGAGAAGTGATCCCCTATATCGTAGCGGTGATCAAGGAGAGGAGAAATGGTGGAGAAGTGCCGATCGTTCCTCCGCTCTTTTGCCCAGTTTGTAGCAGTCCGATTCGCAATGTTGATATTCACTACTACTGCAGCAATCCCAAATGTCCTGCTCAAATCAGAGAGAAAATCGTGCATTTTGCCTCAAGAGATGCGATGGATATTGGAGGAATTGGCGAGGGAATCATTGAAACGCTGGTTCAACAAAAAATGCTGACTTCAGTCGCGGATCTCTATCAGCTGACCAAAATTGAAAATCAGGTTCTCCTGCGTAAATTTCCGAGCTTTGCAGAAAAGAAAATTTCCGAGCTTATCCTCCAGCTTGAAGCCTCAAAAAACAGACCCTTGTGGAGAGTGCTTAATGCGATTTGATTTCCAAGCGTAGGAAAAAAAACGGCTCAAGACCTCGCAAACTACCTCGCTTCCAAAAAAGTACATTCCTTAAATGAGCTGCTCAAAGCCTTTGCTGATGAGGAAATGAGAATGCTCTATGGTATCGGAGAGAAAATCCTGCAAGGCATTCAGCTTTTTATCACTTCTCCAGAAACGCTAGAGCTCTTGCGTGCTTTAGAAGTAGCAGGCGTAAATTTTGATGCTACAAAAACTGAAAAAAAGGAAAGCTGAACTCAGAAAGGCATTTTTTCACTGACAGGGACTTTTCCCATTCCGAGAGGAGCATTGATTGCTCAGATGAAAAAACAGGGCTACCAGTATGAAGAACAGCCAAATAGCACCACCCAACGAATGCTCATCGGAAATAAACCATGATCAAAAGCAGAAAAAGCTAAAAAACTTGGAATTCCTTGCTATGAAGAGCGAGAAAAAATTGTTCAAGCATTCTGACTTTCTCCAGACCTTCCTACTTCATCAGTTCAAAACCAGATTTTACAGAGTGGATTGTTTTAGAACTTTCCCTTTTTGAGGATAAAAGGCGGATATTAGAAAGTCCTCTTCGGTCACCTATCAAAAGAGGAACCCCAAAAACTTCAATAAAAAAGGTGGAAACCAGAAAAATCCCCCTTTGAAGCAAGTGTTAATTTTCAACCAAAAAGCACCATTCCATAGTTAATTACAGGTAATAATTGTGTTTTCTTATTTGTTATCCCTTCTTCTGAACTTGGCTACCAAACAGTTCTTCTGCTGTTTGGTAGCCAAGTTTTTTTCTAGGCTTT
>JBHAST010000010.1:0-2926 GCA_041831495.1 bacterium | reverse complement strand
AGCTCATCAATAGAATATTTCGCGAAATAAACCACATCCCCTACCGCAACATCAACAGGAGCTCTAGAGCCGTTTTCAAGGATTTTCCCTGCTCCAACCGCAACCACCTCTCCTTTACTTGGTTTTTCTTTGCTTTCAGGGAGGATGATTCCTGATTTGGTCGTGTTTTCTTGGCTAAGAGGCTTCACAATAATATGATCCTCCAATGGAACTAATTTTGTCATGGTGTCCTTTGGGTATAAAAGAATAAAAAGTCTGACTTCACCTTTTGTTTTCTGAATATATCACAGTCATCAAACAGGTGCTATATGGTTATAAAAAACTTAGCAAGGATTTCAAGAGAATTTTTTATTGTCCGATCTCTGGAAATGCAGATGATTTCATTTCCTTTACCTGAAATCCGAGCATCAAAACCGTAAATCCTGCGATCATCATTGCTAATCCCAGTAGAATATTAAGCAATAAAAAGCTGAAAAAAGCATTCGTTGCCAAGAATCCTCAGAACAAAACCGCAAAGATTCCGAGAATAAAGCGGATCCATCGACTTGAAAACTGCTGCTCTTTTGCATGCATACTTGCTAAAACGAGCATCACTCCTCTGCTAATAATCGCGATTCCAATCAGCACAATCAGGAGCTTGACTAAAAATTCAGAAAAGGCAGGGAAGAGCAGAAGAAGCAGTCAAAAAAGCAGTTGCAACACGGCTCCGAAAAAGAGCAACCCTCTATACGCATAGGTTTTTTCTGTTCGAGAGAAGAAGATCGCTACGCCTCACGAAATAATGATTTCCAAGCTAAAAATAACGACCGCTAGTCTAAATGCCGTTTCTGGCTGGAAGAAAAGAAATCCTCCTAAAAGCACGAGCAAGAGTCCATTCCCTCGGAAAAAAGATTTGAGTTTGAGCATGGTTTATGCAAGGAATAAAAAAACTGACTTCAGTGTAGGATTTAATAAGGAAAATGCAAGATATTTATTATCATTCTTCCCTCTTGAAAAAAGGGATCAAAACTCTATAAAGAATCAGATTTTTTAAATCTTTTATAGAAGGAATGAAACTCAAAAAAATCGTGATGGGAATTTTACTTGCATTGCTCGTGATCGTTGGAATTGAAGGAATGATCAGCTTTTGGGCGGAGCATAACTACTATGCACAGATGATCTTTTCTCGGAGAAATCTCGGTTTGCTAGGAAGTGCGGCACTCTGTGCTTGGATTCCGCTTTCTTATCTCAACAGTAAGAAAAAACTGACCCTCAAGCGTTTTGTGCTTGGACTTGGGATCGGGCTTGGTCTTTTCTCTTTTTTGCATGCCTTGCTTACCGGGGCTTTGCTTACGCTTTTTGCGCTCGTTCCTTTGCTCTTCAATACGCTTTTGCTCTATTTACTTGCAGTCAGCTTTCTGTTTGGGATTTTTGGACTCGGACATCGAATAGCAAGGAAGCTCAAGCTTTTCCAAACCATTAGGCGACAGGAAACTTTGCTGACTTTCGGACTTGGACTCGTTGTTTTCCTTGTTTTGATGCAGATTTTAATGGGAATTCAGCTTTTTTATTCTCTTGTGATTTGGCTTATTTTCGCAGGAATGCTTTTCCTAGCTTGGAAAGAAAGAAAACAGATGAAAGTTCACGAAGAAGCGATTTTAGGCGTTTTTGAGCAGTTTCAAACCCAGAAAAAAGCTTCAAAATTCTGATGGATTTGGACCTTGTTGCTGCTATTTTCTCTTGGTTATTATTTTTTTAGTTTTTCGCATTCTTATATTCCTTATTCTACGGCTTGGGATGCAAATCACGAATATATGTACACGCCAAAGGTTATCGCAGAAAATGCAGGAATTTTACGAGGGAATACAGGTCCTGCTGCGGGAATGCCTTATCTTTGGCATAGTTTCATCGCATTTTTCTTTTCATTGTGGGCACCAGTAGCTTCCGTCTTGAATATCGCAAAAGATACTGTAGCTGTAAACCTTAATGCTTTGAGTGGAATTCTGGTTCTGATCTTTGGACTCGGCGCGATCAAAGAGATTCTCGCAGTCTTTCATAGAAAAGATACTGAAGAAAAAAGTCAGACTTCTTTTCTCTTGGGGTGGAGCTTGATTTTAATGTGGCTCACGAGTGGAATGGGAGCGTTCCTCGTTTTCGTGGATAATAAAACTGATATGGGAGTGCTTGCGCTGAGTATTCTCGCAATCTTGGGAGGAATGATTTTCTTTCACCATTTTCAGAAAAAAGGCGTGCATACCGATAGTGCTCAGAGTACGAAATACCTGCTCTTATCTGCAATCTTTTTCGCATTCGCAGTTATGGCTAAACCAACGGCTTTCATTGATGTGGTTATTTTTGCGCTTTTGATGGTTGGTTTTTGGCTCAATACGACAACTTTGGTGGGAACTGGGATTGCAACGCTTGGACTTATGGGCGTAGTTCAGCCTTTATTTACTGCGGCATTTATCACTCCAGCACTAGGGAAACTCATCTTTATCGTTGGAGTTGCTATTGCGGTTGTTGGAGGAATCCGCGGTATTGTCTGAAGAAATGAGCAGTTTTCAAAGAGTTTTAAGCATATTGTTATTTGGGGGATGACCTTGGTTGCAGCGCTTTTCATCTTTAAGGGACCTTGGATTGCGATTGGACAGATTATCAATGGAAATTTCCAGCTTTGAACTTTTGTAAAATCTACGCTTCTTGCACAGGCTGATTCTTCAAAAGAAGCAGAAAATACTGACTCAAAAGCTCCAGTTTTCCTCGCTCAGACCTTGAGTATAGAAACGCTTGAGGCACAGTCCGAGATTGATCGTTCAGCTGATTTAGCAGCGAGCCAAGACCTCAGCTATGCACAATGTTTGAAAGAAAAAAATGATGAAGCTGATTTGAATAGCACTAAGCAAAAAGCACCAGGAAGCGCTATCAATGAAGATGTGGGAAGATATGT
>JBHAST010000009.1:0-12583 GCA_041831495.1 bacterium | reverse complement strand
GAGGAAAAATCAGTGGTTAAGAGAACTTAGCGAGCTTTTGAAAGCGAATCATTTTGTTGGTGCGGTGTATTTTAATGTGGATTATACGAATGGGCTCAATCAAGCTCTGGTTTGAGAGGCAGATTGGGCAATTATCAATACCACAATTGGTAAATTTTATGAGGGATTCTGGGATTTGTACAGTAGTTCAAAATCAGATTTTTCTTCCCTTTTGGCTTTATTTGGACTGGGAAAGATTCAGGTAAAGGGGAAAGAAAGGCTGATTCCTCAGATCGCTTCCAAAGATATTCAGCAGATAGAAGCCCTCGTTAACGAAAAAATCACTGATCCAAAAGAAAAGTCAGATCTTTATAGTAAGTTGTTAAGTTCTCCAAGTGGAAAGATGAGTTTTGATAAGGCAATACAGGTTTTAGCGGAAGAGTATCTTGAATAAAAAAGTGCTGATTTTTATTGTACTACTCTCCTAATTCCTTTTTCAAGCCTAATCAGGACTTCATAGGGAATCGTTTTTGCTGATTCGGCGATAGATTCAATACTATTGCTAGCATCTTTTTCGGGAGAAATCAGCTCAATCGCATCTCCCAGCTGCATCGTTTCATTGGCAAGGCATGAACTCAGATTCATACAAATCGTTCCGAGCTGTGGGAATTCGGCTCCTTGATAGCGATACGTGAGTTTTCAAGCTAAGCTGCGAGCTCGCCCTTCATAATAGCCAAAAGGAATCGTTGCAACACGGCAGGGAGTCTGAGCTTTCCGCTGATGATTGTAGCTAACGCCATCGCCGAGAACGAGCGTTTGGAGGGAAGTGATCGTGGAATGGAGCGAAAGTGCGGGATGAAGTCAGCTTTCTTTTTTATCTGAAAGCGGCGAATAACCATACATTGCAAGTCCCGGTCTAAATGCCGTGAAAAACGGATCCTGAAGCTGAAAAATCCCTGCTGATGCTCCAATATGCTTCCGTTTCGGAGCAAATCCTGCCTCTTCTATGAGCGAAAACATCGTCTTGAACTGCTGAATCTGCATTGCAATGCTTTCGTGGTTTCGCTGATCGGCACTATGTAGATGCGACATTACCCCCTCAAGTTCTAGCTGAGGATTGGCTTTTAAACAGTCCAAAACTGCAGGTAAAGCTCCCATTTGCAGTCCCTCCCTATTCATTCAGGTATTCAAAAAAAGATGAATTCTGATTTTTTTCTTGAGATGAGCGAGATATTCCGAGGTAGCAAGCGTAGAAACCGCAAACGCTGTTCTCTTGAAATCAAAAAAACGATAATTCTCATGCAGAGTTTCTCAAAGTAGCAAGACTTGAAAATCCGAATGCTTGTGAATCAGCTGATACTCAGGGTAGCTATCTACGCTCAAATACGGGAATTTCTGCCCTTTCAAAATCTCGAGCATCTGCAAAATTCCGTGTCCATAGGCATTAGATTTCAGAACAGGGAAAAAAGCCGAATTTAGCTGCAGTTTCTGGAGAGTATGAAGATTCTGCAAAATCGCCTGCTTGGAAATAGTGATCGTATTCAGCGTTTTGAGATCAGGTTTGATGAGGTTTTTTAGTCGTGAGAGCATGGGAGTAATGAATAATGAATAATTGATAATGAAGAATTAAGAATTACATCTTCTTGAACGAGCAGAATGACAGCGAGCAGTTGTTGCAAACAGATTCACATCCCCCTTTTGAAGGGGGATTAAGGGGGTTCTTGGTAATCAAACTTCTTGAACGAGCAGAATGACAGCGAGCAGTTGTTGCGAACAGATTCGCATCCCCCTTTTGAAGGGGGATTAAGGGGGTTCTTAGTAATCGAGCTACCCTACCCTGCCTACCCTGCCTACCCTGCCTACCCTGCCTACCGGCAGGCAGACTTACAAAGGCGGGTTCTCTCATTCATCTGGAGGGGATAGGTATTTCCCTTCAGGGAGGGATCAAAGGCGATATTTTCCGATGCTGATTCTCTGCAAATCCACCACTTCATAGCCAAGTGCTTTAAAAATCCTTCTGATATGCCTTTTTTTCCCCTCATTAAGGGTAATTTTTAAAAGTCAAAAGTCAGACTTTTCAAGCTTTTTGGTCCTCAAGAGTTCGCCTCCCTCCTCGATCCCGTTCAGGATTTTTCCCTTAAGGTCCCAGTCAAAAGGGCGATTGAGCTGAACGAGATAGCTTTTTTCAACTTCCTTGCTCGGATGCTCAAATTCGTGCACAAGCTGTGGGCTGCTCGTAAGGAGCATCAGACCACGGCTTTCTTTATCAAGCCTCCCAATATAGTAATACTTCTGCAAAAATTCTGACGGCAAAAGCTCATAAAGGGTCGGATTATGAGGATCGGATTTGGAGCAGGTATAGCCTTTTGGCTTATTGAAAAGGAGAAGTTCTGGTGCTGAATCTGGAGCAATCATCTGAATCTGCTCGCTAAGGGACAAACGGAGAATCGTAAGCCAATCGCCCGCCTGAAGTTCAGCTTTATAGTTTTCTATCGCTTTGGCATTAACAAAAATCTGCCTCTCATCAATCAAGCTGATGATCGTTCTCCTAGAAAGTCCGTGCTGAGTTTGGAGATAATTCCTGAGAAGCATTTTTTGAGAGAAATAAAAAAGACATCTCACGATGTCCCCTTTATAGTGTCTTGCGACCAAGTTGCAAGGAATTATTCAGCTGCAACGATTTCAACTTCTGGTTCTACAGCAACAGCTGCTTCTTCAACAGGAGCAACTTCTTCAGAAAGAGCTTCAACTTCAGCATCTTCTTCAACTGCTTCAACTTCTTCAACAGGAGTGATTTCTTCAATTACCACTTCATCTCCAGTCATAATGTCTTCGTTTTCGGCAGGAGTCTTGTTACATCCAGCAAGAACTGCTACAGAGCTAAGCATCAAAGCTACAGCCAACATTTTTTTTGTCATCTTTACCATTCATAATAAAATAAAAATATGAACGAGCCCTTATATAACAAAATGCGAGCTAAATGCAAGTCTTTTTTTAATTTATTTTTTCAGTTGACAAAATAAAAAAACCTGTCATATATTTTTCTCCCGCCTTTATCGGAGCTTATTTTATGATTTCTCTCCTGATCGCAGACTATGATCATCACTGGAGTAGTTTTGGAAAGCTGACTTTTTTGGGGATTTTTCTTCTCTTTTTTTTGACAAAAAATATGCTTATGCTTATACTTAGAAAGATTATTTAGCCCTTCTGAGTATTCCTATGGATCAGACTTTACTTAAAACTACAAACCTTTCTCCAGAACTTCAGGAGGCTAAAGCTTTTTTAGAGCAGCTAAAAGCCAATCCAGAATCGGTAGAAAATGCCATCATCAAGAAAAAGTATTCAGAGCTTTTAAATCAAACATTTAAGAACGCTGAATCAAATAATGAGTGGGCAAGAGTTGTTCTTGCATTATTACAACTCAATATCTTGGACAAGAGCGAGGTTAAAGAAAAATATACTTCTCTTTTAGAGATTGCTTTTGAAAAAGCCCAATCAGATAGTAATTGGGCAGAATATATAGTTCCTGCATTATTACAGCTCAAGATCTTGGATCAAGAAGCATTAAAAAAATTACCTTCTAACAGCTATCCTATCCGCTCGCTCAGTCAGTTGAGATTTTTAGAGCAATGCCATCAAGCAGTTTCTGCTGATGATGTTCTCTTCATGAAACAAATTGACTCAATCCTCAACCAAGAAGAGCAAAAGCTACTCTTCCAAAAAGACTACCAGTTTTTCTCAGAGTTTAAAGCGTGGATAGCAAATAAGAAGTATCAAAAACTACGAGAACTCAAAAGTGCTTGCTATCCAGATGAAGAACAATCAAAGCTTAGACAACTAACCGATTATTTTTGAAATAAAGTCTGGACTTACTTTTTTGATAAAGCTCATACAGAGAGAACACTCAATAATCGTTTTAGAGATCCGCATAATGCCCTCTTACATACAGATGAAATTGTTTGATTAGCAGAAGAATTAGGAGAAAAATGAGTCTCAAAAGCAGATTTTATTATCAATTATCTCGGAGTAGCTGGAGATAGAAATAACGGCTATCAACAGCTCAATGAATTTTTGATTAACTACAAACCTTCACGAAAAGATGAAATAGAAGCCGAACTTTCCGATCCTAATGGATTAAAAGATCAAGCGTTTCTTGAGTATGCAAACAAGATACTAGAACATGAGAAAAGTGGAATATTGTACCAAAATATTGATCAATTTGAGCAAATTACCACAGTGCTTTCTATGCTCAACAAAAAAGAAAGTCTCAAAAAACTGCAAAAACTCGCAATAATCAACAATCCTCAAGACAAAATTCGCTACAACTACTTTAAAGATGCGATCTATCATCCAAGGACAAAACCGCTCATTATCGATCTCTACGAAAAGCCAGAAAAATTTCTAGGACTGGATGATACGACTTTTAGCAATATTAACCATCTCCATCAAGCCAAAAAACCATCTCATATGGTGACTGATTTTGAGTATTTAGATTTTGAAGCGAAAGATCTCGTTGATTGTCTCCCTCTTGGAGTCTATGATCAGCTGAGCTATTTTAAGCCTTTTGAAAAGCAGTATCTCATCAATGCTTCTCGCTGTTATCCTGGAGATGAAGTTCAAGCTGAGATAATGTCTTTCCTAGATGCTGCGGATCAGGAAAAGATTTCAACCATTATCTCTACGTTCAATAAAAGCTCTCCAGATGCTCCCCTAAGCTTCAAGCAGTGGAAAGAAGATAAAAAGTCGTTTATTGATGATTTTTTGACCAAAAATAAGCTAGAAAATCTGATTTCATTATTTATCAGTCTCGGATATCAAGAGTTTAATAAATATCAAAATACCAAGCTTATGACCGCCAAAATCAGCCCAAAATCTGATCCGAATAATCGATTTAATGGCTTCAACTGTGATGCTTTGGCTGAGTGACATGGGGAAAAAAGTCGTAGCGATGTTTAATCCTTACTGCACCGACTTCTGTATCTATGAATGATCACCATCAGCACAGCAAGATAATCTGAAAGTTACCAGTTAGGTTACCCTCAATAGAGCAATCCCACACAATTTCAATTCATTACTTGAAAAAGCAAAATCTAAAACAACCCACGACATTGCCAAATTGCTAGGAAAAGAGTTTGATGACTACAAAGATCCCAAAGAATATCTTATGACCATGGATAATATTGAAACCAATCCAAACTTTGGGAATAGGTATGCTTTCGCTGTTCGCCAGATGTATGAAGATTTCTTTTCTGAGTATATCAAAGCTCACCCTGTCTCTCCCAATGGAATCCCTATCAATACCAAGCATTTCCAGTCATGAGTAAACTACAACAAGATGGATATCTTAGATAAGACGATAGAAAACAATACACTTCCTGTTTTCGTAAATGCTTATACCGATAATGCAGCAGCTCAGTCCTTACAAGGCGATCTCCATATTGCGAAACAAGCAGAAAAAGCGAAAAAAGTCTGAATTTATCCCCTTTCTCTAGAAGATGTGATTCCGATTTCCTATCTGGAATGAAACGTCTATCCCGAGAGTATGAAAGACCATCTCGGAAATCTCCAGCACGAAATTACCGCTTCTATCCTCAATAATACCCTTAAAGGCAGAGAAAATCTTTCCTTTACTCGATATGATGAAGAGGGAAAATTGAGAGGATATTTGCTGGCTTACCAGTGAAAAATGGATGATGGGAGAGCGGGAATCTACCTCTCAGATTTTGCTATAGATGAGAAAGCCATATGAGCTTCAGGAATTCAAATGATTAACAACTGGATTGCTCAAGTAAAGACACATTATCCAGATATGCCAATCTTTACCAGAGCCAGAGCATCTACAAGTTATCGTATGATTCAGAGTCTCGTAGAAAGAAATGGGTATGAAATCACTCGTGATGAGAAAAAAAACGATCATGGTGAAGAGTTCCATTGGGTTGTAATGGAAAAGCAAGACTAATTTTTCCCTATTCCCACTTGATTTTAAAGGCTGAAAGTTCATAATCATTCAGCTTTTTTTATTTTTCACTTCCAAGACAAGCTTATGCACTATGAAATCAAAAAAATCTGAGGCATTGACTGCATTTTTGCTCCGATGCAAGAAAGCAATTCCCTTACCATAGAAATCAGCATCAAAGCAGGATCACATTACGAAAGCCAGAAAGAAGCGGGGATTTCTCATGTCCTTGAACACATGTTTTTTAAAGGTGGGAAAAAATGGAGCACACCGAAAGCGGTCGCAATCGCGATGGACAGCATTGGCGCGACTTTTAACGCAGGGACGGGCGAATCCAACACTTCTTACTATATCAAATCCGCTCCGCAATTTGCGAATCTCAGCCTAGAAATGCTCGCAGATATGCTCCTTGATGCCCAATTTGCGACGCCTGAACTTGAGAGAGAAAAAGGCGTTATCATTCAAGAGCTCAAAATGTATGAGGACAACCCGATTTCCGTTTTGCACGAGAAATGGCAACACTTTTTCTTTGGGGATTCTAGCTATGGAAGACCGATTATCTGATTTGAAGAGAACATTCTCGGCTTCACTCGTGAGCAGCTCATCGCGTATAAAAACGAGCTTTATACGAAAGACAACCTCCTCATTACCATCGCAGGACATCTTGAGAATCAGGCGGAACTTGAACGCAAAATCGAGGAGCTGTTTTCTAGGCTTCCAGAGCAGAAAAAAAGACAAAAACCTGAATTCCAATGGCAGCTCCCCCAAGAGAAATCAGCTTTCTTTTCTAAAAAAACCGAGCAAAACCACCTCATCATCTCGCTTCCTTGATTTTCTGGGCGAAAAGAGGAAAGATATGCGGCAAAACTGCTTTGCACGATCCTCGGTGGCAATATGTCCTCAAGGCTCTTTCAAGAGATCAGAGAAAAACTCGGACTTTGCTACTATATCGGTGCAGGACATAGTGCTGATGAGGAGTTTGGGATCTTTAGTATTAGAGCAGGACTTGATAAAGAAAAATTCTGATTCTGACAGGAGAAAATTCACGAAGTTCTGGATCAGATGCTTACAGAAGGCATCACCGACGAGGAATTTAAAAACGCAAAAAATTATCTCAAAGGAAATATTCAAATGGGAATTGAAAGCTCCGATGAAATGGCGTGATTTTTGGGCAATCAGTATTTGCTTTATGGGAGAATTTTGAGCCTTGATGAGCTTTTAGCAAAGTATGAAGCTGTTTCTAAACAGCAAGTAGAAGCCCTCTTCCCTATTCTTGAAAAAGAAAACAGGTGGAGCTTTCATATTGAATAGTGTACAATTAACAATTAACAATTCAGAATGTAGAATTTAGAATGGAGAGTAGGAAAGTACCCCCTTTAGAAGCCTGCCTGCCGAAAGGTAGGGAGAGAACTCGGAATGATAAGACTTTCGCTCGGCACTCTCCCGAGAGTTCAGAACTTCACTGCGTTTTGCCTTAACAAGTGAAGACTTCTTATTTGATGAATACAATTCACTACATTCCTCACGATAAGCACGTATTTCCTTGAGCTCCTCAAATAAAACGAGCTAAAATTTGCATTTTTCACAAAAAAAGCTATACTTGAAGTGGTTTTTAGCTTTCAAAAACGATGAAACAAAATCTGATCTATCTCTTGATTAGCCTCATTGCAACAGGAATCCTCTGGATCTTTGGAATCATCATCTACAGAATTCTCTTTTTAACATTCCAAAAAAATCATAGAACCGAACAAGCAAAACAAATCAGATTTCTCCAAGTTCAAATCCCTAAAAACGCCGTAGCAAGAAGCTCGGATATTGATGCCAAAGACCACATTCAGTCCATGAAACAGAATATTGAACTCATGAATCAAGTCTATAAAAATTTTTATGCGATTTTTGATGAAGGCTGGAAAAATAAATGGTTTGGAAACAATGCGATCAGTATGGAAATGCTGGTTGAAAAAGAAGTGATCAAATTTTTTCTCGGAGTCCCAAAAGATCATTTGATGACCGTGCAAAAGATGATTGCCTCGTTTTATACGGGGGCGATTGTGGAACAGGTCAAGCAACCGAAACTCTTGGAGGCGGGGAAATTTTTCGCGGGAGGAGAATTTACCTTGACCAAAGATAGCGTTCATCCGCTCAAGACCTATGAAGCTTTTGAAGCAGATCCGATGGACAGTATTCTCTCTGCTTTTTCTAATATTAACAGAGATGAAAAAGTCTGAATTCAGATTTTGGTAGAACCGCTCCACGAAGATTGGCTCAAGAAAATGAGAAAAAAAGCTGATGATATCAAAGATGGGAAGAAAGCGCTCAGCCTGCGAGGAATCCTCAAAAAAATCCGAAACTCCGGCACTGAAAAAGAAGATAAAGAAAACAAAAAAGAGCAAGACAAAAAAAAGCACAACTTCTCTCAGCAACAACTCAGCGATTTTGATAAAAAGATGGACGATGAACTTTTCCAAGTCAAGATGAGAGCAATCGCGACCTCGCCAGACAAGGCAAGACCAAAGAAAATCCTTGATGATCTTTCTAGGCTTTTCAACCAATATAACTATATCGGACTCAATACCATCAAATTCTCCTCTGCAAAAGAGCTCAGAAAATTCGCCAAACATTATGTGATGAGGCTCTTTTATAGCGATAATCCACTCCTTGAAGATATCAAAAAATTTGGGAAAAGCACGATCTTGAATATCAAAGAGCTCTCCTCTATTCTGCACTTTCCCCACGGAAGATTCAATCAGAACCCAAGAATCGCTTGGCAGAAATTCAAGATTATTCCTGCTCCAGATGATCTACCGAATGAAGGAATCGTAGTCGGCTACAACACTTACGGAGGAGTAAAAAAAGAAATCAGAATCACTGATAAAGATAGATTTAGACATATCTATATTCTTGGGCAGACTGGTACTGGAAAATCTACCATTATGCTAGCCCAAGCTGTTGATGATATGAAAAACGGAAGAGGGTTTACCTTTATTGATCCGCATGGAGAAGCCTGTGAAGATCTCTTGAAATGGTTTCCAAAAGAGAGAATAGATGATCTGATTTATTTTGATCTTGGAAATACGGCTTATCCAATCGGGCTCAATCCGCTTGAGGTAAATCCTGAAGATAGCGATGAAAAAGATGTGGTAACGAACGACTTGGTAGAAATGTTTATTCAGATGTATGGACCTGAGATTTTCGGACCAAGAATTCAGGATTATTTTAGAAATGGTTGTCTTTTGCTGATGGATCAGCCTGATGGAGGAACGATCGTAGATATTATGAGGCTCTTTACCGATGAAGCCTTTGCAGAAGCAAAAATTAGAAATCTGAAAGATCCTGTGGTTGCCTCATGGTGGAACAAAACCTATAAAAAGATGGGAGATCGTGAAAAAGCCGAGATTATTCCGTTTATCCAGGCAAAGTTCGGCCCCTTCACGACAGGAGTTTATGTGAGAAATATTATCGGTCAACCAAAATCTTCCTTCAATATGTATGATGCAATGCAGCAGAAAAAAATTATTTTGATGAACCTTGCAAAAGGTATCGCTGGTGAAGAAACTTCAAAATTAATCGGAAAAATTATCGCAATGCAGGTAAAACTTTCCGCACTAAAAAGAGCAAAAATAACAGAAAAAGACAGAGTCCCTCACTATTTGTATGTGGATGAGTTCCAGAACTATGTTTCTCAGTCGTTTGAATCTATCTTGTCAGAAGCCAGAAAATATAAAGTAGGACTTGTTGTTGCTCACCAATATACCGATCAGCTCAAGCAAGAAGGACTTGGAGGAAATATGGACCTTTCAAAGACCATTTTCGGAAACATTGGAAATATGTTTGTTTTTAAAGTTGGAGCTCCTGATGCCGAGTTTTTGACTAAAGAATTTGAGCCAGAATTTAATCAAACCGATCTTACCTCAACAGAAGCCTTTATGGGAGCATGTAAAGTTTCTATTAATAACCAGCAAACCAGACCTTTTAGCTTCAAAGCGAAAGTCCTTTATCCTGGATTTCCAGATGGATTGCCATATACAAATAGCCCAGAAAAAGTCCAAATCATCAAACAAATCTCAGCTCTCAAACGAGGAACAAAAAGAGAGTTGGTTGATAAAGAGATTTATTTTAGAGTAGGGGTTTAAAGTGTAGAGTTCAGAGTCTAGAGTGTAGAAAGGAATTTGCTTAATCAATTAGGTGATGAGGGAGTTTCGTCTGAAGCATTGAAGAGCAAGAGTAATCAAGAACTTAAGCTCATACTTGCACAGAAGAATTTGAATAGTTAAGAAAAGAAAAATCTGATTGGGGTGTCCGATCAGATTTTTTTAACTTAATTGAAATAATTAAATCCCTCTAAAATTTACTTTTGAATAGCTTCTTGCTAAAGATAACATACCATCGTAAATCCTTTGATCAATTTTGAGAATATAATTATCAATTGTTCCATTTTTTCGGTTATATCCCGTATCATAAAGAGGATACTGCTTTTGAAAATCAGTTAAAGAAAGCGGCTTCTTTCCTTGATGATATTTTCCTTGATAGGCAACGGATGCAAAGCTTCTAAGTGCTTTCTCTAAGCTTCACTCATTTTGCAAAATCCAATGCTCTACGCCAATGCCTCCTAGCCCACCTTCTGCTCTTTTGTAAATATGATGCTGAGCAAGAAGTGATTTTGCAGCTCTGATATGAGAAAGGACGGCATCATAAGCACTTTGACCTTGAGTTTTCAAGATATGTTCTAGTCTTTCTTGCATTGCTTGTGCAGAAGAAAGTTGGACTCCATGGATGTTTTTCATAATCAGGAGATCAAAAGGAAGTGAGGATCAGCTTTCCCCTAATTGATTAACTTCAGACCTCAGCTGATAAGCTCCATTTTCTCTTGGACCTTCATTCTCAGCTTTTTTGGAGGTTTTTATTTTCTCGTGAAGATGGGCAACGATTTCTCCTTTTTTATCCGCATAGTGAGGTGGTAAAATCAGGACAAAATCCTGATCTTGAGCACTCAGATCCGTTGCTGTTCCTCTCCCTGTAGAACCAATATTGAGTAAGCGTGCCTCTTGAGGAGAGTATTTCGCCTCTAAACTCACAAAAATACCCAACTCCTTGAGATAAGTCTGAATCTTTTTGGCAGTAATTTCAGCTAAAGTTTCAGCTTTATTACTTGATTGTTCAAATCCAAGCTGAGGAACGAGAGATCTGAGATCAGGATCCTGCTCTTTTGCTATCTTGTCATCATCTGCCAGGATATAGCCCTCATACCTTGGAGAAAAAGTAAAGCCTTTTCTGAGCTGAGCATAGTCCTCTAAAGTGAAAAGGAGCTTTCCATTTCTATCATAGATCGGGAGATAAAAGCCATTTTTGGCAATCTGGTAGGTGAAGGCTTCTAGCTCTTCTGAATTGATCTTTTCTGGCATAATCAAAGCAGAGATTTCTGTCGTAGGAAGCCCTGTTCTGACTCCACGATGTCCTTCATCATTATGGATGATCTTTTCATAGCTTTTGTCCTGAGAAAAGAGCTGATTTGGATTCTTGATCAAGAAAAGATAACTCCCCATTGCTGCGGCATAAGTAGATTTCAAATAATCACTCAAAGACTGATTTTTTTCTCTTTTACTAAGTTCCTCAAAATCAGTATCAAAAGGCGTTCAATCTGAACTAGCTCCTGTTGCGCCGATATATTCTCTAGATAAGATTCCTGTTTGTAAAATCTGTAGTATCGTTTCAGGATTCTCTACCCCTTTGAGAAAATCTCAATCACTGACTGTTAGCTGTGTTTCTAGCTCTTGCACATTCTTGGTCATAGCGAATTTTTGTGCTTCATCCATTTTGTTCAAAATGTTCTCAAGCTGAGGATAGCCCCAACGAGTGAAACTTTGATTGCAAGCATCTGCAAGGAATGCTCATTCAGAAACTTTCAACTTTTCCGAAAGATAATGATAATAAGCTTCAAGCTGATCCTGGGAGAATACTTTTCTTTTAAAAGAGCTGGGATCAATGGTTTTAGGATGAAGGATAAACGGGAGAACCTCTAAAGTTTCAAATAGTTGAAAAAGTTGACCCTGTTCCTCAGGAGAGAAACTAAGAGGAAGATTGCTTGATGATTTTTTGTGTTTAAGTTCTTGAAGCCAGTTTTCAAATTTTCTAAGTAAAGGAAGTCTGCTCACAAGCTGAGTAATCAGATTTTTGAGCGATGCTTCATTACTATTGATAGCAATAGTGAGAAAATCTTGATAAATAACTGGAATTCTTTCTTGAGCAGAAAGTGTTTTGAGATACGGGCTCATGGTTCCTTTGGTTGAAATGACTTGCTCCAATTTTTGATCACCATAAAGCAACCTAAAGAGTGAAAAATTTTTAACGATTTGAGGCAAATGAGATGAGGTATATACCGTTTCTAAAGCATTAAGAGTTTCTAAAGGATCTCTACTTTCCAAAATAAAAGGGAGGAAAGACTGTGGACTATACTGCAATTCTGGGACTTTTGAATTCTTAAGTTTTTCAAGAGTTTGAATATATAGCAGTTTATCTTCTGTATAGTTCATCCATAAACGAGTAAAAGAGCTATCTCCCAAATTAAAATAATAGGCAAAAGAACTTCAGGACATGATAGAAAGAGTATTCAAAAGGCTTGATAATATTTCAAAATAATTATTATGTTTG
>JBHAST010000008.1:0-17187 GCA_041831495.1 bacterium | reverse complement strand
GGAAACCAGCTTTCTTTACTTTTTTCAAGTTTGCTTTCTAGTTCATTTTTCAGCTCAGTAGGGAGCATTTCTCTTTTCCTCAGCCTGATTTCAAAGTGATTCCCCTGGTTTTTCCCAACGGCAAGCGGCTCATAATGCCGGATAGTTTTGAGGATTTTTACCTTTTCAGCCAAAAGTTTCAAAAACTGATCTTTCCCTCCGCAAGTTTTGAGATATTTCTGAGAAATACTGATCCGCTGCCTCGTAATTCCCTCTTTATCTTTCAATCCTGCAATGCCGAGTTGTTCCCTTTTGAGTTTAGTCTGCTCACAGATCCACAGCACGACCTCCATCGTATTCAGTTTTTCTTTTTCAAAAAAAATATAGAAAAAATCGCCATTCCCGCTCAGTTCATACGGTAAAATTTCGCTCACAATAAAATCAGAAGGCTGACTCTTGAAGGCAAAATACATCGTGATTAGTTGGCTCCGTATAAATGATGAAGCTCGTTAAACTTGAGCATTTCTCGCTTTTGGTCTAGGAAACGGTAGGAGCTTAACGAGCAAGGAGGGGTGAGAAAGTGGTGCTCTTTCCCTTCTTTTTTGAGCATAAGAGCGACTAAAATGCTGTTCACAATAGGATTTCCAACGATCAGAATCTTTGAGCTTCTCGGATAGTTTTTCATCAAGTCTTGTAAAAACTGCTGACAACGCTCACGCACTTGGTCAGTGGTTTCATCTTGTATTGGAGTATGCTCTATGCTTTCGGTCTTGATAAAGAGGCGACTGAGGATTTTTGCTTGTTCTGGGTCAGATTCTCCTGTTTTTTCAAAAGTTTCTCTCGTGAGATGAGTGCAGATTTCAGCTCCTTTTTCTCTTAATCTGGGGTCAACGACAATTTGATACTGTTCATGTTGCAGAAACTCAACTACCAAATCCGTGGTTGTTCTCCTGAATCCAATATCACTACAGAAAATGAAATCAAATTTTTGATCTTTGATCGCCTGTGCAAGTCTGATAGAGTCCAAAATACCTTTCTCTGAAAGTCTATCATTGCAGTGACCGAGCGTTGAGCAATGGGTGTTGATATGCTCTCCATTGCAGGTTAGAATCAGTTCCATGATGGTGGGTAGAAAGTAAAATGTTATAAATCCTCTCTAGCTCTCCTTTCCCGCTTGAGGCGGGACACAGTGAAAAAGGAGAGAAATGTTCTGTATATTTCCCCTCTTTTTCAAAGAGGGGGTAGGGGGTGATTTTTATTATTGTATCTTACTTACAACAAGGACCAATCCAATAATCCAAAACCCAGCGATGGCATAGAGTTTCCAAACAAAGCGAGATTTGATCGTTTTATGTTTAAAGTAATCAATTGCAAGAATTGCCCCAAGTCGCCCTCAGCAAACACTCAAGATCAGTAGCGTTTTTTCGCTGATTCTTCGCTTTCCTTTCCTTGCTTTTCGTTTGTCTATTCCTCGGATGAGGAAGGTGATCAGGTTGATCAGGACAAGAAAAAACAACACTCCTCGCATGATTTAAATAAAAGGTAAAGCTGTGTAGTCTCAAGATAAACTTTTGCCTCTCAAAGTCAAATCAGAAGTGAGTCATTTTTTTATCAGTGTTGAGTAAAAAAAAGTCCTCAAAATTTTGACAAAACCCAGCTTTGGGAATATACTTACATTGATTTTTAAATAGCCCCTCTCTCTAATGAATAATGTCCCTTCTTCAGTCTCCAATCTTCCAGCACTTCCAGCATATCAATTGGAAAAAATCACCATGCTTGCCAATAACTATGCGAAAAAATTTTCCATTCCTTTGGCAATCCGTTTTGTAGAGGTGAACAACGGTGCAATCGCTTGGGTAGAAGATGATAGTTTACCAAACGCTTCTCATTGACTAAAGCAGAAGGAGGTTTTTATCAATACTCCAACCTTTCAGCAACATATCTATGCAACTACAGGAGAGATGCTTGATGCGGATTCACTTTTGCAGGTGGTTTTGCATGAGGTGGGGCATCTGTATGAAAATGCGGAACTCAAACATTGGGGAGAAAAACTGACTTCCTCATTAGATTTTTCTAGCTCTTTTCAGCATAGTTTGACTCCTTTTGTTGCTAAACACTTTGATGCACTGGAGGGTGCAACGCTTGCACAAAAAAGAAAAAAACTGGTCTATCAGCAGGAGTGACCTAACTATCATAGCTTTGAAAATATTGTCCGTGATATCTATGTCAACCACAAAAGTGTTGGTTTGCAGGAGGGAATTTTTGCGCTTCGTGGAACTTTGGAAAATGCCTATTTGAAGCGAGCGTTTCCTTGAGAGGATTGGACAAAGGTAAATGAACAAGGACAAGTAAAGCCTCGTTTTGCTCAGTTTTCTGAGGGGATGCTGAGAAATGCGATGACTCCCCATAATCCTGTAAAGCTGATTCCGGAGGTTGAGCGTAAGCTTAAGAGATGGAACGATCCTGATTTCGCTCAGCGAAAGGGGCAACCAAAAAGTATTATTCAGATGGCAAGTGATGAAGATATTCCTTTTCCTGTAAGGTTGCCTTATCTTTTCTTTCTTTATGAGGAGATGAAAAAATTCCGAGATAACGACCTCCAAAATCCACCTCCTTTTCCTTCGTTTTTTCCTTCTTCACAACCACAAAGCGGAGAGTCTAATCAGCAAAAGCAAAATCATTCTAAGTGAAACGAAGAATCTAATCAACAAGAGCAAAGCGGAAAATCTAATCAGCAAGAGCAAAATCATTCTGAGTGAAACGAAGAATCTAATCAAGAAAAGCAACGCGAAAAGTCTAATCAGCAAGAGCAAAGTCATTCTGAGTGAAACGAAGAATCTAATCAACAAGAGCAAAACGAAAACTCTGATCAAGAAAAGCAAAGCGGAAAGTCTGATCAAGAAAAGCAAAATGGAAACTCTGATCAAGAAAATCAAGAGGGAGATTCTGATCAAGAAAAGCAAGGTCATTCTGAGTGAAACGAAGAATCTAATCAGCAAAAGCAAAATGAAAACTCACAAGGGGACAATGCAATCACCCCTCAAAAACCGCTTACTCCCGAACAACTCAAAGAACGAGAAAAGGCAGCTAAGACGATGCCACACGCTCTAGAAGATGCCCTAAATGCCGATACTCTGCAACAACTTGAAAAAGCTTTGGCTGATGCGATCGCTCATCAAGAAGCAGAGGCTAAAAAATCTCCAGAACAAAAACAGAGAGAGCAAAGGCTCAGAAATACTTCCTATGCTGACCTAGAACATACTGATTCCCAAGAGCGAGAAAAAAAACTCAAGCTCCTTGAAAGGACAGATGCTCTACTCCAAGAAATCAATGCAAAATATGCAGATGTGATACAGGATCTGCAGGAGAATGTCTTTGATAAGATTATTTCCAAAAGAGAGCGCAAAACTCAAGAAAATCACGGACCCGTCAATATGGAGCAGGGAAATCATACCTTACATCCTAGAGGAGCCATGCGCCTACATAATGATCAGGTGATGGGGAAAGACCTCACCAAAACGCTTGCTCGGGGGAAAAATGTCGCTAGAAAAGATATAGAAAAGCTGGCGAAAGGCTTTCGTCTGACCATCGTCTGTGATGGGAGCTGAAGTATGGAGTGAACGAAAAATCAGCTCCAAAAGCTGAATGCTCTCCTTATGCTTCAGACGCTCAAAAATCTCCAAGATGAACTTGATATTGCTCCAGACCTTGATCCAGATAAGCAAACGGATATTCTCTCCCAGGGACTGATCTTTCATGATGAGCATCTGCAGGAGTTTAAAGCTCCGTCTAATAACCTTACTGATGAAGAGCTGATGCGTGCAATGGAAGTTTTAGATACCGTAGATGGTGGGACTCCACTTCATCTCGCACTCCAAAAAATTAAATCAGACTTTGATGCCTTGGATCCAGACCTCCAGCAAAAAATCAAAGACCGCGAGGAAATCGCTGTGGCACTAATTCTCTCTGATGGAGAGTCAGATCAGCCCTATCTAGACAAACAGCTCATTGAGGAGCTCAGAGAAAAGGGGCTGTTGATGTGTGGAATTGGGATTACTGCAGGGGGAAGTCCGATTTTAGACCTCTTTGGTGGTGAAGATGAGGGAGCGGGCTATGGCGTGGTATGCGAGCACCCTACCGATCTCCCTGAACATATGCAGAATCTTCTCCGTCATGTCCTTAGCTATCTTTAAATATTTATTTCTTCTTTATCATACGATGACGACAATCAATAATCCAGAACTTAGCCTAAATCATCAGCAAGAAACTCTGGAAAAAATACTCAATGCTGATCTTCAAATGTTAATTATTGATGCGATAGAGCGAGGTATCCAAAACGACTTTTCCGAACTCAAAACTTTTGCTCAAGATAAAGGCTACGATCAGATCGCAAGTCTTAGAGCCTATCTGAGAAAAAATAAAGAAAGTCTGACACAAGATACGATTCAGGAGCTGGAAACCGCACTCAATCTTCATTCCAATCCCCTTTGGAAACAAAAGACCAGAGATGAACTTATTAAAATCTTGGCGGAGAAAGAAAAAAACTACCAACAGGAAAGATCAGTGTTTGATAACCTAGAAGTGAAATTTACGCTTGATCGTATCGTCCAGAAATCAGGTATTGATGATCAAAAGGTCAAATCTTGGCTTCAAAACGAAATTGATATGAGGATGCCAAATTACAAAATCCTCACTCAAGGACTGAACTACCTCAAAGCAATCCCACTCAAACCGCTCAATGATGCAGAAAAAGAGACCTTAAGTCAGGTTTCTGAGTTTTTTGCTCAGCTTCGCCGAAAACCCAATCATCCTCTGCATGCACAGTTGGATGAGAAGAAGAAAGCTCTTCAGGAGAATTTAGCTCCTTTTCTTGCTCCAGATATGGCTTTACAAACCATTTCCCAGAAACAGCTTCAAGACACTATTCATGTAGCTATTCAGATGAAAACACTTCTGCAAGATTGGAGTTATGCTACTCGCCAAAAGCTCTCTCCGAGTGAGGAAGCCTTAAGTGTCCGTATTGAGAATTTGGCAGAAACGCTTCATCTCCGATATACTGCGAGAGTAGATCGTTTTCAAGATACGAAAATGGCAGAAAATTACCTCAGACTTCAAGCTATGAAAAAAGAACAAGAAAGCTGATCTATTATCGTAGAGGGCTTCCCATCAAGGGAAAAAATCGTTGCTCAGATCCGTCAAAATCTCCAATCAAGAAAAAACACTCTCCTCACCTGACCTTCAGGAACAGGAAAGACTGAGCTTGCCAAGCGAGTTGTTCGCGATATGGTCAAAAATATGAGAGCTTCAGGACAGCTTTCAGAGTCAGATTATCAGAAATATTCCAAAAATCTGCTCTATCTTTCAGGACACCCCGATGCAACGACGACCGAACTCTGGGGAAAATGGGTGATGGACAACCCAAACACAACTTCTGAACAAGCAGAAAAGGCTCTTGAAACGATGGAAAAAACTGATCCGCATTGGAATCGTCAGCTTTTTCGTTATGCGTATAGCACACTTGAAGAGAGTATGAGGACAGGAATCCCGATTATTATTGATGAATTCCTGAGATATCCAGAAACCCTGCTTGCGAGTATGAAATTTCACCGATCTAGAAAACCAGGAGAAAAGCTGACCCTAGAAAATGGTGAGGAAATTACGATCAAGACGGTCAATTTTATTGCTACGACCAACGAGGGAGAGAAATATGGTCTCTATGCGAGCGATTTTATCAATAGAGAGTATAATGCTGTCCATGTTGATTATCTTCGTGGCGAAGAATTGAGCGATCTCATCAGAGTTAAACTCCTTCAAAATCCAGGATATATTCCTTATATTGATCAGTCTTTCTTTATGAAAAACGGAGCCTTACACCGCTTCATCTCGGTAGCAGACAAGATCAATGCCTTGAGATTCAATGGAATGACCGAAAGTTTCTATGATAAAGTGGATACTAACGGTCAATGGAAAGTAAACGCTAAAGGAAAGCTGACCTCCGCGATGCTTGATACAGGGAGACTGCTCAAGTGTTTTGATTTTTCAGCTTCAGAACTGCTCCGCTATGGTGCTAACGCAGCCTTGGCAAGAAAGATTTGTCAGTTTATCGTTGGTGCTTCTTCTAGGGAATCAGATAAATATCTGTTGATCAAACTCTTTTCCGATGCAAATCTGATAGATAAGAGCCATGAAGCTTACCTTCAGGAGCTGGATCGCGCAAGTATGCATATCGTAGATAATAAGGGGACTTCCGTTGTGGCTCAAAATATCTCTACCCATTCCCAAATCCCAACATCCTCAACACAGGGACCCACCGATATCGCTCAACTCACGAGAGAAACGCCTTATGATGAATATGCTCTGTCGGATCTACCTTTCTCCAATGAAAACCTCAATCTTGTTGCCAAGAGAGCTGTATTGCAAAGCTTAAAACGTCAATTTACTCAGGAGGAGATTCTAGATCAGCTAGATGCTCTGCTCTCAGATGAAGACCTCACAGATCAAAAGGTCAAAAGGCTGATGGATGCGATCGTTTCTCTGGGGACTAAGAGTGGTTTTATGAGTAAGCTGACAGGACTCTCCGCTACTGATAAGCAAAAAAAGCAGGAAAACATCGCAGGATTGCTCCAAGTATCAGATCTCAACAAACTTTTTGATGATCAGTCAGGATTTGAAGCTTGGAAGGCGGAAATAGAGAATCAGCTAAAAGCTATCGGAGCTTCCTTACCGCAAAAAACAGACGAAAAGAACTTCACTGCCAAAAATTCCAAAGACCAGCATAGAGAAAAAGCCCTTGGCACGATCACCGAAGCCGACCTCCTCAATAAACCCAATATGACTCCAGAGGACAGGCAAAAGATGCAAGATGTGCTTGATTTTATGAAATCTGAATCCGGACTCCGAACTCCTGAAAACCTCAAAAAACTCTACGATAATGTCCGCTATCACCACAATGCCATCGAGATTGCAGGTCGTAAATGGTCTCGCTCCTACCGAGAAAGCAGCAAAGTCTGACCAAGAGCTCCTGAGTATATCTCAGACCGATATGATGAGTATAAACCAAGAGTTTTTTACAAGCAAGAAACAGGCTTGCAGTATTTCAACTACCAGGCAGCGCTGAAGGAAGATAAGGTAATGAGAAAACAAGGGATGTATCTCCCTAGCAAGGAGGACTTTAAAGCAACCCTTCAGGCACTTCCATGAGATTATGAAGACAGAGAATGGTATCTAGGAGGGAAGATTTTTAATCTCCTGTTAAACGGTAAGGGGAACTTTACAGGCTGCTGTGATAGCATCGGTTCGCTCGGTCGTGCTACCTCTGATAGTTGTTTGTTGTCTATCTCTCCGTATGATAAAGATCACTGTTGGATCTATGTGTCAGGTGCGAGCGAATGTGGATTAGTTTTTTGAGGTAGGCGCCGACTTTTTCCGCTCCGTCCGCTCGTCCAGTAGCCCCCCCCTTTCATGCCCGTCATTGCCTGTCATTGCGAGCGACCATCGTCATTGTGAGCGACCAACGGGAGCGTGGCAATCCATTTTCAATCAGAGCTGCTTAGTAGTTGGATTGCTTCACTCCGTTCGCAATGACCGTTATTGCCCGTCATTGCCCGTCATCGCGAGCGACCAACGGGAGCGTTAGCGAAGTGATCCAGATAAAAAAGAGACTCTTGGGTTTGAAATTTCGTTGTTGTAGCTCTCGGTGCTCCTCCCCTGGTCTACAACTCGTGATGATGGGTCTGTTTTTTTGCAAATTATCAGACAAGAGCTCTATTTCTCAAATATGAAGAAAGGCTTTTGTATCCTCTTTCAGAAGCGAGCTTGAGCATTTGTGCTTTTTCTTCACTACTTACTCTGAGTCTAATGACTTCTTGTTTCTTTTCTGACTGGTAAAAGTGGATTAGTTCAGGAACTGAAGCAAGAAGTCCTCCGATGTCTTCCAGCATATGATCCTGATCAATATTTGCCTCTTCGCAGAAAACATGAACAGCTCCCTGCTCTTTGTATATAGGATCAGAACATTCTGAAATGATAAAAGGAATTTTTTTCCCATTGTGAATGACTTGAAGGGTTTGGGTCATGATTAGTGGAATAGAGAGAGATAAAGTTTTTTCATATTGATTTTATAGATAGGTAAACAGTCATTATTATGAACTGCAATCGTAGTGGCAAACAGACTATTGTCTTTTCGGTAGATAAGTTTATGGGATCCACTAAGTTCTTTGACTCCAAATCCCAATCCAGTAAACAAGCTGATAAGCTCAGGATATCTGAGTTGAGTTGGGTCTTTGAGGAGCTGTTGGATTCTCTTCTCTTGTTTGCTCATAGTAAGCATAGTGAGTTAAATGTAACTACATTATAGAAAAATTGACACAAAATGCAAATCTTTTTAGTGAGAGATAGTTGCTATCAACTAGGAGCCTACAACTCGTGATGCTGGGTTATTTTCCTTCTTTATATAAGACAGCGCCATACTGTAAACAAAAAAGAACAAGAAATCCTAATTCTCACCATAGTAAAAATTAAAAAGAGAAGAAAAATCTGATTTTTGAATTTTTGGTCAGATTTTTAAAAACATTTTCAGAAATTAAAAAACGAAATGACCCAAAAAGGAGAAAGACCTCACAGATTACCTCGCGAAAAAAAATCTCTAAAATCTCTTGCATTTAATCGGGAGATGTGTAATATAATCCTCGCAACCAAAAACGAAGGGGTTGCTGAAGTGGTCCTTAACAATAGCATAATATATTACACTATTTCTTAGTAGATAAATCTATTTAAAAGCAATAAACGGATGCCTTGGGTAAAAAAGAGGAAGAAGGACGTAGCTGGCTGCGATAAGTCTTGATGAGATGCCAACGATCGCTTGGAGTCAAGAATTTCCGAATGGGGTAACCTATTCTCTATAGGAGAATACAAGAATGACAATACTCGGTGAAGTGAAATATCTCAGTAACCGAAGGAAAAGAAATCGTAATGAGATTCCCTTAGTAGTGACGAGCGAACAGGGAAGAGCCTAAACTCTATTAGTGTAAGCTTCTAGGCGTTGCTAATAAGAGGGTTGGAGGATTGTCCATGGGTAGCTAGAAATGCTCAAAGGGAGAGAGGTTGTATTAGGAGAAATGCTTGGATGGCATACCACAGAAGGTTAAAGTCCCGTATCTGAAAATATGATCCCACCTTGTGACAACACCTGAGTAATATCAGACACGAGAAATCTGGTATGAATCTGCCCAGACCACTGGGTAAGGCTAAATACTTTTTTACACCGACAGCGCAGAGTACCGTGAGGGAACGGTGAAAAGAACCCCGGGTAGGGGAGTGAAATAGAACCTGAAATTTATTGCTTACAATTGAGTGGGAGCCTTCGGGTGACCACGTACCTATTGACGAATGGGTCAGCGAGTTATTGGTGGTAGCGAGGTTAAGTCAGTTATAGACGGAGCCGTAGCGAAAGCGAGTCTGAATAGGGCGTTTTAGTTATCATTAATAGACCCGAAGCGGTATGAGCTAGACATGGGCAGGTTGAAGGCATAGGAAACTATGCTGGAGGACCGAACGGGTTGGTGCTGCAAAACCTTCCGATGACCTGTGTTTAGGAGTGAAAAGCTCATCGAATACCGTGATAGCTGGTTCTCTCCGAAATGCATTTAGGTGCAGCCTGCAAACTAAGATCTTGAAGAGGTAGAGCTCTGGAAAGGCTAGGGGTGTCGAGAGGCATTACCAAACCTTACTAAACTTCGAATGCTTCAAGGAATATTGCAGAGTGGGACCATGGGAGCAAGTTTCATGGTCAAAAGGATAACAGTCCAGACTTCTGATTAAGGTCCCTAAAGTAATGCTAAGTGGAAAAAGAGGTGTCTTTGCTTATACATCCAGGAGGTTTGCCTAGAAGCAGCAATCCTTTAAAGAAAGCGTAACAGCTCACTGGACTAGCGAAGATGCGCTGAAGATGTAACGGGGCTAAGCATTATACCGAAATCGAAGACCATCGGTAGTAATACCATGGTGGTAGGAGAGTGTTCTTACAGGATGAAGCTACATCGTGAGGTGTGGTCGACTAGTAAGAAGTAAAAATGCTGACATGAGTAACGCTTATTGATGAAAATTCAATATATCGAAACCCTAAGGATTCCTACGCAACGTTCATCGTCGTAGGGTTAGTCGGGACCTAAGGCTTGTCCAGAAGTGGAGAGTCGATGGATAACTGGTTAATATTCCAGTACTTACTTATAGAGTGATGGAGTGACGCATTGAGATTTGTGAGAGCTCATTAAGGATTTGAGTCGAAAGAGTGAGGTTTTTATGATGTAGGTCATAAAGGTAGTTGCAGGAAAATCCACAACTATTGATACTGAGCTTGATCGGGATTTGGCTCCTCGGAGTTAGAAATTCTCATCGTTTTGGTGCCGAGAAAAACTTCTAAACTTAATCTATAGGTAACCCGTACCCAGATCAGACACTTGTGGGGTGGTAGAGAATACTAAGATAATCGAGATAACTAATGGGTAAGGAACTTGGCAAATTAGCGGACGTACTTTCGAAATAAGTCCTGTCCCGAGCAATCGGGATCGCAGCGAATGAGATGGGGGGAACTGTTTATCACAAACACAGCTCGTTGCTAACTCGTAAGAGGATGTATAACGGGTGATGCCTGTCCAATGCCAGAATGTTATGCTCTCTTGTGCAAGCTCGAGGGTTAAGCACTGGTGAATGACGGCCGTAACTATGACGGTCCTAAGGTAGCGAAATTCCTTGTCAGGTAAGTTCTGACGCGCATGAATGGCATAATCATCCCCATGCTGTCTTACCCTTAGACTCGGTGAAATTACATTCCCGGTAAAAATGCCGGGTAGTCACAGTTAGACGGGAAGACCCTGTGAAGCTTTACTGTAGATTGATATTGGATTGTAGCATGTCTTGCTCAGTATAGGTGGGAGGTTTTGATGTTTCGACTTCGGTTGGGGCGGAGCCAAAAGTGAGATACCACCCAAGATATGTAGCAATTCTAATCCCTAGGTTGGGAGACAGTTTCAGTTGGACAGTTTACCTGGGGCGGGTGCCTCCTAAAAAGTAGCGGAGGCGTGCAAAGGTTTGCTTGTTACGGATGGAAACCGTGATGAATGTGTATTCGCATAAGCAAGCTTGACTGTGAGACTGACAGGTCGAACAGATACGAAAGTAGGCGAAAGTGATCCGGATCTTCCAAGTGGAAGGGGATCCGCTCAACGGATAAAAGTTACTCCGGGGATAACAGGCTAATGGAATCTAAGCGTTCACAGCGACGATTCCGTTTGGCACCTCGATGTCGACTCGTCGCATCCTGGGGCTGTAGAAGGTCCCAAGGGTTGGGTTGTTCACCCATTAAAGCGGGACGCGAGTTGGGTTCAGAACGTCGTGAGACAGTTCGGTCCCTATCTACTGTGACCGTAGGATATTTGAGAGATGCTGACCCTAGTACGAGAGGACCGGGTTGGACGAGTCTCTGATAGTACCAGTTGTTCCACCAGGAGCACGGCTGGATAGTTAAGCTCGGAAAAGGTAACCGCTGAAAGCATCTAAGTGGGAAACTTGTCTCAAGATTAGATATCCCTCTTCTTTATGAAGGTAAGATCGCTGCTAGACTAGCAGTTTGATAGGCATTAGGTGTAAGTCCTGTAAGGGATTGAGCTGAGATGTACTAATTGATCGAGCGGGTTTATCTTTTTTCTAAGAAATAGGTAATATATTATGGTATTGTAAGGATACTAAAAGGATAAAAAATCAGAATTTGATTGATTTTTGAGAGAAGATCATTATAGTCTGATTCGTTGTTCGTTCTTAGTAACGGTAGTGCTGATGCGGTATATGGAAACACCTGTTCCCATTCCGAATACAGAAGTTAAGCATATACTGGTCGATGATACTGGTTCTATCAGAGCTGGAAAAGTAGGTTAGTGCTACCATTACTAAGGATGGAAACTTCCTTAGAAGAGATCTTTAATAGTACTAAAAAGAGATAAAGTGTGAAACTTTTTGAAGAGTTTGACCCTGGCTCAGGATGAACGCTAGCGAAATGCCTAACACATGCAAGTCGAACGGATCTTGCGTCGTAGCAATACGTAGTAAGATTAGTGGCAAACGAGCGAGTAACGCGTGCTTAACCTGCCCCGAAGATGGGTATAACTACAGAGATGTAGCTAATTCCCAATATGCTCACGATGGTGAAATTCCAATGTGAGGAAAGATTTATCGCTTCGGGAGGGGGGTGCGTCCTATCAGGTAGTTGGTAAGGTAATGGCTTACCAAGCCTATGACGGGTAACCGGTCTGAGATGATGTCCGGTCGCGATGGGACTGAGATACGGCCCATACTCCTACGGGAGGCAGCAGTGGGGAATCTTGCACAATGGACGAAAGTCTGATGCAGCAATTTCGCGTGAAGGATGAAGCATTACGGTGTGTAAACTTCTTTTTTGGAGGAAGACGAATGACGGTACTTCAAGAATAAGAGACGGCTAACTACGTGCCAGCAGCCGCGGTAATACGTAGGTCTCAAGCGTTATCCGGATTTACTGGGCGTAAAGTGTCCGTAGTCTGAATTGTAAGTCTGTTTTCAAAGACCACGACTCAATCGTGGGAAGGGAGTGGATACTGCAATTCTGGAAGTATCTGGGGGTTAGTGGAATTTCCGGTGGAGCGGTGAAATGCGTTGATATCGGAAGGAACGCCGAAAGCGAAAGCAGCTAACTACAGAATACTTGACCATGAGGGACGACAGTTTGCGTAGCAAACAGGATTAGATACCCTGGTAGTCCAAACCCTAAATTATGCTTGCTAGATGTTTTTGTCAATTTATTGGCAGGAGTGTCGTAATCTAACGAGTTAAGCAAGTCGCCTGGGTAGTATATTCGCAAGAATGAAACTCAAAGGGATAGGCGGGGGAACACACAAGCAGTGGATTATCTAGATTAATTGGATACTAAGCCAAGAATCTTACCTAGGATTGACATGTATTGTGTCTGCGGTGAAAGTCGCATACCCCGACTTTGTCGGGGGCTTTACACAGATGGTGCATGGTCGTCGTCAGCTCGTGCCGCAAGGTGTCTAGTTAAGTCTGGAAACGAGCGCAACCCTCATACTTAGTTAGTATGTCTAAGTAGACTGCTCGGGTAACCGAGAGGAAGGAGAGGATGACGTCAGATCCTCATGCCTCTTACACCTAGGGCCTCATAGATAATACAATGGGTAGGTACAGCGAGAAGCAATATCGTGAGATGGAGCAAATCTTTAAAACTACCCTTAGTTCGGATTGTAGTCTGGAACTCGACTACATGAAGTTGGAATTGCTAGTAATGGCAGATCAGCCATGCTGCCGTGAATACGTCCCTGTTCCTTGCACTCACCGCCCGTCAAACCATGGGAGCTGAGGTTCTTTGAAGACTCATTATATGGGTTAAGGAGGAAATCAGTGACTGGGGTTAAGTCGTAACAAGGCATCCCTACCGGAAGGTGGGGATAGACCACCATTCTAAACATTCAAAAATTATACACTTTGTTCACTACTTTATCTCTTTTCAGTATTATTGATTATAAAAAGCTGACTTTCGGGTCAGTTTTTTTTAAAACCACCCGGGTGCTTTCTTTGATTCATAGAAAAAGGGGGGACTTTTGGTCTGGATTTCTCGTTGCTCGCTCGAAATGACCCTTGAAAATGCCTTTTTTCTGCGTTATGTCACAAAAGAAAAGAAAGGCAAGAAAAAAACTTGATAAAAAATTGACAAATAGCTTCAAATGACTATCATTAAGTCAGATTTTATATTTCTTTTTTTATACTTTAAGTCGCTAGGATGACAACCAAAACAAAAGCACCTAAATGGAAAAAGGCTTCTCTACCTCTTTTAGCCGCACTTTCAGGATTGCTCGTAGTCGCTGGAATCTCTTTGTGGGGAAATTTTGATTTTGTAAGCTCGGCTGGAAGGGTTTCAGAATCAGGAAGAACTACAGAAGATGGGAGGACTTTAGATTCAGGAAGAGGTGGACAGGGAAATCAAATTTCAGCTGATGAAGTCGTAAGTGTAGAATGAGTAAGCAATAAAACTCAATATCTCACCGCTCTCGTGCTCCATATGCCAGAATCCTCAGAAGTGATTCAGCTTTTTTATGATGGAGAAGGAAGGCTTCGTGTCCAAGGAAATATCAATGCTGATGCTATGCTTATCCAAGACAATGGAAAAACGAATAACGCTACAGCAACGAATGCCAACCTTGGAGGAAAGAATAATAAGCTCAATAGCAGTACCAACTCTGCGATCATCGGAGGAGAAAACAATACCGTGAATACTTCCTATAGCTCTGTTATTCTTGGAGGAAACGGAAACAATATCCTAAGAGGGAATAATGTAATCTTCGCGATGACAGACAATACTACCATCCCAAGCTCTTCAGCAGTCAAGAAAAACCTTTTCGTTTGGGGAGGAGAAAGAAATCAGATTGCAGGAAGTAGAGTAGCGATTTTCTCTCACGGAGGACAATCAAGAGTTGCAAATGATGCCTTGCTTATGGGAGCAAATATCAATGCCAATGGATTGGGAAACCTCTTTGTTTGGTCTGATAGCGCAAACTTCGCTCCAAAAAAATCCAACGCACTCTATGTGAATGCAGCAAATGGTTTCGGACTGAATACGACTTCGCCTGTTGTTCAGCTTGATGCTGGAAACGCAGGAGGATTAAAAATCAGAAGAGCAACCTCGCTCAATAATGGAACTTCTGGAAATAAAGGCTTGATTGCTGCAGTAGAACAAAATGGAAAGAAAGGACACTGTGGATTTGATGGACAGAAATGGGTCGCTCTTGATTCTAATCCAGATACTCAAAAACTTTGTGCGAGTGTAGGACAAACCACATGTAATGGAAATCCTCAATATACTTTGAGAGGAAGCGCAGGTCCTGTAGATCAGCTTTGGAATCCTCAAGGAAACGCAGGAAATGGAAGCTGGGAAGCGCTCCCTTGGATCTATTATCAGAAAGATCCGAGAGATCTAGGAACTTGTGAATATGTTTGTAGAATCGGATATCATCCTAACGTAAATAATCCAACAGGATGGTTTACTCAAAACTGTCAGCTTTGTACTGAAATTGCGAATAGATATACTGCTGGAGCAAACACTGGATGGAGAACCGCAGGGACTGGAGTAAATAACTGTGACTTTGGATGTAAAGGTGGATTCAAATATCGTAATGATACCGTGAGAGCCTGCCCATCTTGTGAGATCGGAAAATGGACTCCAGAAAACAACCAAGAAAAAACTTGTAAAGATTGTACCAATAAACATAATAGCCTTACCTATAGAGTTTTAGAACAGAGTTATGTAGGAGGCGCACCAGTCTTGTCTCCACTTCAAAACGGAACTTTCACAAATTTCTCAAGCTATACCTCAACAGGAACCTCAGCAACAAGCTGTAAATGGACCTGTGATGCTTCTCTAGGACTCGTGCCTACTGGAAGCTTGTCTGCAGGAGGATTGGGTGCTGGAGGATGAGGTTTGGTTGGCGGTGTTGCAACACTCGGAACGCAGTCAATTACCAATGGATACTGTAAATGTAAGACTGGTACGCATCTTGAAAATAAAGCAGGAAAAGTTCAGTGTGTAGCTAATACTCAAACTCTAAACTGTGGTGGAACAAAACCTATCGATAATGGAAATATTGAATTCTGACCTTCAACCTATACAAGAACAGGAGAAGGATGGTCAAATAAAACTGAAAGCCAATGGGTTTGGGATGCTAAAAAAGAATGGAAAAGAGTCTATGGACTCTCTACAGTAGGACTTGGTTCTTCAGGAGGGCTTGGTGCTGTTGGTGGCTCAACGACTACTGCTCTTGGAGCATGTGAATTCAAATGTAAAACGGGTTCTCAGTGGAATGGTTCAGCTTGTATCAAGACTGCGGCTCCAGTTTACCAGTGTAGAGGTTCAATCCCTGCAAATGCTCAGCCGGCATCAAATTCAGAAGATACGAATTTGACAAGTAGTTTAAATTGGTTAAGAGTTGCTAGCGATACCAGCAGAAAGTGTGAGTTTGTATGTATGGCTGGATATCAGTGGAATGGAACGGCTTGTACAGCAGTTGCTGCTGGAAGTAGTTGTTCAAATAATCAAGGATATTTTTGGAATGCTATCAGTCAAAAATGTGAAAAACCAGACTGGTGTAGTATGTTATTACTTGAGCAAGAAGAAGCTCAACTAACACAAGCTTGAGGAATGATTCATCACCAAACATTACCAGTTAAGGTTGTTTGGAATTACAGTTTTGATCAATTGTATCAAGATAATAATGGTGTTCGATTGGGGGGAGATAATATTATTCTTAAAGATGTTCGTTATTCTAGCTATAAATCTTGTCCTGTACCAGATGCAAACGCTAGACCTAAAACAATTATTTATGGTTCTTCTTGGAATATTAATGAGAGTAATATTCCAGTAGCTTGACAATTCAAAGCAGGAGATACGCTTTATAATCCTTATGGATTCGCACAAGGAACTTTCGCTCTGACAAAGAGGGATCATTCCTGAAAGGTAGGATTTGGTAGCTTTTATCAAACTTGTAGTAAGCTTTCTTTTGAAAGTTTTGGAAGTTATTGTGAATATACTCCAGATTGTTTCTTTTCTACAAAGCCTTTAGATCAATGTGCACAATCTTGTACTACAGATTCTCAAGACTGTCCTGGGTTTAAGAGACCAGGTAATACTCTTCCTTAACACGGGATACGATGATGAAGTAATAATACTATTAAATATAAAAAGCAGGATCGTAAGGGTTCTGCTTTTTTTTTGATCCTTTTTTGATGACTCGAGGTCTTATGAGTCGGTCATCACGAGCCGTAGCCATGTCATCACGAGCGTTAGGGAAGTGATCCAGATGGAAAGAGGCTTCTTCTGGATTGCAGCGCTCTCGGTGGTCCTCCCTTTGTAAGGCGAAACGCAGTGAAGTCCCGAGTTATCGGGAGAGGTGCCCGAAGGGCGGAGGGTTTTCTAAAAAACCACCCGGGTGCAAAAATTGCAGAATCAGATGCACCCGGGTGGTTTCTTTGATTCATAGAAAAAGGGGGGGCTTCTTCTGGATTGCCACGCTCGCGTTGCTCGCTCGCAAAGACTAAATCCCCCTCAATCCCCCTTTATCAAGGGGGGGTTTTCAGAACTTCCCCTCTTGAAAAAGAGGGGCTAGGGGAGATTTG
>JBHAST010000007.1:0-14135 GCA_041831495.1 bacterium | reverse complement strand
GCTTTCATCTAACTCTATTATTCAATTCATAACCTCATTTTCTATACTTGTTTCATATTCAAATATTACTTGTCTGAAGTAGTTATACATATTATTTACTGTTGGTCTCCTGATTTTTAATAATCTACTCGTATCTGTTGCACTAAAATCCATACAAAAATACTTCAAAATTTTTAACAAAATTTTGTTATCTATTTTTGTGTTCATTTTATAAGAATTTTTATAGGTCATACTTGCTTATACTCTTTTGATATTAAATCTCAAGCGTACAAGCCCCTTGCAAGATATTCTTTTCCACTGATAGATACTTCAGCAGTATCCTTTTTTCATTTTATCTACAATAATCAATAAAAAATATAGTTACAAGAACCTATAACCATGTTTATTGTAAATGCAAGAAGTATACCCTTTAATCTATAGGAGAAAATGGAATTGGCAAAAAAATTCAAAACTTAAAATCAGCTTCTTTCTTTACTCTGTTGATACTTAAACCTTGAACATGCTGATCATCCCAGAAATAAACCCAATCTTTATCTTCTCAAAGATAGTTGCGATAATCAATTCTTCCATTGTGAAATCAAGGACGCACTCCTCTCGCTCCATAAGTAAGTGCAAGAAAGCGATCATCTTTTCGCTCATGAAATTGCACTTTATCTTGAATTGCCTTGAAAGTGGCTTTATCCACAGGGAATTTAAAAGGAGAAACCACAAGATAGCCATCACTATAGCCAACCAAACCGAGAATTGCTTGTGTTCCTACAAATTGAAGGGGAATATAGTCTGGTAATTCAGATTTTTTTGTTGCTACCAATCCAAAATCAAGAAAGAGATGTTCTTTGTCTTCACCATGCCAATCTAGAAGATTTGCGGGGACAACTGCAGGATGAGGCTCTGGGAGGAAATAGGGCTTATAGCTTTTTTCATCTTTTCAAGTGATTGATAAAGGGAGCATAGAAATCTTCCAAGAAGGATCATTGGTATACATATCCTGCCCTTCAAACATTCGGAATTTATTTAGAGCTTCCTGTCTGATATCTTCGTATCCTGTCCATAGAAGTTTGGTATAGGCTCAAGATGCAAGATAAAATTCTGGATATTCATCAGTTTTTTCCTCTCATGACTGAAGATTTCAATTCACAGTTTCTGGAATCATTCACGAATCAAGCGGTTTTTGGTCTTTTGGTTTAGTTGAAAAGGAGCAAGCAGAACAAATAAGTCCGAGAACGAGGGAAGAAATTAGAACTTTTTTCATTTTAAGGAAGATTATAAATTAAATCTTATTGTATTAGCCTACTTCGTTGTAAAGATTTAGAAATGCTTGTCAAAGGATTTTGGAACAAAGAAAAAGAACTCCCTGTAATTATTTCTTCCTCCAAACTTGTTTTTTATGAACATATTCTTATTATTTCTCCGTAGTTTACTTCAATAGATTTCCTTATGTTCTCGCTTCTTTTGTGATGGCTCTTAGCTATCGGGATGATAGTCTCCCCTTTTCAGCAGCTCCCTTTGGGAGAGAACTCCTCTTCTCTTACTTTTATTCCTCCAGGAGAAATCCAAGAAAGGCTGATCCCAACAACGATTGATTCAATCCATAGTTATTATACGAGCGATGAAAGAAGTCTTGAATGGAATAGAGATTGGCACGAGCAAATGACGGCTTCAGGATTTAAGTGTGAGATTCATGAAGAAGTCTATCAGTTTGAAGATGAACCATGACCATGGAATAGGACTTTTAGCTATGTAGATTGTGTTCAGGTTCCTATTTATTTGAAAGAATATTATCTCCCTAGACGAAATCTGAGGATAAAAGAACCAGCGATTCAAGATTGGTGGAGTGGACAGCATGATCCACAAAGGACATGAAGTCTGGTGGTTTCAGGGAATTTCCTTTATTCTCTTATATATGATTCTACTCATCCTGAAAAGCAGGAGCTCTCCGATTTCCGTAATGGCAAGGATTTCTCTTTCTTTTTTATGCTTCGTTATCGTGATATTCCTCCGTATGAACAGATTGAGGCGTTTATCAGAGATTGGGCAAAGTTTGCTTATCCTAAGGAAGATCCCGCTCAATTTACTATCAAAGAAAGTGAGGACTCAGTGGGGAGAGAGTGGTTTGAGGTCTATATCCCTTACAAAAGGCAAAAAAAGAACGCAAAACAGGAGCTGAGAAAAGTTTTTCAGTATTCCGTTCGGTGTTCAGCAGAAAAAAAGCAGTGTTTGGTATATGTAAATAATAGATTTCTTCCTGTGCTTTGAAGTATAAGAACCGATTATTTTGGGGAAATACGCCCTTTTGATAAAGAATAAAGATGATTCTACTTTTGCTTACTCTTCAGAACAATGCCAAAAAGCAAGTCTGAGATTTAAGGGAGAGAAGCGCCCCTTTTACTCCTTTGAAAGCAAAAGATGCACTTGCTCATACAATTCCTCGGCAATCGCTTCCCTTGTTTTCATCTCGCCCTGCTCCGCACAAGCAAGCTGAATCCAGCCATACTTCTCTGCAACATAACGGAACGCTTCGCTTGCTTTTCTCATATGATCAGCGTCATTTTCGTGAATATCTTTCGTTTTGTCCATATTAGGTTTCTCAACCTTTAAAGCCAGATTTCTACTAATTTCTGAATCCAAATAAAGAAAAATCTGAACATCAGGTCTAGGAATCTTCAAAAGCCCATATTCAAACTCCTCCAGCCATTCCAAAAAACGATCTCTTTCTACCAAATCATCAATTTTTCCTGCTTGATGCCCCATATTCGCGGAAACATAACGATCAGAAATCACAATTTTCCCCTCTTCTAGCCATTTTCTGATCTGAAAAGAAGCCGAAAATCTATCTACCGCATACAAAACTGAAGCCTGATAGGGAGAAACCTCATTCGCAGCCCCAAAATTTCCACTCAAATATTCTTCGGTAGGACCCGCAGATTTTTTTCAGTATTGCGGGAAATCCATCTTTTCTACTTGATAGCCCTCGGATTTGAGGCGATGAACGAGAAGTTCAGTTTGCGTTTTCTTGCCGCTGCCATCGGTTCCATCAATGACGATCAGTTTTCCTGTTTTTAGCATAGGATTAAAGAAAAGATAAAAAAACAGAATTTAGCTTAGCGGTTTACAAGCAAAAGGCAAGAGCAAAGTCTTCATATCTAAAATTCTGGTTCTTGATTCTGCTGAGAAGAATAGATGGTTTTCTTGATCAATCTGGGATCGCTCGTGTCATAGGTTGCAAAGGTGATCTCTGGATAGCGATGAAGAAAACGATTTGTGATCGCTTCTTGAATTGCTGAAATATTCTCTAAACTATCATCGCTAAATCAGATTTTGAGCGGTTTTTGATCAGGGTTGATACGCTTTTGCTGGTTAAGGGAAACGATATGGGCAATAAACTTATCAAAAGCACAAACTTTCTTCTGAGAGGAAGGGGTTTCAAAAGGAAGTCAAAGACTATTAGAAAAAGGCTTATTGGCACAAGCCGCATAATAATTCATATCCAAAAAATCACGAATCAAACGATGAGTATTCGCTCTAACTTTCCCCAAACGGAGCTTCATCTGCTCCAAAAACTGCTCCCTCTCCTCTATCGTAAACACTTCATGTAAAATCGCGCTATGAGCAGCTTTCACATCTGCTATCGGATGTCCACGAGCCGTGATAATACCAATCGGACTCGCCTGAAGATTGGCAAGTTTGAATCTTTCCCATGCTGGACCATACGCCTTTGCCTCTATCGCATCAAAAAGATCTTGGGTCAGTCTTCCATTTCCCAGCCTCATATTGCGGAAACATTCCTCAGGATCATTGTCAGGGAAGCTTCGCCCCTCCTGAAGTTTGGTTTTGAGTTCTCTTTCTGGGATTTCTATTCTTTCCTTTTTGCCCGCAACCTCTCTTTCCAGAAAAACACTACAATTGGTATGTAGCAAATTATCATCAATATCAAAGACATAAGCTTTATGAGACATCGGCAGACAAAAAGATAAAAGAAGACTGATCCTATCATAGCGATATTGACTTTTATTTCAAGAGTGATATTTATTTTTGTTTTTCTTTTTTATTCTCTATGATTTCTTTCTTGCAAAACTGCTAAAAAAGACTATACTTACTTCTGAGCAATCTCCTCATCGCCGTGGTGGATTAAAAAGCAGGAAAGTAGTCGGATTTTTTTGCCTTTTAATCTGTCTCAAAAGTGCTGAGGAGGGCTCATTACTTTTATTTTTTTATACGAAAAGTATGGTCGTAAAAAAACAATTTGAGGTCGCTCGTCAATCTACGACGCGACATGGAAAACCTGTTTCGTTTGAAATGGGAAAACTTGCTGTACAAGCTGATGCAAGTATTAGAATGCAGATGGGAGAAAATGTGCTCCTTTTTTCAACCGTTATGGAAAAAAATCCAAGGGAAGGAATGGACTTTTTGCCGTTGATGATTGATATGAGAGAGAGTTTCTCAGCAGCGGGAAGAATCGGAGGTGCCGTATACAGAAGAAGAGAAGGAAGACCTTCTGATCAGGCAATTCTCTATGCAAGACTTACCGATAGAGCACTTAGACCGATGTTTCCAAAGGGAATGATCAACGATGTCGTTATTTCCGTGACTCCGCTTGCGCTTGATCACGAGATCGGGCTTGGCGTGATGGATATTATCGGTGCTTCGCTTTCTATCTTGGCAGCGGGGATTCCGTTTGATGGACCGGTTGGGGCTGCTCAGATCGGATATCTTGACGGAGAGTTTATCGTGAATCCAACCAAAACTCAACTAGAAAAATCTGAATTAAACCTTTTGGTTGCCGGAAAGAAAGGGTCTATCAATATGATTGAATGTGAAGGATTGGAAGTCCCTGATGAACTGATGAAAAAGGCTTTTGATCTCGGACAAAAAGTGATTGATGAGGCTTGCGATCTTCAGTCAGATTTCTTGAAGACTTTGGACATTCAACAAAAGGAAATCACGTTCAATAAGCCCTCTCAGGCAACAATGGACTTTGTAAAGGCTTTGATCACCGAAGACAAGCTTCAAGCTATGGCAGGAAATACCAAAGTTCCTTTCAATGATCTTTTCAGCAAATACGAAAAAGAAGCCCTTGAAACAGCAAAAGAAAAAGCTGACGCCGAAGACGCTTCAGAATACAGCGAAAGCAAGATCAAAATGGCGGTTTTCAACGTGGTGAAAGACTTTATCAGAACGAGAACGCTTACGACAGGGAAGAGAATCGACGACAGAGCGATGAAAGATATCAGACCGCTCTTCTGTGAAACGGACAACCTTCCAAGAGTGCATGGTAGCGGGCTTTTTTGGAGAGGAGATACCCAGGTACTTTCTACCGTAACGCTCGGAGGTCCAACGGATTATCTTGTGCTTGATGATATGGAACATAATGATGTGCAACAGAGCTATTTTCATCACTATAATTTCCCTCCTTTCTCTACAGGAGAGGCGAAAGCTATGAGAGGAACGGGAAGAAGAGAAATCTGACACGGAAGATTGGCTGAAAAAGCGCTCGAGAATATGATTCCGAGCAAGGAAGAATTTCCGTATTCGATCAGAGTGGTAAGTGAATGTCTTGGATCTGGAGGTTCAACCAGTATGGGATCAGTTTGTGGTTCTACTTTGGCATTGATGGATGCTGGAGTTCCGCTCAAGAAACCGGTTGCAGGAATCGCGATGGGATTGATGACCGAGCATGAAGAAGATGGAACCATCACCAAGCATATGGTGTTGAATGATCTGATGGCAACCGAAGACTTCACAGGAGATATGGATTTCAAAGTAGCGGGAACAAAAGAAGGAATCACTGCGATCCAGCTTGATACGAAATTGAAAGGTCTGACTTTGGATATTGTGCATGAAACGATTGATAGAGCAAGTGAGGGATATAAGGAGATTATGGACTTTATGCTAGAAACGATCCCGGCTCCAAGAGCACAGGTAAAAGAATATGCGCCAAAGATCCATGTTTTCAAGATCAATCCTGAGAAAATCAAGGAAGTGATCGGGAAAGGTGGAGAAACGATTGATAAAATCATTGAGCAGTGCGATAATATCAAGATTGACTTTGAAGATGACGGAACTTGTTTCCTTACTCATGAAAAGCAAGAAATTATTGAAAAGGCAAAAAATCTGATCCTTGAGATTGCAACTGATCTTGAGGTTGGGCAGACTTTTGATGCCAAGATCGTAAGAGTTGAGGCTTATGGACTCTTTGTTCAGCTTCCAAAGAATAAGCAAGGACTTTGCCACGTTTCTAATCTCGGTCAGAAATTTACCGATGGACTGGATAAGCATTTCAAGGTCTGAGATACGATCAATGTTGTGATTTCTCAGATCGGATTTGATGGAAAGATCGCAGTAAAAAGAAAGCTTGGATAGAAGAAGAGATAATAAAGTAAAAAAGCCTGATTAGAATATGATCAGGTTTTTACTTTTCTTAGAAATCAACAAAAGTTTTCAACAACACCTCCCCATAGCAGAAAAGCCCCACAAAGAAACATAGCAAACCAAGCGAAATATCTTGCAATCCAAATAGGAATTCCTATATTCAAGTCTGACTTTAATTTTTTCTTGTATGATTGCAATGACACAAGTTCAACTTAGCGAAAGAGAGGTGAGAATTCAGAAAACGCAGAAACTTCAAGCTATGGGGATTCATCCGTATGCTCAGTCTTTTCACAAAACACACCTCATCAAAGACATCATCATCAACTACGAAAATCAGCCGCTCCGCGAGATTGAGGCGATTATTGAAGCTCCAGAAGTGCAGGTCAAAACTGCTGGGAGAGTGATGCTCTATCGTTCGCACGGGAAACTTGCTTTTGCGAAGATCCTTGATAGTACCGAGCAAATCCAGCTTATGTTTCACAGAGATCAGTGCAAGATTATCAAAACAGAAAAAAAAGCTGATGGAAGCATGGAAGATATTGCTGTTGAGAGCTTAGATTTTCCAGAGAGTGAAACTTGAACGATGACGGCATATAAATTCGTAGAAAAGATGGTCGATCTCGGTGATTTCATCGGAGTAGAGGGAGAAGTCTTCAAAACCCACAAAGGAGAACTCACGATTTTTGTGTCAGCTTTCAAATTCCTTTCTAAAGCCATCAGACCTTTGCCAGAGAAGTTCCACGGTTTGAGCGATCAGGAAGATTTGTATAGAAAAAGATACCTTGATATGACCATGAATCCTGAAACCTATGCAAGATTCCTCTTCAAGTCCAAGTTTTATCAGACTTTGAGGGATTTCTATCGTAAGCATGGTTTTACCGAGATACAGACACCAATCCTTGATAATGCAGCTTCTGGAGCTGCAGCAAGACCGTTTATTACCCATCATAATGACTATGATACTGATGTCTATCTCAGAATCGCTTTTGAAACTTCACTCAAAAAGGCGACAGTTGGAAGGTTTGAAAAGGTATTTGAGATTGGTCAGGATTTTAGAAATGAGGGTTCTGATCCTTCGCATTTGCAGGAGTTTACGCAGGTGGAGCACTATGCGGTTTATTGGAACTATGAGGACAATATGCGTTTCACCGAGGAGATGTTTGATTTTCTCTTTGCTGAGCTGGGAATTTCCAAGCAGCTTAAGGTAAAAGATAAAGACTGAATAGAGAAAACGGTTGATTTTACTACCCCACGAGAAAGAATAGACTATACCAAGGGAATCCTTGATGCTTCAGGCATTGATATTACCAAGTATGATATTGATGATGCCGATCAGTTGAGAGCTGATATTCGTGCAAAAGGGGTTGAATTTGAAGGCATGGAAGATATGGGAACCACAACCTTGATTGATTATCTCTATAAAAAGGTTTTAAGACCTAAGATTATCGGACCTGCTTTCATCTATAATTATCCCGTGATTATGCAGCCTTTGGCGAGAACTTCTGATGCTGATGCAGGCATTGTAGAGCAGTTCCAACTCCTCGTAAACGGTTGGGAAATTTGTAAAGCCTATTCTGAGCTTGTAGATCCATTGATACAGCAGGCAAACTTTGATAAACAAGCTGAAGCCGCAGAAAAAGGTGATGATGAAGCAACAAGCGGAGATGATGCATTCGTAGAAGCGATGGAGTATGGAATGCCACCTCAGTCTTGATTTGGAATGGGGCTAGAAAGAATTTTAGCAATTCTGACTGAGCAGGATAATCTCAGGGATGTCGTTATGTTTCCACTGATGAAGCTCAGAAACGAAAAAAAAGACGAGGAAAACTAAGGATACCAAAAAAGGTGGGTTGAGAAGCTCACCTTTTAAAAATAGCTTGAAATTAAGGGAATTTTAGTTGGAAAAGAGTTCTTTCAGCTTTGCAAGTCCTATTTCGTTGATTTTCTTTTCTTGGCCTAAGATGAGAACGCTGATTTTTCCCTCATTATCTCTCAAAATCTCAGCAAGAAGACTGATTTTTTCTATATTTTCAGGCAAGGTTGTGAGTGTGAATACTTCCTCAATTTCTCCTTCTTCGCTGAAGCTTTCTTCTGCGATTCAGTCTCTGATTTCTTCTCAAGTGATTTCATTATCCAGATTTTCCTCTCAAGTGCTTTCATTATCTAGGTTTTCTTCTTCGTAGCTCTCTTCAGGAAAGATTTCTTCATGGCTGCGATTTTCCTCTATTTCTTCGTTATCAAAATTAGGTTCTTTTGCCTTGATTTCTTCAGGTTTTTCGGATTTGATTTTCTCAATTTCTTTCTGTTGTTCCTCTCCATATCTTTCTTTTTTCGCTCTAGCAACGGTCCATTCAGGATCATATCTTCCTCCTGCGAGCTGTTTGAGTGTAGGATAGTCTGTTTTTACGATTTTATCCAGGTATACTCTGCCATTATTCTTGCTTCCATAGAGAATAATGAGATCAAACTTCTGGAAATCTAGTGCATCTCTGATGAAAAATTCTCGTGATCCTGAAATATCTTCAACTTTGATGAAAAATCCTTTCTTCTTTGCTCTTTGGACTTCTTTAATATAGCCGAAAATCACAAATTTTGGTACTTGATCCAGTTCTATAATTTGCTTGAGGAAAGAGAACTTTTTGATATGCAGATAGAGCCCATCAAGCGGATTTCAGGAAACGAAGACTTTTAGAACTTCCTGTTCCATCATCAATCTCTCCATAAGATCAGATTTTTCTCCTTTTTTGAGCTGAATATTGGTATCAACTCCCATTCCACCAAACAGTCCAAAATCAGCATTTGCGATCGTTTTGCTTCGGTCGAGCAGGGTTTGAATATTCTCAAGCAAGATTTTCCTGTCTTCAAAGGCATCTAAAGCTCCGCATTTGATCAGACTTTCTAGCGACTTCTTGTTGATGAAGTTGCTACATCTCTTGAGAAAATCTTCCAAATGTTGAAAAGGTCAGTTTTTTTGTCTTTCTTGCTGGATAGCTTCTCCAACCTCTTCCCCCATTCCTTTCACGCTAAAAAATCAAAGCCTGATATGCTCATCAATCGCCGCAACATGATTAAAGGAAGCATTGATTTCTGGCGGAAGGACAGGAATTCCTTTATTCTGGATTTCAGAAATATAAAAACTCTGGGTATCCGTGTCTTCCTCTACTGAACGGATCAATGCTGCCGAAAATTCAACAGGAAAATGTGCCTTGAGATAAGCGGTTTGATAGGCAACCATTGCATAACAAACCGAATGCGACTTATTGAACGAATACGAAGCCGCTGGCTCAATCATTTTCTCGTAAATATAGGTCGTAGTTTCAGGTTTATAGTCTTTGAAACTCGCTCCTCTGGTAATAAACTCTTTTTTGAGCTTTTCAATCACCTCTTTTTTCTTCTTTCCTACTCATCTTCTGAGCATATCCGCTTCACCAAGCGAAAATCCTGCCATGGCTTGCACGAGAAACATCAGCTGCTCTTGATAAACGGCAATTCCATAGGTGAGTTTCATAATCGGATCTAGATCCTTAATCAGTTTTTGATTTTCTTGTTCTGCGATCTCTGCACTATATTTTTTGGTGAGTTCGGCTCTGAGTTCGCTACTCATATATTCTACAGGTTCTCTGCCGTGTTTTCTCTCAATATATCTCGGAATAAATTCCATCGGACCAGGGCGGTAAAGCGCATTCATCGCTACGAGGTCATTGATAGAATTTGGCTCCAGTTGGATCAGAAATCTCCTCATTCCCTGTGATTCAAACTGGAAAATTCAGGTCGTATCTCCTGCTTTAAATACGCTATCATAGGTAGAGCTATCGTTGATGTCGGGCTGAAATGAGGTCGTTTCCAAAAAATGCTGAAAAATTTGAGGCAGCTCTTTCCCCTCTTTTTCATATCTCGCTTTGATAATTTTGATGCACGTTTTGATGATAGAGAGGTTCCTAAGTCCCAAGAAATCCATCTTCAAAAGTCAGATTTGTTCCAAGGTTGGTCCATCATATTGACTCACAACCGTATGATCGTTTTCTTTGGCGTATTGCACGGGAGTATAGGTAGAAACTGCCTCTGGGGCGATGATGATTCCACAAGCATGCACTCCAAGCTGCCTCAAATTCCCCTCCAATCCAGAAGCGAGGTCAAAGGCTTCTTTTACTTTCTCATCACTTGAATAGATGCTGTGAATCTCCTCAAACTCGGTTTCGTTTGCGATGATCTGTTGCAGACTATTTTTCTCAGGAATAAGATTAGAAATCTGATTTGCCTTCTCAAACGGGACCCCTACGGCTCTCGCGGAATCCTTGAATGCAGCTTTTGTCGCCATTTTCATAAAGGTTCAGATCGAGCAAACCTTGTCTTGTCCATACTTTTCAGTACAGTAATCAATCACTTTCTGCCTCTGCGTATCTTCAAAATCGATATCAAAATCGGGCATTGAGATTCTCGCAGGATTTAAAAACCTCTCAAAAAGCAGATCAAAGGGCAAAGGATCAATATCTGTAATTTCTATCGCCCAAGCAAGCAAAGATCCTGCTCCAGAACCTCTTCCTGGACCTACGACAATCATCTGCCTTTTTGCCCATCTCACATAGTCTGATACGATCAAAAAGTAGGAATTAAATCCCATTTCTTTGATCACTTTCAATTCATATTCAAGTCTCTCAATATAGTGCGCTAGTGAATAGGGTGAAGTTGTAAGAGGGAAAGTCTGATGATTCTGCTCAATAATCTCAGTTTTGAACGCTGTGTAGGTCTCGTTGGTAAATTTCTTGAGATCATCAGGTGAGGTCTCAGGAACGGATTTTTCTAGGATTCCTCTATTGGTAATTTTTGCGAGATTAACGAGAGTTTCAGTATCCCAGTTCAGTCTAAGTCTGGTTTTTAGTCCTTTATATGCGAGATAACGCAGTTCAAATTCGTGCAAATCCATAACGAGCATTAGGCTTAGACAGAGGAAATAAATCTTGGTTTCAAGTGTAAGGTTTCTCTCTCAAAAATCAACAAAAGAAAAAGCCCCGCAGATGCGAGGCTTATACATTCTCTTTGAAGAGAAGAATTACACTCCAGTAGTCTTTGCTCCAGCTCCAACCGTTCCAATCAACCAGAAGATGATTGTTACCATAAACCAAGCAAGAGCAATGAATGCAAGTCCCATACCTGCTTGTTTGAGGATTGTGAATCCAGCTGAATATTTTTTGTCATCTCCAGCGGCAGTCACCATTTGGAAACCTCCCCAAAGAAGAAGCACTAAAGTAATGAGTCCGAGAATGGAAAGTACCCAGTTGATGGCACTTTTAATAATATTGATCAAGTTGCTTCCTTGGTCGGCTCCAGTTCCTCCGAGCGTAATTCCTGCGGTATTTTCCGCATTTACTCCAAATCCTCCTTGGAATGTTGGAGAGGTGTTTGCCATTCCAGCATTTCCTCCAAAGCTATTCGCGGAAGCAATTCCGAATACGCTTCCAAAGGTTGCAAGCCCCATCATCATAACTGCGAGTAATTTTGTTTTCATCTTCTTGTATACAAAGAATAAAAGGATTTGAGAGGATTTTCCTCTTTTTTCAGTCTAATTGTAGTCTTTTTTTTTGATTTTGCAACTTTTTTCAGACTTTTTTCATACAAAGGAAAAAATCTGACCCTTTTCACGGGCATCAGATTTTTCTTATTTTTTTATTCTTCATATTTTTCTTACTCTTCAACAGATTGACTTTCCTCGTCAATGATGGCTTCCATGCTACTCAATGCCTCATCATCAAGAACCTTTTTTCCCATTCTCATATCTTTGATTTTGGATTGGATTTCCTTTTCTAAATTTGCACGAATTTTATCTTCTCACTCTAAATATTTTGTAAGCTTTTCTTTTCCCTGAAGTTTTTCATTTCCGATGCTATAAAACGCACCCGCCTTGGAAATGAGCTTGAGAATCAAAGAAGCCTCAATAATATCAGTCGTCTTGTCATACCCCATATTCCATTTAATAGGCAGTTCTGCAGTTTTGAAAGGAGCAAAGATTTTATTTTTTGCGATTTTAATCTTGGCAAAATACCCAACCTGCTCTTTGTCTTCCATAATTTTATCACCTTTTCTGATTTCAATTCTCTGAGAAGCAAAGAACTTGAGGGCATTTCCTCCCGTGGTCGTTTCAGGATTCCCGAACATAATTCAGATTTTCATTCTGATTTGATTGATGAAAATACACATGGTTCCTGTCTTTGCAAGGACTGAAGTCAGTTTTCTAAGCCCTTGTGACATCATTCTCGCTTGAAGCCCCATGTAAGAATCTCCCATATCTCCCTCTACTTCTGCTCTAGGAACGAGTGCTGCTACCGAGTCAATCACGATCATCTTCACCGCTCAGGTTTTTGCAAGTTCTTCGGCGATTTGGAGCGCCTGTTCTCAGTGATCTGGTTGAGAAAGGATTAAATTTTCCGTATCTACACCAAGCTTTTTGGCATAGTGAGGATCTAAAGCGTGCTCAGCATCAATAAAAGCTGCAGTTTCTCCTCTTTTCTGGATTTCCGCAATCGCATGAAGCGCAATCGTGGTCTTACCTGAAGATTCTGGACCATAAATCTCAATCACTCTCCCCTCAGGATAGCCTCCTCCGAGAATCAAGTCAAGAACATAAGAACCGCTGTGTGCGGTATTTACCAGTCCGACATTTGCATTATCTCACATTCTCATCACAGCTCCTTTTCAGAACTGCTTTTCAATATTCATAAAAGCTTCTTTGAGGGCTTGATTGTTGGTGTTTGCCATAAGTATCGTCATAAGAGTATAAAACTTTTTTAGTCGTCTGCTCCAGCAAGAAATGTTTCCTGCCAGAGCGACTGAGATGGTGTTTAAGGAAAAAAAATAAAAAATCAAGAGAATTTTTACAATTTTTATTTAGCATTATTTCTTTGTCAAAAAAATACTTGATTTTGTCAAAAAAGATTTGACATTGTCAAAGAGATTCGTAGACTCTTGTCAGATTTTTAAGATTTTAGTCTTGTATCATGATAAAAAAACAGATTATTGGGCTCAAGATCACCACAACAAATGAAAATAATCAAGCACAAGAAGATATTGCACAGCTTTGGAAAAGCTTTTATGATAAGGCAAATACCAAGCTACAAACACTCTGAAATGAGCCTTATACTTATGTTATCTATACGAATTATCAATGAGATTTTCAGCAAGGCAATTATGATTGCTATTTAGGTGTAGCAAGTGAAACTACGTTCCCATGATTTGAAACATTTGAAATAACTCTTGGGAAGTATCAAATCTTTGAGTTTCCTTATAATAATCCTGAAGATACGATTAAAGCACGAAAAACGATTTGGGCAGATAGTTCTTTACAAAGAGCATATCTCGCAGATCTTGAAATTTATGACTATGAACATCACCGTTTACAAATAGTGATTAGTACTCTATAATCTATCTGTTTTAAATCTTTTATGTCTTCTATGCCTCGTTCTCCCTTGTGCAAACTGCCAAATATCTGACCAAAGATTGCAGATAATTTGATAAAAATCTGAATTACGACGCCTGAGGAATTCTTGATGCAAGATCCTTATGAAATCTTTCATCAACTCAAAATCAAGGTTGATCCTAGTTTTTGTCGCTGTGCTTTGGCGAGTATTGTTGGAGCACACAAGGGAATAAAACGAAATCTGATTCGTGAGAAGACAGTTAAAACCTACGAACAGCGTTATCCTAATGATGAACGAAAAACTTCCCGAAAAGGTTGTTAATCTGACTTTATCTCTTTTTACTACAATAGTATG
>JBHAST010000006.1:0-3948 GCA_041831495.1 bacterium | reverse complement strand
GTTGCGCTAAAATCCATACAAAAATACTTCAAAATTTTTAACAAAATTTTGTTATCTATTTTTGTGTTCATTTTATAAGAATTTTTATAGGTCATACTTGCTTATACTCTTTTGATATTAAATCTCAAGCGTACAAGCCCCATATCAATTACTAATTCTTATTTTTCTTAGCTTAAACAATATAGGATAAGGATTTTTTTATGATTATTTATAAATAGAAATCTGTCTATTGCTGGCCTTTTTTCATAAAATAGAATAAATGCTTGCTTTTTTGGTCAGAATCTTTACTTTTAAGTCCGATTTATTTCCTAGAGAATGAGAATGGCGCTTGATGAGGGCTTACATAAGAGAATGGTCAAAATGGTGCTTTGAAACGTTGCAAAAATAGAAGATGCTGATGTAGAAAAGTCGGTTTTAGATTCAGTAAAGGAATCTGCAAAGCCAAAGATTCGCGGTATCAAGGATTTTTTTCTTGCAGGAATCAACGAAATGAAAAGAGATATGAAAAAAACTAAGAAAAAAGCTGAATAATCCAGATTTTTTTAATTCGTTTATGTTAATTATTATATGGCAACATCATTAGAAACGGTAGTCGCTTGGGCGAAAAGGAAAGGTTTTGTCTATCCGAACTCAGAAATTTATGGCGGACTTGCGAATGCTTGGGATTTCGGTCCTTACGGAGCATTGCTCAAGAAAAATATCGCAGATCTCTGGGTAAAACATTTCACTCAAGAAAGAGATGATATGGTCTTTATGGATACGGCGATCATCGCGCATCCGACGACTTGGCAGGCGAGTGGGCATTTGGCTTCTTTCGCTGATGCTTTGATTGATGACAAGAAAACGGGGCAGAGATTTAGAGCGGATAAATTGATTGAGGATTATTTTGAAAAGAAAAGAAGCTGACTTTCTGATGACGAATTGGCTCAAAAATTCGGAGTTCCAAACCTTTCTCCAGAATCACGAGGAAACGAAGGAATGAGAGATTTTATCGTTAAGCATCTTCCAAACAATCCTGAAACCTGAAACCCAGCCGATTGGACGGAATGTAGAAACTTCAATCTCATGCTGAGTTCACATCTTGGACCGGTAGCGAACGAGACTTCCAAAGTTTATATGAGACCTGAAACCTGTCAGTCTTTGTTTACAGATTTCAAGGCGGTTTTGGATACGACGAGAATGAGGATTCCCTTTGGATTAGCTCAGGTTTGAAAGGCTTTTAGAAATGAGATTACTCCTGGGCAGTTTCTCTATAGAACGAGGGAATTTGAACAGATGGAGATTGAGTATTTCGTCCCTGCCGATGCAGAGAAAGCGATGGAAATCTACAATCAATGGAAAGCTGACTGTATGCACTATTGGACTGAGGTCATTGGAATCAATCCAGAGCATTTGAGATTTAAAGATCATGAAAAGCTGGCTCACTATGCGGCAGCAGCGGTAGATGTAGAATACCTGTATCCACGAGGGTTCGGAGAGATCCAAGGGATCCACAATAGAACGAACTTTGATCTTTCTCAGCATCAGGAATACAGCAAAAAAGATATGCAATATTCAGATCCCTATACGGGAGAGAGGTATATCCCACGATGTGTGGAGGCTTCTTTTGGGCTTGGTAGGCAGGTGATGGTGACGATGCTTGAATTTTATGATGAGGAAACCTTGGAAGATGGCTCTACTCGCGTGGTTGCTCGTTTCCCTAAACAGCTTGCTCCGGTGAAATTCGCGATTCTTCCCCTCGTAAAAAAAGATCAAAAGCAGGTTGAAACCGCAGAAAAAATCTTCCGCGATCTGAGTAAAGCTTTCAAATGTGAATATGATGATGGAGGAGCGATCGGAAAAAGATATAGAAGACAAGATGAAATCTGAACCCCTTACTGTGTGACCGTTGATCCAGAAACCGTTGATGAAAACTCACCAAACTTTGGAACGGTGACCATCAGAGAAAGGGATTCTATGCAGCAAAAGAGAGTCAAAATTGAAGAAATCAGTCAGTATTTCTAATCTTATTTTGTCAAAAAAAGATTTGACAATTCATTTGGAAAGCTTATATAACTGATAAATAGTATTTATTCCTTAGTAGGAAATTATATGAAGAAGTTCTTGAAAAAATTATGATTTCTGGCAAAAGATAATACAGATTGAATTTTTTATAAAAGCTATTCAATAGCTAATAATGGTATTTAGAAGTTATGAGCTAAAGAAGAATCTCTATTGGAAAGAGGTAAAACGAGAAACAAAGCAAGAATATATATCTGGAATAAGACATTTAGAAAGAGAATGAAGAGAAATTATAGGTGTAGTGTGTGATGGAAAAAGAGGATTACTGTGATGAATGGGCTGAATACCAACACAAATGTGTCATTTTCATCAGCAACAAATAATGAAAAGATATCTTACCCAAAATCCAAAATTAGAGGCAAGTAAAGAATTAAAAGAAATAAGTGGCTGGTTATGAAAAGGCAGGTATGAAGTGATGCAAAAACTGTTGGAAGATTGGTATAGGAGGTATCAAGTGTTTCTTCTGGAAAGAAATGAGGAATGATGATTTAGGCACAGAAGAGTAAGGCAAGCCTATAAAAGTTTGAGGAGTAGTTTGAAGTATTTATATCAATATGAATTTCAGAAAGAAAAAATACAGCTTCCAAAGACAACAAATGCTTTGGAAGCTGTATTCTGACACTTGAAACAAAAAATAGGGATACATAGATGATTAAAAAAATGGAGAAAGCTAAAGTTGATAGACTATTTTCTTGGATTTTAGCCACACAAAACTTTAATTATACCAAGGGGTTAATAAAGTCCCATATGCATCAAAAACAACATGAGAAATGTCGGAATAATCATTATTTGGAAGCTTTTCCATGATTCTCTTAGGGAGAGATAAAGGTTGCTTTATTTCCACGTAGTGGGTAGAAAACCCCGCACTTTAGTGCGACACGGAGCAACGAAGTTGCAAAGTAGTGGGAAAAATATAAAAAACATGTAAGACTTTAAAATCTCTAAAAAAAATGGCTTACTACAAACAATGAGGTCATACAACTTATGACTGTAGATATCATATAGTATGGGTAACAAAATTTAGGAAAAAACGGATTACAGAAGATTTAAAGGAATATTTAACTGAAATCTTAGAAGAAGTTTGTGAGGAGTTGTTTGTAAAAATAATTAGAATATGAATGGAAGGAGATCATGTTCATCTTTATGTTTCAATACCGTTAACTACTGGTTATATACCAGAAGTTGTTCAAAAACTGAAAAGAAGAACATCAAAAATATTATGAGAAATGGAAGACTTAAAAAGGTATTTTAAACAATTTTACTGGAAAGATGGGGTATGAAAATGGGCTGTATGATATTTTATCTGTACAGTATGAGAAGTTAATGATAAGTTAATAAAAGAATATATAGAAGAACAAGGACAAAATCCGCTAAAGGCGGATAAAAGCCCCGCACTTTAGTGCGATTGGGTTATTTACTCAATTAAATTTTACAAATCTTCTTTTACAATATCATCGAAAACTTTCTATTCAATTTATGTGTTGATTCCCCCTTGCGAACTCGTCGTTTCAATGATTTACTCTGTAATGTTTTTTATATCACAGATCAACTAATCAATCATATGAGTGCCATCAATCCGTATTTATAGCTGATCATATCCCTATTTTTCCTCTTATTATTGGTAATAGTGTATTTGCAGTGACATCATCTACTATATGGGTATAAACCTTTCATTGCCTTTTCAAGAGCCCAAAAACTTTAATCTTTCCTCCTGCTCATCTTCATCTCTTTCCTCTTACTCTTTTTGGTCAAAAATAGCTTTCATCTAACTCTATTATTCAATTCATAACCTCATTTTCTATACTTGTTTCATATTCAAATATTACTTGTCTGAAGTAGTTATACATATTATTTACTGTTGGTCTCCTGATTTTTAATAATCTACTC
>JBHAST010000005.1:0-6674 GCA_041831495.1 bacterium | reverse complement strand
TTTATAAGTTTGTCATGAGAGAAATCTTGGATATCAGAGATAAAAAAAAATCTTTATCCAGATTTTTGAGGTAATGGTATCGGAAAATATGGTGATTTTGTTGGATGGGATAAGCCTAATGAAAAAGTAATCGTAGCAATATCTCAGTATTTAAGAATTGAGATATAAAAAACATTTGGATAAAAGAAAAAAATACCTTTAAAATTTGACAAATAAAAAATTAAAATTATAATATTTATATTTATCTTTTAAAAATTAATATCATGGCAGGAATCAATAAATTATGAGGAAACAGATCAGAAATTGAAGTTCGCGAATTAACTCCTGAAACCTTTTGGGGAGGAAGAATTAATGTGGAAAATATGGAGAACTTTATTTCAGCAATTAAAAAATCTGCAGAAGAAACCAAATTTACGTATTCATGATTTTTAATAGGAAATGAATATGTAATGACTCGTTATCCAAGAAGAGCTTTTGGTCCCGTAGCAACTATAGAAAAACATCAAGAAGCACTCAAAGCTTTAGAAAGTAATCTATCGGTTCAAGGTAAAGAGGAGACAACAATACCTGAAGCAAAATTTAGAGTACTTCTATGATTAGAAGAAGGATATGCTGAATATCAAAAAAACACTCTCTTAGCCAGACTAAAAACCGAGAAGGAAGTAACTCAAAATGTAAGATCTAGTATTTTAGAACTTTTTTGAGAATCAGCTCAACAAGCTCATATTAAAGAAATGAACAGGTCTCAACTTACAGACTTACTTTTAAATACAAATTTATCAAAACTCCATTCCCTTAAGGAGGTAAGTACGATTTTATGAGATGCATTTAATCTTGAAGAAGCTAAAATTTATACAGTATGATCATGGGGAAGTTATGAAGAGCCAGCTGTGCTTATTACCTGAAATAAAGAAGATATACAAAAAGTATATAAACTGGCGGAAGATTTTCATCAAGCAAGAATTGCGGTTGAAGATTTACAAAAAGGTCAATCATATATGGTTGAAACAAAATACTGTTCTGATCCAGATAAAGAATAAAAATTTAGATATTTTTTAGATAATATGCTATGTTAATTTATAAATATCTAGGAAAGAATATCATTAGCCCCTCTTTTTATTGAGGGGTTTTTTTATCAGGGTATTATCTGCTTTTTTATAATTTTTATGAGTTATTTAGTCTTTAAAATCTAAATAAGTAATAATAGTAAGAAGCTTCTTTTTGATGTGTAAACCTAATTGCTGCAATAGTAACAGATAAAAAATATAAAAAAATTGACATCTTAAAATATAATCTATATAATAAATACTGATAGTCCTTTGTGAAGAAAAAGAGCTAAACTTTTTTGGTAATGGATTGATTTGTGAAGCACTGTATAAAAAATTTTGAGGCTGGGCTGGGAATATTAACTATGGGAAAGATACGAATGAAACTGCCTATCGGTGAGGATATCAAAATCATAAAGAAGTGAAATATTTTATTATAGACTATCTTTCTGAAAGAGAATAACTACCTTTATTTTAAAAAAAAATATGAATATTCATACTTTGAAACCTGGAAAATCAAACTTATCTATCCAAGTAAAAGCTTCTTCTCAGGGTAAAGATTTACATAATCTTCTTAAGAATCCTAATCACAAAGAACTTCCTATTGATAGCTATAGAGAAGCAATTTTAAATCAAGTTGAAAAATCTGATGAAGTAATTATTTCTGCAGAAACAGGGGCAGGAAAATCAACAAGGGTTCCTCAATTTCTCGCTGAAGTAGGATATAATGTCATCATCACACAGCCGAGAAGATTAGCAGCAACAAGTCTTGCTCAGCATGTAGCTAAAGAAATGAAAACAGAACTTTGAGAAGAAGTAGGCTATCATATCGGATGAAATACTGGTGAACACAAGAAAATCAGTGATAAAACGAGGATTAAATATTGCACTGATGGACTTCACTTAGTTCAGCAGCTAGTTTCTACTCCATCAGAAGCCAAAGATACGGTTCTGATTATTGATGAAATCCATGAACGAAATCAGAATGTTGAGATTTTATTAGCTCGGCTTAAAAAAGAGAAACAACAAGGCAAGAAAATTAAAGTGATTCTGATGTCAGCCACCCTTGATCAGCAAGCTTTACAAGAGTTTTTCTCTTTTTCTTCAGAAGGGCAGTCGACGATTGAGGTTCCTGGAAGACTCTATCCTGTGGAATATGAGAGTTGCTCAGAGCATCAGCTTCTTTCTAAAGTTGTTCAACTTCAAGAAGTTCAAAGAAATGTTCTAGTTTTTCAACCTTGAAAAAAAGAAATAGAAGAAACAATAGCTGCATTGAGAATGAAAGTCTGATCCTCAGCAATCATTCTTCCTTTGCATGGTGAATTAAGCGTAGAAGAACAGGCACAAGTCTTTAAAAAATACGATCAACCTGTGATTATTGTTTCTACGAATATTGCACAGACTTCTGTCACCATCCCTTATATTGATGCGGTAGTAGATTCTGCGAAAGAAAAGCGTATTGAGCTTAAAGATGGAGTTGAAACCCTTGCCCTAGGCGATATTTCCCAAGCCGATGTTAAACAAAGAGCAGGAAGAGCTGGTCGTTGTAAGCCTGGGATTTATGTCTATTGTAACGATACACCACAACACAGTTTGCCTCAATTTTCTCAAGCAGAAATTGAAAGGACAAGGCTTGATCTCAATTATTTGAGGATTTTGGCAAAAACAGGATATGGGATGGAAGAGCTTGAATTTTTTCATCAACCTCCTCAGGAAAATATTGTTCATGCTAAAAAAAAGCTTCGTCTTTTAGGAGCTATTGATGAAAAGAATCAAGTAACGAAGCTTGGTAAAAACTTGAGTAAACTGCCCATTGATGTTAATGAAGGAGTAATGATTTTAAAAGCTCTACAGTTAGGGGTTCTTGATGAGGTGTTAAAAATTGCAGCAATCAAAGCGCAAAAAGGAATTATTTCACATAAAGATCAAGGAAAGATTCCAAGAGTGTGTGAAAATCAGAATTCTGACCTTTTAACGAACCTAAAACTTTTTGAAATGGCTCGTGAACTTAAGGATAAAAGAGATGAAAATGGAAAAAGTATTCCAAAATCTGAGCTCCTTAAAGCGGTTTGAATCAATCATAAAAGTTATTTTCGTGCATTAGAAAGCTACTTACACTTGAAAGATATTTTTAAAGCTCAAGTATACCACAATAGTTCTAGTATGCTCACTGAGGAACAAAAAGATAAAGCTATTCAGGAATGTATTATTGCAGGGATGATTGATAATATCTGGATTAAAGATGGTTATTGAGATTATCAGCAGGAAAAAGGAGGTGAAGAAAGAGAGCTTTCAAGATCAAGCTCTATTTGAAGGTCTAAAATCATCGCTGCGGATCCAATGAATATTCAATTTACGAATAGGTATGGTAACATATCAGAAATCCAAATTTTATCCTCTGCTACAAAGGTTGAAGAAGAAACTTTAAGAGAACTTGCACCACAGAATTTTAGTACAGAAACTCATGATCCTAAACGGTCTTCATCAGAGCAGAAAGTTCTTTATCAGCTTGATCATCTCTTTAATGGATTAGTTTTCAAAGAGGAGGATAGAGATGCAGAAATAAATAAAGAAACTATCTGTATTTTTGCAAAGGCACTTGCTTCTCGTGATGTGGATTTTCAAAATGAAGAAATTCAAGAACTTTGTGAACATAATAGAAGGATTTTAAGAGAGATGGAAGCACTGAGAATTCGCTTTTTGGGAAATATTCCAAAATTTGGTACTGCTGAACTTGCTGAATATTTCTATGAAGTTTTACACAGTAAAAACATTATTTCTACAAAAGATTTGAAAGAAGCATTAGAAAAAGATAGAAAAGGTCTTTTGGAAGCCCTAAAACTTAATGAAGCTTCTTTGCTTATCAAAGATTATGATAAAAAAATAAAATCTTATCCAGAATCTCTTCAATTTGGAGATAAAGAATATCCAGTTCACTATAAAGAAACACGATCCTCATATAAAATTCAAATCGCGATTACTCCAGAAGATATTGCGTTACTAAAAAATGATAGCTTTCAAAGTTATTTTGAAGGAAATCCTTATGTCTATTTTCTTGAGTCAGAAAATGGAAAAGAAGAAATAGATGATCTTATTGCTTACCAAAAAAGATTAGAGAAAAAAAGATTGGATGCAAAATGGGCAGATTTTGATCAGACCTTTAATCGTTTAGAAGAAGTTAAAACTTTTGAAGAATGGGATGGAGAACGAACACTTTTTAGTAAATATTATGATTCAGAAAGCTGAAGTCTTGCGTATCAAGGGCTTGTAAAACAGTATTGAGAAGATACTTTCTTTCCTAAGCGATTTAGGACTCAAGAAGAAGCTTATACTGTAACAGAAACCACAAAAAAAGCATTTTTAGAATATCAAGAGGAGAAAAAGAAAAAAGCTGATTATCTAAATCATTTAAATGCTCTAAAAACGAGATATGATGAATTTTTAAAGCATCTCAATTCTCTAGAAGGACGAGAAGAGTATGAAGAAGCAGAGAGAATTGTTAATTATCTTCAGCAATTTACTTCTTTTTATGAAAATCATAATTTTGATGATCAAACCCTTAAAGGACTTGAATCTTATTTAAATGAGATAGAGAATGAGATAGAGAATATTAATGCAGAATCTTCTAATGCTTCAAGACCTATTAATGAAGATGATTTTCAAAAATTAGGAGAGAAGTTTTGAACAAATTCTATCAGAAAACGGAGAAAATAGTACTCATTTTATTCACCCCTAGCTCCTTGATTCCTCTTGCAGGATATCTTGTTGCCTTCTCATTTCTATCAAAAAAAAGAATAAAATTTTCTATCAAATAATAGAAAAACTTTCCCTATCCTAGCGTTTCCAAGTTGAAATGCAAGCTTTCTGATTTTGAAAAACAAACAAAAATCTCTTGACATTCTATATATATATCGTTATAGTATTTATTGTAAAAATAAAAATAATATTAACAGCCTCGAAAGGGGCACAAAATTTAAAAATTATGAAAAAAATTTATCAAGACATCCCATTTGGGGTTCGCAATGGGGAACCTAATGCGGTCCCCGGTTCTCTTGTGATCGGCCACGGAGAGGTGGCCGATTATGTCCTAAATCTTATGCAGTCACATGGGATTGCCTTGATGGCCATCCCGCGCGATGGGCGCCCCCTCGCAGAGTGGAGTGAACAGGATAGGGTCTTCTTTCTTGAGGAGGTACAGGATGCATTTCTTCGTCTTGGGCTACTGACCGAAAAAACGGAATTACTCCTCAATCAAGGGGAACTTGTGGGACAAACAGTTCCGCACACTCATCTCCACTGCTTTTGTGGAGGTCAAGACTTCATCCTTAATTGGGGAAAGGTGGGCATCCCTTCCACCATTTCCCCAGTCCCCTTTACTGGGGAGTTGCCCCAAGAGGGGCAATACAATCTCTACAAGAGAGGTTCAGAGGAGTGGAAACTCATTCCTCGCCCCGATTTGAGTTCTCTGCTTAATCCCAAACGGGAAGCCCTCCTCCCTATCATCGTTGATGGGGAGCTCCTCCCCGAGTGGGAGCGGAAAAGAGAAGAACTAAGGCATTTTTATAGTATGCCTTAGCTTCCTCTCTTTCAAGCACTTCATATCATTGTTAGGTATGTCCTGATAATGCTGTGGAGTGCTTTCTTCTTTTTGGGAAAAAGAGGATAAAGAGTCAGCTTTTTTGATTTTCTCTTTGACTTGGATATTGTTATTTCCCCACTAAACGGAAAAAATTTGACATTAGGTTCAGTTTTCGTATATTCCTTGCAAGCTTATTTTCTTGATGAAAATTTTATCGCTCATATTTTCAAATCATGCAAATGCAAACTCCTTATCAAAGTACTCCTTTCGGAGCCAGAATGATTTCTCCTGAACTGATCTTGGGAAAGAGAGGAACGATCAGCTTTGTCCTTAATTTGATGCAAAGTGATGAGGGACTTGCAGTTATGGCAATCCCTGAGAATCCAGCACCTTTGCTTGAGCGATCTCCCTCTGAAAGAACCTTATTTTTTCAAGAAGCTTATCAAGGGTTTTCTGATTTATGACTTTTTGATTTCCCTTTTGTTGAGGTTTTGGCGAATCAAGGTGATCAAGTTGGACAAACAGTTCCGCACACTCATCTCCATTGTTTCGTAGGGAGAGAAAATTTTCTTTTGAATTGGGGAAAAGAAGGATTTCCTGAAGGAGTTTCTAAAAAAGCTTTGAAAGACTGATCGTTCTCAGTTGAGGAACAATACAATATTTATGGCAATTCTACTGACTCTAAACCTCCGATCTTATACTTGATTTCTCACTCTGTCTATGAAAAAGAGCATTGTCCTATGAGGAAGAAGGATATTTCAGTCTTGGATACTGAAGAGAAGCTTTTCTCAGATTGGAAGCTGACTAGAGATCAACTAAGAGCTCGTTTTTATGCTCAATAAAGAATTTCTTTGATGATTTCTCTTTTGTGCTTAAATTTTTTAAATAAAAAATCTTAAATTAGATACTTTTTAAAAGTAAAATTAGATACTTTATTTTTTTTGACAAATAAGAAATCTTGCATTTACATTATATTTTTGTATAATGATTGTGTCCTTCTTAAAAAGAAGATTCAATACTTTTTGTTATCATGATTCAATAGTTTATCG
>JBHAST010000004.1:0-15958 GCA_041831495.1 bacterium | reverse complement strand
TTTAGTTCGTTTTAATCCACTCTAGCTCTCCTTCATTCGCAATGATAATAGCTATGAACTAATTTCTCTTTGTCATCGCGAGCCGTAGGCGTGGCGATCCAGATAGAAAAGAAGCTTAATTTTACTGGATTGCTTCGCTTCACTCGCAATGACAGGAACTGAAAACTTTTTTTACTTTCTTCATCCTGATGAAAAAGCTACTGATCGCTCTGGTTACCGCATTATTGGCTTTACTCCTTTCTCCGTGAGTGGAGTTTCATTTTGGGCAGGAGGAAAAATGAACAGAAAAGTCAGATTTTTCATTATCTCAAGATTGGTTTGAACGCTTGGACAATATCACTTGAATCATCGTTCAAATGCCTCAAAAAGACTTTGTAGAAGCTTACCAAAAATCATTAGAAAACAGCTCAACGATTGATCTTCAGACTTATGAATTTACCGAGAAACATCTGAGATCAAAACTAAAAAATCTGGCAGAACAGGGCGTAAAGATCAGAATTATGATTGAGAATAAGAAATATCAGCAGTTTAAAAACACTTATAAGGACTTGCAAAATTACTTTTCTGGACAAGCAAATATAGCGGTAAAATCTGATGAGCATTTACCAACGCAATATCTTCACAGCAAGATTACGCTGATGCAGAGCGGATTTTGGATTCAGAGTTCCAATCTTACGCATTCTACCTTTGCAAATAACCGCGAGCATCTCTTCCGAAGTGAAAATCCACAAGTGCTGAAAAGCCTGAAAATCCTTTTTGAAAAAGACCGAAAAGGCGAACCAATTTCCGCTTCTGGCCTCCATCCTAATCTTGTAGTTTGTAATCTCAACTGCCGTGCGATCATTACGGAGCTGATTTCTTGAGCTCAAGAGAGTATTATCATGCAGACGCAGTATCTCACCGATCCTGATCTCTTTGCTTTGATCGCTCAACAGTCAGAAAAGCTGAATTTCAAGGCGATTTTCTCTGATACCGAAGCCAATCAAGAACTCCCAAACTACTTTTGATTACATCAGGTAAGATTGATGAAAAAGCCTTATGTGCATACGAAAATGATTTTGATTGACAAAAAAATCCTCCTCCTCGGAAGTATGAATCTCTCTGCAAATAGTTTAGACAATAATAGAGAAATCTGAATTCTCCTTCTTGATCCGAAACTTATTGACCAATTTCTTGCTGAATTTAAGGCTGATTGGGAAAAATTGAAAAAATAAAAAAAGGGGCTTGATGTTTTTACATTGTTTTTTGTATATACCATTATGTGCCTCTGAGATAGAGGTATGTACGTCGGGAGGCGTACTGTGTATTATAGTATAGTAGCCCCCCTAAGTTTATCTGTTTTCAGATGAAGACTGGGGGCTTTTTTCTAAAAATCTTTTGTTTTCAGGGGCTAAATTACTATACTGAAATCAGATTTCATTTCTTTTTTTCCTAATGATGCAAGAACCTTTGATTACGATTGGGCTAGAGATTCACTTGAAACTTTCCAGCGAGAGTAAGATTTTTTGTCGCTGTAAAAATGACCAAAGCCTAGAAAATAACGAACCAAATACCAATATTTGCCCTGTTTGCACCTGACAACCTGGAGCTTTGCCGCAGCTGAGTGCAGAAGTAGTAGAGAAAGCCCTTCTGCTCGGAAAGGCACTCAAATGCGAGATCAACAATCCTTCTCGTTTTGATCGTAAGTCGTATTTCTATCCAGATTTACCGATGGGCTATCAGATTACGCAGTTATACTCTCCGATCAATGTCAGAGGTCAGCTTTCGTTTTTTTTGAACAACTATGAGGAGGAAAAGCAGGTAAGCATTACTGATGCTCATTTGGAGTGTGATACCGCAAAGGCGTTTCATCAGGACGGAGCAATGCTTTTGGACTTTAATCGTTCGGGAACGCCGTTGATTGAAATCGTGACTTGACCTGACTTTACAAGTGCTGAGGAAGCCGTAGAGTTTGCCAAGGAAATCCAGAGAATCGCGAAACGAAACCAGCTTTCTGATGCTGATATGGAGAAAGGGCAGATGAGAGTTGATGTAAACATTTCTATCAGAAAAGAAAAAACTGATCCTCTCGGGACCAGGGTTGAACTCAAAAATATCAATTCCTTTTCTGCGATCAAAAGGGCGATTGATGCTGAAGTTGCTCGCCAATTAAATTGCTGGGCTACGGGAGAGGAAATCCAGCAGCAGACGAGGAGACGAGATGATGTGAAAGGACAATCCTTTGCGATGAGAAGCAAAGAAGATGCCTTGGATTATAGATATTTCCCGGAACCTGATTTGCCGCCACTGTATTTACAAGAGGATCTTTTGCATAAAATTGCAGAATCAGAGCTTTTGATTCCTTTTGAAGAGATCAAAGAAATGAAGTCTGAATTCTGATTTCACAAAGAGTTTATCAACGCTTTGATTGGAGATTTGGCGACTTTCCGCTTTTTTAAGCAGCTGGTAGACCAGAACTTTGATCCAAAGCTTTTGGCGAAACGAATTGCAGGGCAGATTAGTGCCTATATGACCGCTCATTTTGTTGCTATTACCGAGCTTCCTGTGGATCAGGATCAGCTTTTGGAATTTTTTACCCTTGCAAAGGAAGGAAAACTGATCGATAATCAGCTTAAACTTGTGATGGAGGAGATGCTTGCGACGGGAGCTTCCGCTTCTGATATTATCAAGGAGAAAGGCTTTGATGCGCCTGCGATTTCTGAGGAGGAGCTTAGGACGTTTTGTAAGGAAGTGATTGCGGAAAATCCTGCGATCGTTGAGCAGTATCAAGGCGGAAAAACGAGCACGATTGGGTTTTTCGTTGGGCAAGTGATGAAAAAAACTCAAGGGAAAGCCAATCCGAAAGAAATTACCGGAATTTTGACCCTTGAGCTTGGGAATGCTTAGATTTTTTAAAGTTCTCCTAGTAATTCTCTAGCAAATCCTTATACTCCAATCAATTCAAGGCTCATTCTACTCTAAAATTCTTTCCTCACTTCGCATTCAGGACGGACTTTCATTGTCAAAATACGGCTTTGAATCTCCGTTTTTTCTTTTTTTTCTTACGAGAGGAATGCTCGGATTTTTTTAGTAGTATACGCCTTACACCTATGACAACAACTTTTAAAACCCTTTGATTATCAAAGAAAACTCTTTTAGCACTGGAGAAAAAAGGCTTTGAAAGCCCTTCTCCGATCCAAGCTCAAGTGATTCCGCTTCTTCTCAAAGCCGAGAAGAATATTATCGGACAAGCAGCGACAGGAACCGGGAAAACCGCAGCTTTTGGAATCCCATTGATTGAAAAACTTACTCCTTCAAAGAATCCTCAAGCGCTAATCCTCGTTCCGACCAGAGAACTTGCAAACCAAGTCGCTGATGAAATTCAGTCTTTTCAGTCTGAGAAAACGCTGAAAATCCTGCCGATTTATTGAGGTCAGTCCTATAGCATTCAGCTTTCAGCGCTCAAAAAGGGCGTAGATATTATCGTGGGGACGCCAGGGAGAATTTTGGATCATTTGGATCGTGGTGTGCTTCGCTTGGATCAGCTTTCTTATCTGATTTTAGATGAGGCTGATGAGATGCTAAATATGGGATTTATTGATGATATTGAAACGATTTTCAAAGCTTCAAATGCTGAAAAAAGTGTCCTTTTGTTCTCTGCAACGATGCCTAGAGAAATTCTCCAAGTTGCAAAAAAATATATGGGCAACTATGAACTCGTAGCTGTAAAAAACGAGCAGATGACCACGACACAAACCAATCAGATTTATTTTGAAGTGAATGAAAAAGATAAATTTGAGGCTCTATGCAGGATTGCCGATGTGGAGTCAGATTTTTATGCTATTGTCTTTTGTAAGACCAAGCTTGATGTGGATTTTCTCGCAGGAAAGCTGATAGAAAGAGGCTATCAAGCACAAGGTTTGCATGGCGATATTCAGCAAAAGCAGAGAGAACAGATACTCAAACATTTCAAGCAAAAAACGACCAGAATCCTGATCGCAACTGATGTCGCAGCGAGAGGAATTGATGTGAACGATATTACGCATGTGATCAATTATAGTCTTCCACAAGATATTGAAAGTTATGTGCATCGTGTGGGAAGGACGGGAAGAGCTGGGAAAACGGGGACGGCGATCACTTTTGTCAGTCCACAAGAGTATAAAAGACTGATCTCTCTCCAGAGAATCACCAAAACTGATATTCAAAAAGCCAAAATCCCAACCGTGCAAGCGATTATTGAGAAGAGAAAAGCTCAACTTTTTGCTGATATTCAGGCGGTGCTTAACGGAGAAAAGCATTGTGAAAATTTCCCTTTGGTAGAGCAGCTTTTGGAAGCTTTTGATGCGAAAGAGCTCGTTTCTGCGCTTTTGAAGCTCAACTATGAAGAAAGTTTCAATCCTGATTCCTATCATCAGTTAGATGAGGTCAAGATTGATACCACAGGGAAATCCAGACTTTTTATTGCTTTAGGAAAGAAAGCAGGCATGAGTCCTCGTAGTTTGGTGGAGATGATCGTCCAAGAGGCAGGTGTGAAGCCGAGAGATATTGATGATGTAAGAGTGATGGAGGATTTTTCGTTTATCACGGTGCCCTATCTTGATGCGGAGCATATTTTGCAAGTCTTCAAAAGCAAAAAAAGCTGATGAAAGTCTTTAATTAGCAAGGCAAAGGAAAATAGACCAAGTGGAAATCGCAAAAGATATTCAAAAAGATAAAAATTTTTAGTTGATTGTCAAAAAAAGCTTGCTTTATTAATCTAGTTATTTAGGATAATATTGTTTTATTCTTTATTACAAAAATAATATGCCAACATTAGCAGGAAGCCAAACCGAAAAAAATCTCCTTAAAGCTTTCGCAGGAGAATCTCAGGCGAGAATGAGATATGATTATTTCGCAAAACAAGCGAAAAAAGAAGGACTTGAACAGATTTCTGGTTTTTTTGAAGAAACTGCACTTAATGAAAAAGAGCACGCAAAGAGGTTTTTCAAATTTTTAGAAGGGAATATGGTAGAGATTACTGCGACCTATCCAGCTGGAAAGATCGGAACCACGCTAGAAAACCTGAAAGCTGCAGCAGAAGGGGAACATGAAGAATGGAGCGAGCTTTACCCTCATTTTGCTGAGGTTGCTGAACAGGAGGGATTCAAGGAAATTGCTCAGGTTTTTAGAATGATTGCAAAGGCTGAAATAGCTCATGAGAACAGATATAGAAAGCTGTACGAAAATCTAGAGGCAGGAAAGGTTTTTAAGGCTGGAGAAGCTATCATTTGGAAGTGTAGAAACTGTGGATATCTCCATGAGGGACCTTTTGCACCTGAAGTATGTCCTGCTTGTGCACATCCTCAAGCTTACTTTGAAATTGCAGCATTTAATTACTAAAATTCAGAAAGCTTGGCTTTTCAATAAGCTTTTCTTTATCCAAAGTACGCATTGACGATCATTCCACTCATTACTTCCACATTCAAGCGACTTGGGCGATAATCGGTCGTTAGTGCTTTAGCCTCTCAGTCCTCAACTGCGATACGAACACTTGCTCAAGCTGCCTCAAACTCCTCCTGAACCTCTGTAAAAGGACGACCAATAAATTGACTGGTTGCTTGCTTAAAATATTCCCATTCATCAATTTCTTTTCCATCAATCACACAAACGCCATACTCACTTCCATCAGCATTTTTCTTGATTTGAGATTCTCCTCCTTGAGTTATGCAATATTCGCTAGCTGGATTTGCAAGTTCAAGAGGTTCTTCTGAGAGTTCTTCATCAGTACATTTTGGCATTTCATATTTTTCGCAGAGCATTCTCGTACAAGCAGCTTCTCCATTAGCCATTCTCGTACAATGATTACAACCATCAAAAAAAGACTGACAAGTTTCAGGGATCAGTGTTTTTCGACTTTCTGAATTGATAAGTTTCCCAGTTGGTGCTTGATTTTCTGTTGAAGCTGGGTTCTGCATTCCACATCCTGCGAAAAGAAGGATCGCTCCGAGATTTAAAGTAGTGATCAAAAGTTTTTTCATAGTTGATTGATAAAAAGATAAAAGTTCTACTTTAAAAAACGAAAAAAAGCTGAAAATGTGACATTTTTGATACTCATCTTGAAAAAGAGTTGAGATTTCCGTACATTTACTGCTGTTTATTCTTTCTCTGATGATGCAACTTTCCGAAATCATTCAAGCGGTTCAATCACTCCATCCAGATTTTTCTTATGATGAAATTGCAGAACTTTGCTTTGAGTATCTCGCACAATTCAACGAAAAAACCAAAGAAGCAACCAAAGAAAAAAGCCTGAAAAAATATCTCAGCAAAGAATTCTGAATCCAGCGGGAAGCTGAGGAAGAGACTGATGATTTTGAAAAGCAGACTTCATTTTCCAGCATTCCGAGACATCTTTTCAACTATAGCAATAAAAAGAATGCCAACTACCTCATCACGATCAAAGGCTTGAGTAAGCAGTTGGGAGCTACGATTCTCTTTGATGATGCCGAACTCAAGATCAAGCCTGAGGACAAAATCGCTCTCGTAGGAAAAAATGGAGCTGGGAAATCCACCTTTCTCAAAATCCTCCTTAATCCTGACTTTGCCGATCATGGCGAGATTGAAATGCTAAAAGACACCAAAATCTGATTTCTTTCTCAGGATTTATTCTGGGAATCAAGGGAGAGAACCGTTCTAGACGAGATGATGACGACTTTTCCAGAGATTACGAGGAGAGTGGAAAGATTGGAGGAGATCAAGCAGCTTTTGGACTCGTGAAAGGGTGATGCACTTGCCTTGATTGATGAGCAGAGCGAGCATATTGAGCGAATGTTGATGAATGAAGCTTATCAAAAGTATGATTTGCAAAAGGAGATTCTGAAATACTTCTGATTTAGCAAAGAGCAACTCTCGTTCAAGATTTCTCAGCTTTCAGGAGGCGAGCAAACAAAGGTCCAGATTGCGAAGTTTTTGCTTCAAGATGTGGATTTATTGATTTTAGATGAGCCGACCAATCATCTAGATATTGAGGGGATTTTGTTTATTGAGCAGTTTTGTCAGATGCGAAATAAGGCGCTGATCTGCATTTCTCATGATAGGAAATTTCTGGCTTCTGCATTTACCAAAACGATAGAAATCAAGAATAAAAAGCTGAATCTCTACTACTGTGGCTATGAGGATTTTTTGATAGAAAAAGAAAAAAAGGCTGAAATCCAGCTCAAGAACTATACCGCTCAGCAGAAATATCTCGCACAGCAGGAGAAATTTATTGAGAAATTCCGCTACAAATCTAGCAAAGCCGCACAAGTGCAAAGTAGGATCAAAATGCTGGACAAAATGGATCGTATTGACGCTCCAGAAGAGGAAACTTCCGCGCATAAGCCGAATCTGCAAGTGAAATGGAGACTCCCAGAGACTCTGATCAGAATTTCTGAACTTGCCGTCGGATATGACCAGACTGTTTTAGTAAATCTGCCTCGTGAACTAGAGATTACCAAAGCGATGAAAATCTGAATCATCGGAAAAAACGGAGTTGGGAAGACGACTTTGCTCAAAACCCTGCTTGGTCAGCTGAAACCGCTCTATGGCGATGTCCGAATCCACGAAAAAGTCAGTATTTGATTTTATTCTCAGGTAGCAGAAGACCTGGATTTTCAAGCGACGATTACTGAAGAGCTCGTTTGACCTTGAGTTTCGTTTAAGGAAGCGATGGGATTCCTCGGAGCATTGCTCATTGATCCAGAAAAAGCAGATCAAAAAATCTGAACCCTTTCGGGAGGCGAGAGATCCAAGGTTGCCCTTGCGAAAATGCTCCTTGCTCATCCAGATATTGTCGTAATGGACGAGCCGACCAATCATTTGGATTTGACTTCTAAAGAAGCGATTAAAACGATGCTCGCAGACTTCAATGGAGTTTCCTTGATTGTTTCCCATGATAGAGATTTTTTGGAGGCGACTTCTGAACTCTTGTGGGTGATTAAAGAAGGGAAGCTCACGGTCTTTCATTCCTTTGAGAGAGGATTTGAGGAGGTTAGAGGCTAAGCTAGAGTTTGGGGTGCTTTTAGCTTAAATTCTTCTTTATTTACTATTTTTCTTGCTACTAAAAAGGAATTGTTAGCGGTTTTCCAGTTTTTTGTGGGGTTTCATTTTTTATCTAGGAAACAGAGCTCTTCCACGAGAAATCCAGCGCGTTCAGTGAGCTTTTTAAGCTCGTTAAGTCAGAAAAGGTGGTAGTATCTGTAGTGGGTTCAGCTTTTTGTTTTCCAAGGAATAAAGACATCTCTCCAGTTTCGCTTTCCTAGTGAAAAAAAACTTTTGAAAGCTGAAATCAAAAATACTTTCCAATGTGTTTTGAGAAACCGTTTAGAAATCGACCAATTTGTAAAAATCACTATCCCCCCATAGTTTAGCGCCCTATAAGCATTTTTCATAAGTGCTAATCTTGATTTTTCATCGCTTAGATGCTGAAAACTTGCAAAAGCTAAGATCGCGTCAAGAGATTCTTGTTTTAAATTTTGCACATACTGCTCCATATTCGCACAAACAAACTGCTGATTTGGGTTGTCTTTTTTTGCGAGTTCCAAAAGCTTTTCAGAGAGATCAACTCAGGTATAGGAAAATTTTTTCTGAAACTGGCTCTGCAAGAGTGAAATTCCCCTTCCTCATCCGCAGCCAAGCTCCAGGATTTTGGGAGATTTTGCTTCAATATGTTCTAGTGAAGAGAGAATTTTTTCAGCATCAGATCGGTGCTTTTTTCTAGTTTGATGATATTTTTTTGCCTCGCTATTGTAGAAATTTGCAAGGTCTGAAGGGATGTTCATTCGCAACTAAAAGAAATAAAAAGTCTGACTTTAGACTATGGTTTTCTCCTTCTTTTTCAATCTCAAAGAAAAGAAAATCAGATTTTTTTTCTTGTTTGAAAAATATTCGTAAAGAGCAAAGCTGATTTTTTACTTTTGCTTTATCATCATTGAGAAAAACTCTGCAGAAAGTTGCAAAATTAAGAAAAAAATTTATAATAGATTTGATTTATCTTTCAAAAACAAAAATGAATCAACAAGAAACCTTTTTGCAGGGGAATGGAGCTTCAAGATCAGATAATCTTCATCTCAATGATGATGTAAAAATCCAAGAAATCCTTGCCGAACAGCAAAAACTTCAGATTCTTTACAATGAAGTTGTTGCCTATATTCAGCAGCATGCTCAGATGTCTCCTGATGAGATGATTAAATATCAGACCCAGCTCAAGCAATTGAGTGAATATTACCAAAAAAATCAAGAAAAGCTAAAGACCCTCTGATATTCAAGTGTTCAAGTCAATAAAAATGTCGTGATCAAGCGTTGAGCCAAGAGAAATCTCTCTCTCAAAACGCTTTTTCTAGGCTGTGCTGCGATTATTGCAGTTTTTGTTCTGGGGCTTACGATTCTCTCTTTCTATCTTGCAAGCAATCCAGCAATGCTCGGTGGGTTTTGAAATCTTGGCATTCAGCCTGCGGTAGCTGTTGCAATTCTAAAAGGATTAAGCCTCACGGTAATGTTAGTCATTCTCGTGCTTGGAATTATCATCTTGATTATGAATACCTATAAATCTTTTACGGTAAAAAATAAGCCTAAGGGATGGTATTATGCTTGAAGTGCGCTTGGTTTGTTTATCCTTGCTCTTGCTTTGTGAGCTGGAACAAAGCTTCTTTCAATGGTTGCTATGATTAATGTTGAAGAGATCGCGAATCCAGAAGATGTTGTGGCTCTTTATATGGTTAATCATCAGTCAGATGGAACCCTAAAGTATCAAGCGATTGATGGAAGTTTTCCTTTGATTGCTCCGATGAATGTCAGTGCTTCTATTTTGCGAAACAATTATAGAAAGTTTATCGAAATTCAGCTTAATGCCCTTGGAGGAACGGTTGAAAACTTTAGTTTGGATTGCTGAAACTCTCAGCGTTTATCCTTTTCTGAAAAAACTGAAAATTTTCAGGGAGCCTGTTTTTATACCAAAAAGGGAAATTATCCGATTACTTTGATCGTTCAGCATCAGAGTCCTACGAGAGAAAGAAGTGAAATTCCTTTTGTCTTGAAAAATCTCAGTATTGGATCAGAATTTTCTCTTCAGGGAGTTAATGTTTCTCTGAGTGGAGGACAAAATGAGCTGATTGTTGGACCTTTGCCTGCAGAGGTAGCGTTTGGAGCGGATCAGATTTTTAGAGATTTTAATCTGAGAGAATACAAGATTGAATGGGATGGAGACAATGATGGAACTCCAGACAAAACAGATGATACCACTTTCCATTTTATTTACGATGTTTCCAAAGTTTATTATCCAAGGATTCGTTTGCCTGGATTTTCCAAAGTAGATTATTCTTTTCCACTGAGAGTAGAGCAGTCATGAATCCCTGTTTGTAAGATTGATCTTCATCAAAAAACGGTGAATGATTACACGGTTTCTGCTTCTTTCTTTGATGGCACGGAAAGATTTATTAGCGATTATTCCTTCCTTTTTATTGATAAGGCAACAGGAAAAACCTTTGATGAAGTGCACAATAAAGAGCTAGGGCTAGGATTTGATTATCGTTTTCCAGGGAAATGAAGTTATCAAGTAAAAATGAATTTCGTTACGATTGATGATAAAAAATGATCTTGTCAATCTGAGCTTCAGCTTACAGAAAAATCTACATTTACAGTCAATTATGAGCTATTGGCAACTTCATGAAAAGAAGAGCATTTCAAAAAAATTGAAACGAAAACTCAAAATGAAAAAAAACAGATTTCTCTCACAGAAATTCCAACCAAGCTCAAACTGCATCTTCTGAGTGTGGAACCAAAAACGCTTGATACTGAGGTGAAAGTCTATCTTGATCAGAAACCGATTGTTTTTACCAATGAGGGCGAGTATTTATTTGATATTCGTGATTCTAAGCAGCATCAGATAAAAATTCAGATTGCTGATGCGGTTCGTGGTTTGGAATATGAAGAAGTTTTGACTACGGCTATCGGATTGGAAGATATTCTTGGTAATCTTTCAATTTTAGGGGAAACGATTGGTTTTGATCCTTTCGAAGTTACTCTGGATGCTTCCTCTTCGAGACTCAACGATCCCAATGATCAGATTACTTATTTTTCGTGGGATTTCGGTGATGGAGAAACGCAAAAAAAGCTTTCTAATGCGGTCATCAAACATACCTATCGTTTTGATTATGCTCAAGACAATGGAACCTTTACTCCAAAAGTAACGATCTATACGCAGAAAGGTCGTTCTGTTCAGGTCGTAGCTCCTACGCCAATTATTGTGAAAAAGCAGTTAGTTAAACTTCTTATTCATTCAGAAACTCATCCTACTCAGGAAGCAAAACTTTGAGATACCGTTAGATTTTCTTTAGATTTCAACGGATTGCCGAGAAAGGTTGCATGGGATTTCGGTGATGGAATGCAGGCGATTGAATGTGAGGGAAGGACTTGTACTGAAATGACAAAAACTTGGTTAGAGCAGGGGACATATCTTATCAAAGTAAAAATGGATTTTGAAGATCAGCAATCAGTAGAGCAAACCATGGAATTTAGAGTCAGAGGATAAGTGTTTAAAACCAGATTTCCCCCTTTGATCTTAAAGCCCCTTGAAAATAGACAGCAACTTGATACGATAGAGGCTGTCTTTTTAGTTTTGTTTTTTTATAATGATGAAAAGCTTGAAATATCTGCTTACCTGCTCTATAATCTGATTTTTCTGTCTTTTAAATATGAGCTTTGCCTATAAAGAGCTGCTTATTGAAAAAAGAGGAGGCAGACCGATTAGAGTGATCAAAGTTGTTTTGGATGGGGAGCATTTTGTCGTTGCTTCGCCTGCTCAAGACTGAGGAGCGACAACTGAGCAACTTGCCAAGAATGTCGGTGGAGATACTGCGATCAACGGTGCATTTTTCTGTCCTGATGACTATTCTACCTGTAAAATTGACGGGAAAAGGGTAACACATACGATTTCAGAGAGAGTCTACCTCGGAAATGGGAAAGATTGGAGCAGATTTTGGGGAGATACCAGCATTAGAATGATTTTCTCTTTTGATAAACAGGGAAATCCGTTTTTTGTGCAGAAAAATTCTGGGGAAAATGATATTGGGCTCTGGAGCGATCTGAATAAAGACAGATTAGATGAGATTTATTTTGGGATTGGAAATTTCCCGGTGCTCTTGCTTCAGGGAGAAGATGTCGTTCATGCCTATGTGAATTATATTGATAATAAGATGACCGGAAGCGCAAATAGAAACTTTATCTGTTCTACTGAAGACGGCACAACGATCTATATGGGTGTCGTGGGAGCAAGTAGCATTCTCAATCTCCCTGTCTATCTCAAAAAAGAATTCTGATGCTGGAATGCGCTTTCCCTCGATGCAGGAGCGAGTACCGCGATGGTGTATGAAGGGAAAACGCTTGATCGTAGCCCAAGAACCAGAGTGATGGATGCTTTCGTTGTCCTTGATAGAGAACAATATATCAAACTCACAGGGATTACTCCTGATCCCAAATCTATTCCTAAAGTTGAGGCGTACCAACCCACTGCCGAAGACCAAGCACAGTTCACAAAGGTTGCTGGCGTAATTGATATGATTTTTAAGCAGTATGGAAAAAAGAAGTATCAGACCTCATTTATCAAACTCTTGCGTGATATGGTAAAACCTGAACTTGCCCCTAGCAAAAAATGGCTGTATAATCAGCTTTTGATTCATTTGTTTACTATTGATTCTTTTTAGTCTATGCTTTTTAAAAATTTATTTCTCGTATGATGCAAACGATCCCTCAGCTAGGACTCTGAACATGGAGATTAAAAGGAGAAAAAGCCCTTTCTGCAGTGCAAGCTGCGCTAGAGCTCGGCTATCGTCATCTGGATACTGCGCGGATTTATGGAAATGAAAAAGAAGTCTGAATCACAGTCCAAAACTCCTGAATTCCCAGAGAACAGCTCCGAATCACGACCAAGGTCCGATTTGACTTTGTGCCCAATCATGAGCCGCATGATTTTCAGGAGTCAGATTTTCACTATACGCAGCTGAAAACGAGATTTGATCAGACTTTGAAAGATTTGAAAACGGAATATCTTGATCTGGTACTGCTGCATTGGCCGACTACGCCTGATAATGATGCTCAGGCTTTTGAAACCTTGCTTTCCCTCAAAAAAGCAGGGAAGATCAGGCAAATTGGCGTGGCAAATTTTCCGCTTTCTCAGCTGGAGCTCTTGTATCAGCGCTTTGGGAGCGAGATTTTTACCAATCAGATTGAGTGGCATGCCTGCCTTGCGACGCCTGCTTTAGAAGCTTTTGCACAAGAAAAAAAGCTCATCTTGACTGCGTATTCTCCGCTGGGGCAGGGGCATCTTTTGCAAAATCAGACCTTGATGACTTTGGCTCAGGAGCTTGGGATTTCAATTGCACAGCTGGCGATTGCTTATCTCGTGGCGAAAGGAGCGGTCGTTATTCCCAAAGCTTCTTCAAGGGAGAGATTGCAGGAAAATGTAGAAGCAATGAAGCTCAGACTTCCAGAGCAGGCAATGATAACCCTTGATACCTTGCCAAAAACCTATCGCTACTGCAATCCTCCTTTTGCTCCGCAGTGGGAGTAGGTGTTTTGTTAACTTTCTCTTGCAATTCAGATTTTTTTGTCTAATATAGCACTTGTTATAAATTGGTGCTATTTATTTTCCTACTAAAAACGAAAATGGAAAAAATAAGTAAAGCTGAGCGTATTCAGCAGATAGAAAAAGAGCTTGCGGAGCTCAAAGAACGCTACCAAAGCAAAAAAGCTGATCGAGAAGCGCAAAAAGCCCAAGGCGAACAGATCAAAAAACTCAAAGAGCAGATCAAAAGCCTTGAACATGAAGCAGAAATCGCCGAAAAGCAGACCGACTACGATAAAGTTGCCCAACTTCGCTATGGAGAGCTTCCAAAAGCTCATAAAGCCCTTGCTGAACTTGAGGAGCTTGCCAGCCAAAATACCGTGCAGAATGATACTGTAGATACCGAAGACATTGCGAGTATTATTGCCAAATGGACAGGAATCCCTGTTTCCAAGCTTGTTGCAAGTGAGATGGAGAAGTTGACTGATTTAGAAGGCTTTTTGAGAAAGAGGGTTGTCGGTCAAGATCAGGCTTTACAGCTGGTTGCAAACGCGATTCGTCGTGCAAGAGCAGGACTCAAAGATCCAAATAGACCTATTGGTTCTTTCCTGTTTCTTTGACCAACGGGCGTTGGAAAGACCGAGCTGACCAAGGCTCTGGCTTCTTTTCTTTTTGATGATGAGAAAGCTTTGATCAGAATTGATATGTCTGAATATATGGAGAAACACACGGTTGCGAGGCTGATCGGATCGCCTCCATGATATATCGGACATGAAGAGTGAGGACAGTTGACCGAGGCGGTGAGGAGAAAGCCCTATGCTGTAGTGCTTTTTGATGAGATTGAAAAGGCGCATCATGAGGTTTTTAATCTGCTGCTTCAGGTGCTTGATGAGGGAAGATTGACCGATAGTAAAGGCAAGACCGTGGATTTTAAAAATACGGTGATTATTCTGACTTCAAATATCGGTTCTCAGCTCCTGTTAGAGAAAATGAAAGCTCAGAACAAAAAGAAAACTGGATCCTGACCGTTGATAACGATTGATGAGATGATGCCAATCTTACTTCAGCAGTTTAGACCTGAGTTTATCAATAGAATTGATGATATTGTGCTCTTTAATCCGCTGAGTGAAAAGGAAATCCGTGGTATCGTAGATATTCAACTCAATAAGTATCTTCAAGAGCTTTTGAGTGCAAGAGAAATTCAACTAGAACTCAGTGATGAAGCTAAAACTTTCCTTGCACAAAAGGGCTGGAATCCTGAATTCTGAGCTAGACCGCTCAAAAGAGCTTTGCAGAATTACCTTTTAGATGAGCTTGCCCTCCAAATTATTGAAGGAAAAATAAAAAACGGAAGTCTGATTTCCGTTGGTTTTGAGTGAGAGAAGCTGAGTTTTAAGGTAAAGGCTGAATAAAGTTCAGAGTGAGGAGTTGAGAGTTCAGAGCGGCAGGTCATCGCGCTTGTCCTCGATGTCAATCGGGAAGGCGAAGCCGTGGCGATCCACTTGAAAGCAGATGTATTTGATATCTGGATTGCTTCACTTCGTTCGCAATGACGGTTTGTAATGACAGGTCATCGCGAGGCGAAGCCGTGGCGATCTATTTGAAATCCAATTTGTTTACTATGTGGATTGCTTCGGTCGTTTCACTTCCTCGCAATGACGAGAGGGGATTAAGTTGTTTTACTTGTGATCACAAGCTTGAAAGGAGCGAAAATCCTACTCTTCATCTTTCATTAGTGCTTCAATTTGAGCGAAAATGGCATCAATACTCTGCATTCCATCTATTTTTACGAGTAATCAGAGAGAATCTACATAGTCCAAAGCAGGAATGGTTTCTTTACGATATTCAGCGATTCTATTGGCGATAGCTTGAGGATCGGCATCATCATTACGAATATAGAGCTCTCCTCAACATTTGATGCACTTTCCTACTTCGCCATCAAGGAGGGTGGAATGGATTTTTCAGCAACTTTTACACATTTTGCGGTTTGCAAGTCTTTTATAGACCTCTTCTTCAGGGATTTCTAGCTGAATCACGAGCGGTTTTCTGTCTTTTTCAAGTAAAGCATCAAGGATTCCTTTCGTTTGTCCGATTCTTCTGAGATTTCCATCACCGAGAAGTGTTTTCTCGTCTAAGGTTTCAAGAAAAAGTTTGAAAAGTCAGATCACAATTTCATCTTTTACAAGGCGACCGGAATTCACAGTGTCTTTGAGGTAAGCTCCGATTGCGTTTTCATTGCTCATTAAAGCTCTGAGAATGTTTCCAGTTTCAAAGTAGGCAATCTGATTTCCATATTTTTCCAAGAGTTTCTGGGCTTGGGTTCCCTTTCCTGAAGCTTGAATTCCAGCGAGAATAAGGTCTTTCATGGGTTGAAAAGGTGAAAAAGTAAAATGATCCTACCCGGGT
>JBHAST010000003.1:0-3567 GCA_041831495.1 bacterium | reverse complement strand
ATCTCTCAAAAAATAAGCTAATCTTTGAAAAACGGTGATTTCTTTTACTTGATACCCTTTCTGCAACCACTTCTGAAAATCATAAGCAAAGGGTTTAGAACTTTGCTGAAGCACTTGTCCTTGAGCGATAAAATCTATTCTTCAAGAACTATTCCAAGCTCGCTTTACCGGCGTTCCAATAGGGAAAGCATCTTCAAGACGAGCGTTTTTATAAAGGTTATAACCTAAATTAATTTGTTTACAAGAGGTTAAAAGTCAGATTTCTTTTTTTGTTTGTCCTAAATTCTCCAAATGGATATGCTCTAGACTTTGAACTGTTAAAGCATGAAAGAACGGATTTGTTTGAGCATTTCCGAGGAGAAAAAGGTGATTTTTGGCTCTCGTCATAGCAACATACAAAAGCCTTATCAATTCCTCCTTAATTTTTTTATCTCCCTTTCGTTTCTCTGATCGTGGGAAACCCTCATCACAACAGAGTATTACGGTATCAAACTCCAAGCCTTTAGCTTTATGAAAAGTAGAAAGAACAATACTTCAAGCAGTAGTTTGCAAAAGGTCTTTTTCGGTCAATCCTCTACTAGCATCTTTCAAAATCTGAGGCGTAAGATAGCGATTTTGCTCACAGAGAAGCTGAACAAAGCGGCTTAGGAGCTGAGTATTTTTATTCTCTCCATATTTGGTAAGAATCTTTGTAAGTTTTTCTTGGATATTCTGCTGAGAAACTGGATTGTGTTCATCTTCACAGCTTCTGAGAAACTCGGCAAACTCAAGGGTTTGTGTCAGTGTATAGCCCTCTTCTTTGAGCAAAAGCGTCGTTGCATAACCTTGTTTTTTGAGTAAAGTATCTACAATCAAGCCGGTTTCATTATTATGAAACAAGATCGCTACAGAAGCTCCAGATTGCAGCTGTTGCTGAAAAAAAGCATTGCCTAAAAGCTGAGAAAGCCCTGCAAAAAGCTGACCTCAAGCAAGATCAATCGTTTGAATCTTGGTCTTTCCTTCGCTAAAAAGTCCTGCTTCCTGCTCAGGACGAGCACTGACTAAACGAATATGTTGTTTGAGTCTTTGAGGATTTTGCTGAATAAATGCACTCGTAAAATCCACCAAAGCCTGAGTTGACCTGTAATTTGCAGTCAGCATTTGTTCTTTTGCTTGAAAAATTTGCTTAAAAGCCTGAATATGTTTGATATTTCCTCCTGCATAGCCAAAAATACTTTGATCATCATCTCCTGCTGCCAAGGCTTCCATTTCCTCTCCTCTACTAGCATGCTCCTTGATCTGTGTGATGAGCTCAAACTGGGAGTCACTGACATCTTGAAACTCATCCAGCACCAAGACAGAATAGGGCAACTGTAATGCAGGCGTATTTTTGAGATAAGCGATGGCTTGCTTGATAATCAGATCACCATCTTCTTGCATGAGCTGAGCATTTGGTTCTTTAGCAAGGAGCTTGAGGGCATAGCCATGAAAGGTATCTATTTCTAGATAATATCCTTGATTTCCGATCAGTTCAATGATTCTTTTTTTGAGTTCAAATTTTGCTGATCTAGAAAAGGTAAGCAATAAAAATTCCTCTTTTCTGATCCCATCTTCCAAAATCAGCGAGGCGACCTTATGGACCAAAGTTTTCGTTTTCCCAGCACCAGGACCAGCGAGAAGAAGTAGATTTTCTTTCTTTTCTTTAAGCACAAGCTGCTGCTCAGGAGAAAGACTATGATAAAGCTGTTGATATTTTTCCTTGGAAAGCGGTCTGCGAAGCTCCTCTTTCCTATTTTTAAAATATTTGTCTAAAAATGCTCCATAGTCCATCGTAAAATACTCTTCTACAAAGCGATCTACGCCCCATCCCTCTTGCAATCTTCTTGCAAAAGTATCCATAATATGAGCTTGCTCAGTTTTTTTCTGATAAAAAGCTTCTAAATCTGCATATTGCTCCTTGGTAAATCTCGGAGGAGGATCTTCTCAGATTTTGATTTGAAATTTCGTCTGATAGAGAAAAAGCCCGCCTTCTATCCTAACAACCTCAAAGCGATGCAAAAATCTAAGCAAATTTTCTAGATCTAGCACAGAATACTTTCTTTGCAAAAAGCGAGAAAAATCTGAATGTAATTGTTTGAGATTTCTTATAAACACGAGATTATGAGTAGACTTTTGTTCTTTTGAATAGTCTGAGGCGAGAAGAAACTGCAAAAACTGCTGAGCATCTTGCACTAAAACACGATAAGTAGCCTTGATCTCTGAAAGATCCGAAAGGAAACGCAACTGATCGCCTTTGATAAGCAAGGCATGTGTTTTTTTGAAATGCAGAAGTAAGAGATCCAGCTGATAAGCAAGCGTTTCTTCTCCGAGCTGACGAGAAAGTTCGGTATTGAGCTTAAGTTTATCAAAATAAAGATCCGTAGCCTCAAAACTTTGCTCAGGAAGAAGTGATAAAAAAGCTGATCCCAATTGATCAATGTCTGCGAGTTTCTGCAAGGAAGAAGTGTGTTTTTGAGGATTGAGAACAAGCGAAATCTCATCATCCTGCTCAATAAAATGCTCCAGCCTCAAAAGATTGACCAGACTTTTGACTCCCTTTTTTCCTTCAAGATCATGCAAAGGCAATCCAACATTGATATCTTCAATAGCAATGATCTTACTAGATTTAATGAGTTTATAGATGGCTTTGAGTTGCGATAAACTCTCTGCAGGAAGCAGTGCTCCAAAAAGCTGATCCATCCTTTCATATTGAGCACTCAGACTCGCACGCGTATTGGCAGTAGCTCGGACCTTAGTACGATTAAATTCCCTCTTGATAAAGCCAAATTTTTCCAAAAAGAAAAGTGCGGTTTTCATCTTAGTTTCTTGCTGGATTTTCTGTTTGCGATAGTCCTCATCAAAATTAACTTCTCCGATCCACCCTGCATCTTTTATCAGTTCTTTAGCTGATTTGCAAAGGATTTTCGTGGAGGAATTCAGCTTTTTTGCTCTATTTTTGATACTTGTCCACAGTGCATTAATTTCCTTTTGCCTCACTTCTCCACTTTTATTGAGCTGGAGATTGGCATTGATATCTTCCGAATGATAAAGAATAATACAACTTGCATCTTGCTTATCTCTTCCTGCCCTCCCCGCTTCTTGGAGATAATTCTCTAGCGAAGAAGGAATCCCATAATGGATCACAAACCTGACATTCTGCTTATCCACGCCCATCCCAAAAGCATTCGTCGCGACAATCACTGAACGCCCTCCATTGATAAAGTCATCTTGAATTCTTCTTTTTTCCTCAGCTTTCATCTTCCCATGATAAAAACTACAAAGCTCAAAGCCCAAAGTTTCATTGATTTTCGCAGCGAGGTTTCTTGCTCCTTGCAGATTCTCAGTTTCTGCCCCCGTATATCTAGTAAAAATAATACAAGGCTGACTCTGAACACGGTTTTCTAACAGTTCAAGGAGTTGCTTAAATCTCTGGTCTTCATCCTTGCTTTCTAGGACTTCATAGTGGAGGTTTGACCTCGCAGAAACGGATCTAAATTCTCTGAGTTCATTCCCTAAACGATCTTTGAAATAGGCTTTGATTTCCTCGGT
>JBHAST010000002.1:0-8057 GCA_041831495.1 bacterium | reverse complement strand
TGTGAATGGTGAGATTTGGAGTGTTGCATGTGTTCGTGTAGCACTCCATTTTTTTATTTGAAAAAAACGGGGGAATGACTATCTTGAATCAGATTTATTTTAGTTTTTGTTGATGAAGTCTTTTCAAGACCTTGCTCGTAAGAATTTTTCTGAGAAGTTTCAGGGGAATCGTATGCTGGGATCACTTGCCTTGAGGGCGGTGAAGGACTATTTTCATATTGAAAAAAAGGCAGAGCATCTCGTTGCTGATGAGCTCATAGAAGGGTATCTAAGGTATCAAACGCTTTTCCTCAAAACTGCTGATTTGGCTTTGAAGATTCAGATTTTTAAAGAAAAAGAAAAGCTGATCTCCGTTATCAATCAGCATTTTCAAAAATTGGGGTATCATCAGAAAGTTCGTGAGATTCGTTTGAAATAAGGGAGCTACTCAAAGGAGAGCCAGTTGCTCAATGCTGTGAAAGGGGAATAGGTATAATGAATATTAAGATTTTGATCTCGCAATCTTGCTCTGACTTGATCGTCTTTTTGAAGCGTATTGCTATAATCTGCAAAATGACACGGACATTGATTACAAATAGGTTTTACAAGAGGGCAATCTTCTCCTTCACAAATACTTGGAATCTCCGGACAACAAGCATTGATTCATGGTAAAGTTGGACAAGGATCGGTCGCATCGGGACACCCATCTCCATCTTGATCACATATGGGAATATCAGCAGGACAAGTTAAACAGGTTTCACCTGGATCAATTTTCCCATTTCAGCAAGAAAGTTTGCCGTCATCTATGCAAAGATCTTTTAAATCCTGAGGGCAGTTTTTACAAGTTTCTCATTCATCAGTTTTCCCATTTCAGCAAAGGGGGAGATCAGGAGTTAGTAGAAAACAGGTAAGAGAACATTTTCAATCTTTGCCGTTTTTATTTCCATTGTCACATTGTTCTCCTTTGTCAATTTTCCCGTTTCCACAAGTTTTTTCTCCACAATTAGGAACATCTTGAGGGCAATTTTTGCAGTTTTCAGCTGGCTCAATACTTCCGTTTCCGCAGAAAGCGGTACAAGGACCGACATCTTGAGGACAGATTTTACAACTTTCTCACTCGTTAATTTCTCCATTTCAGCAAAGTAGTGGGGTATTTTCACATACATCTCCTATACCATTGAGATTGAGGTCTTGTTGCTCGGTATTGGGAGTCAAAGGGCAATTATCTAAGCTACATACTCCAAAATGCTGTTGATAAGCTCCTGAATCAATAGTATCTCCCACAATCAGTTTACAATCAGCTCTTTCATAAAGAACCATGCCAAGTAGATTCTTGATCCCATCTCCATCAATATCTTCATCGTAAAGATCAGGGATTCCATCTTGATCAAGATCACATTTTAAGCCTGAAAAAAGCTGATTTGCTAGAATACTGAGTTGTTCCCCCGTTTGAGATGCACTACTTAAAAAAACGATTCCCTCATTTACTAGTGAGAGTGTTCCAATCTGAGCTTCATTTTTTACTCTGATAACTCCTTGTCTATTCTTTATCGTGAAAACCGCTTCAGGATTTGTGATATTTTCTTGTTGAGCAATTTTAGTGCCATTGAGAAAGGTAGAAAAAGACTGAAACGTTTCTGGGAGCAGTCCTTGAGTTTGTAGTTTGAGATCTGCTCCTTGTGGCGTGAATTGTGAACGAATATTGAAAGCCTGATTTCAAACTTTTTGAGGATCCTGAACGGTCAGCGTAGATGTAGAAATGAGTTCTTGATTATCTTTGAGAATGATTCTTTGGATCAGAACTTTTTGACCATCTGTAGTGTAAGTATGACTGTTGAGAAGCTTGGTATCACTAAAATTGGTTCCATCTCCGAAATCTCGTTTGATTGTTCTGATCTGACTTAACGAAAGATTGTGCAGCTGGAGGGTAGTAGAAATTTTATTCCCAAGGGTTTTGAGCAGTGGGGAATAAGTCGGTGTGACTGCAAAAAAGATTCCCTTAGGAGCTAAGATATCAGTAGAGGCGATAGCTACGAGTTTTCATCATGCATAACCTTTTAGGGTAATGTTATTTCTTTTCCCAGGAATGAGATGGGTTGAGAATGCTCTGGTTGAGCTTACTCTTTCAGGCTTTCCAACCGCACTATTTTGTCGCTCAAAAGCATCAAATTTTCACTGAAAATCTGGCTGAAAACTCGCAGTTTGTGCTGTAGAATCAATGGAAAGTGGTTTTATGGCCAGTGTATAAGCCGTATCGCTCGTTGTCCCGAGAAAGATATCGTTTCTCAAAAGAAAAGTCTGATTTTTTTGATTGGTTATTTTTGCCATTACACTGAATTTTCCTTGGTCTTGATAGAGATGTTGTACTTTAGAGCCGCTACCTTTGGTTAGATCTCAAAAATCTCGTTCTACTTTACGAGGAGTTTCGGTCCCACGGATTTCAAATTGCACAAATGCAGGAGAAGCTTGAGTCAAGGAGCTGATATCAATAAAGAAGCTACTATTACTATGCTGCTCTCCGAGAGGTGTCGGATCCTCTGAAGGATAAAATTTTAGCAGTCAATAGTTAATATTTCCGCTATCATCTACGAGTCCAACAGGGTTTTTCACTCCATCGCCATCAATATCATCATCACAAACATCGCCGATCCCGTAGCCATCAAGGTCATTTTGGCTGGGATTATAGGTATAAGGGCAGTTGTCTTCGTGGTTTGGAATCCCATCACAATCATAATCCAGATTAAACTCGCATTTGGTATGGAGCTGATAAAGTAGCTGAAGTTGCTGAAGTGCATCTTGAGGGAGTATTGGCTTTGCGAAAGAATGGACATCTTGCGTTGTGATAATTCCTGCTTTGAGGAGCACATTTACTTCGGAAAGTGGCCAAACGCCTGCTCTCAATCCGTCAAAAGTCTGAAATCCACATTGGGCAGGATTGAACATGCAGTATTTGAGATAGGTCGTGAACTCAGTTCTACTCGTTGGAGAGCTTGTCTGATTTTCTTTTTGTTCAATAACTTCAAGTTCTGCACTGTTGAAAACTCTGTATTCGTAGCTTTCTGGTTTTTGCTGTTTTAGTCGCTTTTTGATGGTTCCTCGTGGTGCGGTGTAGTCATTTTTTACTCTGTCCAATAGGAGATTACTGAGGGTTTGGAAAAATTCAGCTCTACTTACGCTTCTTTGTCCGCAGAATTTCCCTCAGCAAATGGGACTGGTTGCCAGTGGATATCCTCTCATACTATCATCATCTCCTACTTTCGCAACGCAATAATAGTAATTAGTCCCTTGCCAATTTCCTGAAAGGTAGCCAATATCTCTGAAATCTTTTCATGGGAGTGTGAGAAAGTTTTTCCAGAACGGTTCATCGTATTGCAAGCGTGTTTGAGCAGTAGGGACAATGCAATCCTGACACTCTACGGCGTTTAATAACCTGGTTAATTCATAACGAGAAAGAGAATTCTTGGAAAGGAGGTGGGAAACCGAGATATTGAGTTGCTGAAGATTAGAAAAAAAAACTGATGAAAGGGCAGGGGTTGGTGCCTGTGCCAGAGCAGAAGGAAGCATCCCAATGCTAATACTTCCTACGATGAAAGGGAAAACATATTTTTTTCGTTGCAACATTGTGTTTTTGGAAAGATAAACAGGTATTATTGTTCTCGTTTTTCTTGGAAGTAAGCTTTTCGCTCTTCTCGTGGGGTTTGTTTGATGATGATTGGGGTTTCTTCGGGTGGAAGCTCAGCTTTCTTTTCTTTGAAGGCAATTACGGTTTCACCTCATCAGAGAATGTTATTTTCATGGGCAAGGAAGAGTTTTGCATGCTCGGAATTGAGAAATTTAATCTGATAATTATTGATATAATCAATCTCATCTTGAACTTTCTGATTTTGAGCTTTTACACTTTCTGTAGTTTCAATAATCATCAGATAGTTCATATAAATTTGGATCGCTATCAGCATCAGAAAAATATTTGCGAGCAAAAGTCCTCGTTTGATCCGAGTTCCATACTGTTTGATAAAGCTTTTGATCTCTTGGAGCATCGCGAATTTGGAATAAATTGCTTGATAAAGGTTCTCAAGTTCGTATAGTCCTACTATGAATTTTTGCTTCCAAAAAGCAAGAGTAATCAGATTTTTGTTTCTTTTTTTGTTCAAATATGACGATTCATAAATTGCCAGATTTTGTAATCAATAGACTAAAAGCCTGAGAAGTCGTTCAGAGACCAGCTTCTCTTCTCAAAGAATTGGTTGAAAACTCGCTTGATGCTTGAGCGACTGCGATAGAAATCACAATCAATGATGGAGGAAAAAGTTTTCTTTCTGTGCAAGATAATGGAAGCGGAATTGAGCTTTCGGATATGGATTTGCTCTTAGAGAGATATGCTACTTCTAAATTGAGTTCCGAGCAGGATCTTTTTTCTCTGGAAAGTTATGGATTTCGTGGGGAAGCGTTGGCAAGTATCGCAGAAGTGAGTAAGATTTCGGTGCTTACCAAGACGCAATACGCCGAAATCTGAACCAAACTTGTGCGTCGTGGAGGAGAGAATGTGATCAAGCATGTAGGAGTTCCTTTTCAGCATGGAACTTTGATTACAGTGGAGGATTTGTTTTATAATGTGCCTGCAAGGTTGAAGTTTCTCAAATCTACACAAACCGAGTTTTATTATTGCTATAATTATTTCGTAGATGTGGCTTTGTATCACTATGATAAAGCCTTTGTTCTCAAAAAGAATGATAAACTGGTTTTTGATCTCAAGCCTGCTCGTGATCTTCAATCCAGAATTTTGGATCTTTTCAAAAAGGATTGGGGAGAAAAGCTGATTCCTTTGACCAAAAAAATTGAAAATCTGACCTTAACGGGCGTTGTTTCCGATGCTTCGCTTCGTTTTGGTTCTGGAGAGAATATCAAAATTTATGTCAATGCTCGCCCTGTTCAAGATAAAATTATCAGAAAAGCGCTTTTAGATGCGTATTTGAGGCAGCTCGCTCCTGGGGAATATCCGATGGCGATTTTGATGCTTGAGATGGAGCCTAGCGAGGTAGATGTGAATGTTCATCCTGCGAAACTTCAGGTCAAGTTTGCGGATTCTCAGAAGATTTATCAGGTAGTATATCAGACGATTACCGAGCTTTTGGGAAAAAATAAAATCTGATTTGTCGGATCAGACTTCTTTCAGTGAAAAGGAAGCAATCAAAGTGCTGGATTCTCTTCTTTGCCATCTTCATGAGAAAAGCCAGATTTTTCTTCTTTTTTTGAGTCTAGTAGCTCCAAGGTTTCGGATTCAGATTTCTTGTCTTCTGGAGTGTCTTCTTTTCCTCAAAAAATGCCGCTTTTTGCTGGAAGTGAGGGACAGCTTTCTCAGTTTTCTTCTTTTGATGAAGGGCAGCAGCAGGAGCAATTTTACTTTCATGCGGATATTGGGGAGTATCAGATCCTAGGGCAGGCGTGGAATAGTTATATTGTTCTGCAGGCAGATACGGCGATGTATTGGATTGATCAGCATGCGCTGGCGGAGAGAATCGCTTTTGAGAAGATGAAAAAATCCCAAGATTTGAATCCAGAAAGCTTACTTCAGCCTTTGAAATTTGAAATAACGCAGATTCCAAATCTTGAAGAAAAAATTGAGGAACTTAATCAACTTGGATTTGAGATTTCATTGCTTTCGGAAAATGTGATTGTGATCTATGCTGTTCCGAAAGTATTTGTCCAATATCCTATAGAAATATCGGTTTTACTGAATTATGTGCTTTATCTTAAGAAGATCACTTTCGCACATCTTTTAGATGGAATTTATGCTACCAAGGCCTGTAAATCTTCTATCAAAGCTGGGCATAAACTTTCCTATCTCCAAATGCAGCAGCTGATTCAAGATGGATTTCAGGAGATTCCGTGAATGTTTGTTTGTCAGCATGGAAGACCTTTTTTTGTAAAGATGCCTAAGGCTGATATTGATAAATTATTTGATAGGTAGGGATTGAGGTTCTGTTTTTTGCAGTAAAAATTAGTACTCTTGCACTCCTGTTTCCAGATAAAGGAGCTCAATTCCTGCTTTTTGAAAGATTTCCTCACTGAGCTCTGCATCGTGAAACCTTTTCTCACAAACGACTTTTTTTATTCCACAACTTACGATCAAATGGGCACAATGCCTGACATAACACGGCGTCATCTTGGTATATAAGGTCGCACCTTCCAGACTTACCCCTTGGCGAGAAGCATTTGCAATTGCATTAAGCTCCGCACAGCAGTTTCTCATACAGTGTTGAGTTGTTTCTCCACTCTCTTTGGTAATGGTTCGCATCTGATGCCCAATTTCATCACAGCTTTGAGAACCCAAAGGAGCATCTACAAACCCCGTTGAAATTACCTGTCCATCTTTAACAATCACGCAGCCACTTCTTCAGCGATCACAGGTGCCTTTTTCCCCAACCACACGACAAATATCCATAAAATACTGATCTTGAGAGATTTCGTTTGGCTTAAGATGACCATGATCTTTAATACTTCCTTGATCTAAGTGGGTTTTATTTTCAGACATTCAGATTTTTTTTAAATTTTTAAATAAAGATAAGACAATTATACCAGAAATGCTTTTTTTTTCAAATTATCAGAGTTTTTTTTGCGAGAAAATCCTTAACCATAGCATATTAATAGCATTGAATGCTTCCGTGTCTTTGAGTAAAAAAGAAAAAAGCTGATTTTCCTGCCCTTGATTTTAGGTTCAATTTACTTAGTATGAAGGCTGAGTCTTTATTTTCTGTTTTTTTCTGATGAAGAAAGGAATATTTTCGGTAGCTATTCTTGTGCTTTGCAGTTTAGTATCGGTAAGTTTTGCAAACACAGAGCTTTCTTCTCAGCAGCTTGATACTTTGATTCAAAATTTGCTTGAGAAAAGCTCTCATTATGAAGAAACGCTTGATAAGCTTGCTGGAGTAATGCAGGGCTGTGCAGATCAGCACTCAACTACTCAACAGAAATCCTTATGTAAAAACCGACTAGAAAAGAGCTATCCTACGCTTAAAGACCAAGCTCCAGCTCAGAGAGCTCTTATAACTATAAATCCTGAAGATATTCAGCTCAAAAAACTTGACACGCAAAAATTGGAAAAAAGATTTTGGTTTTCCAAAAGTGATGGCGGATCTGCCTGTCCAGAAGACTGAAAAATATGGCTGGATAAATGGGAAGTGACTATTCCAAAATATCATCTCAAATCAGAATTTTGGTATTTTAATCCCACGAAAAATCCTAAAAGAATTTTCACTTCTCCAAAATGTGAATTTACTAAATACTTTCAGCAGATTATCCCCTTAGAAAAGCGAGAATGGGTGCATAATAATAGTGTTAGAATTCCTTTACGAAATGCTATTACTCCAGATTTTTATTCAACACTCTATGCGGAATATCAGACTCCAATGCTGACTTCTGAGAGTGAAACTGGAGCGATAGCAAAAGCCTACAAAAAAGTGTATGCTGATGTTTATGAAGTACCAGACCTTGAAGCTAATGCACAGAAAAATTTTGACTTAAGAGTAGATGAATATTTTAGGCTTGCAGAAAGGGGCCCTCAAAAAAGATTAGAAAGAATTGTAGAAAATTTGGTAGCTGAAAAAAAGATGCTTGTTGATGGAACAGCTTTGAAGCCTTATTGAGCACAGGCTGAATGGTCAAAGTTAAGTGGAGATTTTAGCCAGAGTTTTTGAGCAACCCCTCAATCTCCTACATATTGGTGTGTAAGTCAAGGAATCTATATGGGCACACCAATTGCCTTAAGGGAGACGGGAGGGCGAATTGAGAAAGAGAATTGTAGAAGCTTGATAGAAAAGAAATGGGGGGAAGAACCAGACTATTGAACTACCCACGTTATTTGGGATAGAAAACATCCTCAAAAAATCTGAGTCTATATTAGATTTGCAAGAAAAGGGGATCTCTTGGTTATAGAATAGTTTTCGGGCTCCTCCTTCAAGAAGGAGTCTTTTTGTGTTAATTTTCAACCAAAAAGCACCATTCCATAGTTAATTACAGGTAATAATTGTGTTTTCTTATTTGTTATCCCTTCTTCTGAACTTGGCTACCAAACAGTTCTT
>JBHAST010000001.1:0-6676 GCA_041831495.1 bacterium | reverse complement strand
GGAAAGCTGACTCGTTCAAACGATTGAAGACTACCTTAGCGAAGTGAGAAAATCAGGAGTTGAGGTAATCATTCCAAAGACGATGATTGATCAAGAGCTAAAGGTCAGAATGCAGAATCTTGAAAAGAGGTTCGGTTCTGCAGAAAAAGTGAAAGAATATTTCCAACAGCTCGGAGAGGAAAAAGCGAAAGAATTTGTAGAGGGAGTGCAAACTGCCGCGAAAGAAAGCCTTGAAAAGTTCTTTATCCTCAATAAAATTACCGAGCTTCTCGGTCTCAAAATTGATTGGAATGCTGAGCAGGAACCATTCTTCGTTGAAAAGCAGCTGTATACGAAACTTGTTGGTGCATTAGAAGTTCCAGCTGAGGAAAAAAAGCCTGCAAAGAAGACTACGAAAAAAGCAGAGTAGTGTCTTCCTGAGCGGAGCATCCCGAATCTCTGTCTTCCTGAGCAAAGCGATAGCGGAGCATTCCGACAAAGTCGGAAAGGATATAATAGTAAATGGACATTAAATTCTTCACTTCGTTCAGAATGACGGTTCTTTTTGTTCTTCTGTATACGAAGTTCTTTAGTTCCTACTGATCCAGAGATGTGGACTTTCATCAAAGATTTTCTTTCCTATCCTTTCAGTGCTGATAAGGAACATAATCAGTTTTGAAAATTTTTGACGACGATTTTCAAAGATTATCCCGCATTCTTTTGGACGAAGCCGACTTTCAAAAAGGCTCTTGCCTTTCCGTTTGTGGTGCTGTATGCGCTCTTTAGAACCAAGAAAGAGTAAAAGAAAAAGTCTGATTTTTTATTTCTTTTATAAGAAGAGAAGTCAGACTTTTTTCTCTTAGAAAGCAAACTTATTGAATGGAATAACTCACATTGATGGCAACTGAAATTTTAAGCTGACCAAGAGCAATGGTCGCATCTCCAATATCAGCACTTACAGTCTCCATAACGGCACTATTGCTCTGTGAAAACGCCATTTTTCACTGATGGAATGGCTGATAATTGATTTCTTCTGTGAGGGCAATTGGTTTCCCGAGTTTTACTTTACCAAGCGTTGAAAGTTCATCAGCTTTTTGCTTTGCCTTTTTCATGGCTAAAGCTCTTGCCTGACTAAAGAATTGAGTTTTGTCTTGAATATCGTAGCTCAGGCTCTCAATCCCTACGCCTTCAATCGTTGTGAGGGCATTGATCAGCTTTTCAAGCTCTTGGACTTTCTTTTGATCAAGTTGGCGGAGAATGATCTGAATGTTGTAGGAAGCGGTATAGCCTTTGATTTCTCTCTCAGAGCCTAATCCATAGTCATATTCGGTAGCAATGCTGATATTTTCGGTCTGAATATCTTCAGGTTTGATGGGAAAGGTTTTCAGAACGGCTTGAACTTCGCTTGTCTTGCTGTTTGCGAGCTGCTGAGCCTCTTTTGTTGTCGGCTGAGTTTGTGTGATAGAAAGACTGAGCATTGCCATATCAGGAGCCACAAAAATTTCTCCCTTTCCTTGAACGGTTAGCGTATTGAGCGTGCTTTCTCATGCCTGAGGGACAAAAACGGTCTTGGATTCACCTTGTTGCAATCAGCTTCTCACGATAAGCAGACCTGCCAAAATCGTAGCACAGATGAGTGCCGTTTTTAGAAATGCTTCTTTTTTCATGGGTTCTTGGGTAAGAAGATAAAAAAGCTGAATTTAAGAGTAGGTATTTTTATTCCCTTTGCAAGCTGAATGTCTGCTTTCTTTTTTTTCCCTTCCTTTCTTCTTGAAAAACTCCAGAGAATAGATAAAGTAGTGTGCGAAGTAATTTTTTATTATTAAATAAAACTCAATGAAACTTGACTGAAAAAGTATTCAGGCTGCGATTATGCATTTGGTAGAGGAGTACAGGCTCGACCCTTACCAAGTGATGGATATCATCAGATCTGGGATTAAATCTGGATTCAAAAAGGATTATCCAGAGTTTAGAAAGGCAGATATCGTTGTAAATGTAGAAAACGATGGAGCGATCAGTATTTATAAGGCTTTGACAGCAGTAGAGGAGTTAGAAGATGAAGATACTCAGATTTTGCTTGCTGATGCCAAAAAAGAGAGAAAAGATATAGAAATCTGAGAACAGCTCTTGATCAATGTTACTCCAGAGCGCATGGAACTTTCTAGAATCGCTGCTCAGGCTGCTGCACAGACCATCAAGCAAGGCGTGAAAAATATTGAGAGAGAAAGGTTTTACGATAAATTCCAAGACAAAGAAGGTCAACTTTTGAAAGCAAAGGTGATCAAAGTGCATACTGATAGCGTGATCCTTGATATTGAGGGAACAACTGTGGTTTTGCCACCAGAAAGTCAAATTCCAAACCGTCCTTATGAGGTTGGAGAAGAAGTCTTCGTTTTCCTCAAGAAAATTAGTAAAGAAGCTGGAAGTATTGTCCTTGATATTACCCAATCCACTCCTGACTATGTAGAAGCGATTTTGGAAAAGATCGTTCCTGAATTTGAAGAAGGAAGTGTTCGTATTGAAAAAATCGGTAGAATCGCAGGAAAGAAGACCAAGATTGTCGTAGCAAGTAATGATGAAAGCGTTGATCCTGTAGGAGTTTTCGTAGGTCATAAGGGAGATAGAATCAATACGGTATTATCACTTCTTGATGGAGAAAAGGTGGATTTTGTGGAATATATTGAAGATCCAAAGGAGTTGATCTTGAGGCTTTTGAAGCCAGCTCAGGTAGAAAGCTTGGAATTCAAAGACAATAATAAAGTGATCGCCAGGGTAGAAGAAGCTCAGAAACCGCTTGCAATCGGTAAGGGAGCGAGCAATATCAAGCTTGCTTCTCAGCTCAGTGGATACCAGATTGAAGTAGTATAAATCAACCAAAAATTCTGACTTTTCATCTTGATCCCCCGCCTTTCGCGGGGCTTTTTTATGGGGGAGAAGCGCTAAATTAAATAGTATCAAATCCCCCCGCCCCTTCGGGGCACCCTCCCGATAGATCGGGACTCCACTTCGTTTCGCCTCATTAAGGGGGGACTTCCTGTTGCTTACTATTCAGAGCTTTGCATTCTCAATTCTATATTCTTAATTCTTAATTGAAAAAAACCATGCTCAATGTTCATTCTATAGAAACTTTTGCAACCCAAGATGGCCCTGGAATCAGACTCGTGCTTTTTTTGCAAGGCTGCATGTTTAGATGCAAATACTGCCACAATCCTGATACCATTCCGCTAGAAAATGATAAAGCGAAACAGCGAGGCATAGAGGAAATTCTCGAGCAGGCGAATAAGCAAAAGGAGTATTTTGGTGCGAAATGAGGAATTACCTTTTCAGGAGGGGAGCCTTTGATTCAGGCTCAGGCGTTGTTGCCCATTGTAAAAGCCTTAAAAGCTGAAGGATTCCATATTTGTATTGATACCAACGGCTTTTGGCAAACACCAGAGGCGAGAGAGGTGCTTCAGCTTGCGGATCTGATTTTACCTGATTTGAAACACATCAATCCAGAGAAACATCTCCAGCTTGTCGGACAGAGCAACGAAAATACCCTCAAAACCCTGGATTATCTCGATGAAATCCAAAAGCCCTATTGGCTCAGGTATGTGCTCGTGCCTTGATATACTGATGATGAAAACGATCTTCACGAGCTCGGAAACTATCTCCAGACAAGAACCGCTATGGAGAGATTAGAGCTTCTTCCTTATCATAATCTTGGAAAATCAAAGCGAGATAAACTCTGATGGACCTATCCTTTGGAGGGCGTGCATGCCGCAACAATCCAAGACTTAGAAAGAGCAAAAACGATCTTGTCCTCTTATTCTGACAAAATTTTCGTGAGAGGATAGGGCTTTTCTCATTTTAAAAAAATCTCTTGCATTTTATATATCAATCCATATAGATATATTGTTTTATTTGAGAGAAAGAGATGAGTACCTGTGTTTCTTGACTGAGCAATCTTGAGGAGTTTTCTGAGCTTCTTCAGCTGATTGCAGAGCCACATAGACTAAGAATTCTCTGTATTCTTGCAGAAAATTGCAAAAAAATCCCAGAGGGGATCTGTGTGTCTGAAATGGTAGAGCTTTTTCAAGAGCCTCAAAATCTGATTTCTCATCACTTGGGCATGCTCAAAAGAGCGCAGCTCGTGCTGACCAAAAGAGAGGGGAAAAATATCAGATATAGCCTCAATACTGAGGTTTACCAGCAGTTGAGAACCTCGCTCAAAATTATCTTTCGCCTTAAATAATCAGACTTTTATTCTTTTTTGAAAACGAAAATGGCACAAATGATCAATTCTAAACTTGAATTTGAACAGCTTGTAAAGAGCTTCAATGGCGTACTTGTAGTAGATTTTTTTGCGACACGATGCGGACCTTGTAAGATGCTGGCTCCTGTGATGGAGGAACTTTCGGCAGCATACGATGAACATCAGGTAAAAATTCTGAAAGTGGATGTGGATCAAGTTCCAGAACTTGCAGGAGAATACGGAATCGTTTCTATTCCTACGGTATTCTTTGGAGTAAATCATCAGATCGCAGAGGGTGTAATGGGTGCTCATCCTAAGGAGTTTTACCAGGAAAAAATCAGTGAATATCTACAAAAACAAGCATAATAAGAAGACCTACATGAAAAATATGCCCTAGCCTGCTTACGAAGAGTGATTTGAGTCAGGCAGGCTTACAGAGGGGAGCATTCCTCAATTATTAATTTTCAATTGTTAATTATTAATTTTAAAGTATGCTGATTTATCTTGAATCAAAAGCCAAGGATTTTCCACTAACCAAGAGCATTCTCAAAAAGCTTCCTCAAGCGGAAATTTTAGAGATTGATCATTATAAAAATATTTTTGATAAAAATATCGGGAATCAGCAGCTTACTCCTGCACTGATCATCGCAAAACAGGAAAATCCAAAGCTGATTCCTGTTCCAGATCATTATGGCTATCCAGGGAAATCCTTTTTTTTCAAAACAAGCCTTAATTGCGTTTTTGACTGTGAATATTGCTATCTCAAGGGAAATTTCAAGACTCAGTATCCCGTAATTTTTGTCAATTATGAGGAGATCCAAGAGACAATAAAAAGCTGAATCTCTGAGCTGAGAAATCAAGGCTATCAAGGGCAAATTACCCTTTATGCAAGCAATTATTCCGATATTCAGGGGCTAGATCAGCTTTCTGAATTCAATCAGCATTTTTTCCCTTTTATAGAGCAGTTTGATAGGGTGCTTATGGAAACAAGGACCAAATCCGCGAATATCTCAAGTATTCTTGATGCGAACGAGGGAATCCCTCCCAAAAATACGGAGATTTCTTTTTCTCTCAATCCGCAGAGCATCATTCAGCAGTATGAAAAGGGAACTTCTCCGCTTTCTGCTAGAATCCAAGCGATCACTACCCTTCTGCAAAAAGGCTATAAAGTCTGACTCAGATTTCTCCCCCTTTTGCCAGTTGAGAATTATGAAAATCTCTATCAAGAGCTTCTAGAGTGTGTGAAAAGGGAAATTGATATCACGAAGATCAATTCTCTTTTTATCGCTTCGCTCATTTATAATCAAGGCGACTTCAAAACCATACAGAAAAAAAATCTGAATTCTGATCTCCGAAAACTCGTTCAGCTCCAAGAAAATGGACTGGTAAAGCTTCCTGATCAGACCTTTCAGACTTTTGTTTCTTTGTTTGAGAAGCATTTCCCTGAGAAAAAGATCTTCTTTGATTTCGTGTAATTCGTGTAAAAAGCCTATCTTAACTCTAAAGTAATCACTTGACTTGAACCAGCAATACTGTTCTGGAAAAGCTGAGTCAAAGTGTTTTGAGCCTGCTGAGCTTGTCCGCTTGTCATCAGTCTATACAAACCGAGATATTGAGAAAGCACTAATCTCTCATCCTGTGAAAACTCGTTCAGCTGAGGAGCTTTTCCAGCAAGGAGGGTTTGAACTGCATTTAGAAGCTTTTCTTCCGAGAGCTGTTTTCCTAGGATATTTGCCAAATCGCTGATTCCTTTTCCATTTGAAATCCTCTGCTGAAAAATCTGAAAGATTGAATTGAGAAGCTCTAAATCCGTGTGAAAGAACTTGGCAACTGCCATTTTTGATCTCAAAAGGAGAAGCTCTTCTTTGGATTTCTCTCCGAAAGTAGCAATCAATTCTTTATCTGAAAGCTCAAAAGCATATTTTGCACCGATATTATTGGTATAGATGAGCTTGAGATATCCTTCTTGAGCCATTTTAACGAGCATAGTAATCGCTCCATGAGTTTCAATCTGTTGTTCATCAGCGCTTAACCTTGCGAAGAAGCGGTGAAAAAGGCTTTCATTTCCTTCTCCTGCTCTTCCTACCGTTCCGATATTCGGGTCAATAACGAGATATTTTAAGTGCTCGTTTTTTAATCTCTGGTAGGAGCGACAGCTATTGAAGTCTGACATTTCCTCTCGGAGCCAAGTCAACATTCCATCCAAAATCAGATTTTTTTGATTTTTAAGGAAATATTGAAGATAGGTTCCAGCGATCAAAACACCCTCTTCATCTTTTCTGTCCTTCACTGCATCCATAAACGGCTGATACTGCCCAAACTGAAGCGCAAAAATATCCTGAGCATCAAAATTATAGACAGTCTTGATACTATAGTCAAGATTCTCTCAAACCCACTGCTTTTCTCAGACATTAGACTTATACTGCTCAAAAGGCCCGCTTCCTGCCTGAGATGCGATTCTTG